>JBAXXD010000172.1:0-5915 GCA_037128135.1 Verrucomicrobiia bacterium
ATATCCTTGGAAGAATTGACGGCTTGCGCGGAAAGCTCCGACTCCCTACATTGAACTACAACCAAGCCTTTCGATATGCCATCCGCGACCTTGAGCAAAACGCTGAAATCTACCTCGCCGACTTCCTCGCGCATTGAGCGCACAGGCAAGTTGACCGGGCCCCTGATGTCCACGAAGGAATTTGACAGAATTATCATCGAGATGGGTGGACGCTCCACGACCCCGGAGGAAAGCCGCCTGTTTCGCGAAGCCATCGCCCGCACCGACGCCAAAAATGCACGACAACCTGCGGCTGCCTGATTCCTTTCTGGGGATCATACGCGCCCCTGCGTGTGGTGTCCGGCGACCCGCTGGAAAACGCGCAACGCTTCAGGAAACATTTAAATATATAGGCCCGACCCTTTCTGCCTTTCGCTATCGCAGAAACTGAGGCGTTCGCTTTTTTTCCATGATGCATTCCATCCCTCTCTGGCCCGGCCGGGCACCCCACGCAAAAGGCGATGCCGCAGGCGACATCCCCACTCTCGACATCTACGAGCCGTTCGGAACGAAATTCCCGGACGCCGCGATGCTCATTCTCCCTGGCGGCGGATACAGCATGCTTTCGTCGCAGGAAGGCGAAGGGTTCGCGGGCGTCTTCCAGCTTCACGGGTTCAAGGCCTTCGTGCTCAACTACCGGCTCGGCAGCGATGGCTACCGGCATCCGGTGATGCTGGTTGACGCCGCCAGGGCGCTGCGCATCGTCCGCTCCCGAGCCGCCACAGACGGATTTGATCCGAACAAGATCGCGATCATCGGCTCGTCTGCGGGAGGGCATCTCGCCGCGACACTTCTCACGAAATGGGACGATGGAAACCCGGACGATCCAGATCCGGTCGAGCGGATCAGTTCGAGGCCTGATCTCGGGATCCTTTGCTACCCGGTGATCACCATGAGTTCGTTCTCTCACGGCGGCTCGCGCGAGAACCTGCTCGGCACCGGCTCTTCCGAAGCCATGCAGGCCGAACTTTCCGCCGAAAACCACGTCACCTCCACAACCCCGCCCTGCTTCGTCTGGCACACATGGGAAGATCCATGCGTGCCGGTGGACAATCCGCTTCTCTTCGTCGCCGCATTGCGCAAGGCGGGGGTTCCGTTCGAATGCCACATCTACCAGAACGGAGGCCACGGCCTCGGCATGAAGGACGGCATCACCTGGCAGGAGGACTGCATCCGCTGGCTGGAGCAGCGGTTGTGAAAGGGGTCGTGCAAGTGAAAGGGAAAGGTACCAGTTTCGGGTGCTTGGTGAGCCGCTTGCCGAAGTTGCGGTGATACGGGAGGGTTTTTGGGGAGATCATCGCGACCTCACGACCGTGCTCGGTCAGCGCCACCGGTTTTCGCGCCGTAAATCACCGGACGGAGAATCCTGCTCGTCTCGCGTCGTAAAAGCGAGGTCTGAGGTTGGATGTCTGCGGATCGTTTCTCCAAGCGGCCGGCCTTCGCTTCTCTATCGAAGCGAAGGCGAAGGGGGCAGAAAAAAAGCCGCGCGGGAAAATCCCGGGCGGCTTTTTCTGGAGAATGGAGGCCGTTATTTTTTGGCGGCGGGCTTCTTTTTCTTCGACGGACGGACGATGACGTAGGAGCCACGTGCGCCGGGGATCGCGCCCGAGACGACAAGGACGCCCTCTTCGCCGCGCACCTGGAGGATGCGGAGGTTTTGGAGGGTCACGCGCTCATCGCCCATGTGGCCGGGCATTCCCATGTTTTTCCAGACGCGTCCGGGAGTCGAGCGGTTGCCGATCGCGCCGTTCCGGCGGTGCATCGTCGAGCCGTGGGTCATCGGCTGGCCGTCGAAGTTGTGCCGCTTGATCGTGCCTTGGAAGCCCTTGCCTTTCGACTGGCCGATCACGTCCACGAACTGCCCTGTCTCGAAGACTGTCACCGCGACATCGCTCGATTCCGGTGCGGCCTCCCCCTCGGCGAGACGAAACTCGCGGATGAAGCGCTTCGGGGTGGACGAGGACTTGGCGAAGTGCCCGGTCTGGGCTTTCGACACGCGCTGCGGCTTCTGGTCGCCGTAGCCGACCTGCACCGATGCGTAGCCGTCCTTGTCGGCGGTCTTGGTTTGAAGAATGCGATTGCCGCCAGCCTCGATGACCGTGGCGGGCGTGCTGCGGCCCTTGTCGTCATAGACGCGGGTCATTCCAATTTTTTTTCCGAGAAGTCCTATGCTCATGGCTGTCAAATTTTGATGGTGATGTCGACTCCGGCGGGGAGGTTGAGTTTGCGGAGTTCGTCCACCGTCTTGGCGGTCGGTTCGACGATGTCCAGCAGGCGCTTGTGCGTGCGGATCTCGAACTGCTCCATCGACTTCTTGTCCACGTGGGGCGAGCGGTTGACGGTGAATTTTTCGATGCGGGTCGGGAGCGGGATCGGGCCGGTGACTTTCGAGCCCGTGCGCTTCGCGGTTTCAACGATCTCGTGCGCGGAGGCATCGAGAATGCGGTAGTCGAATCCTTTGAGCCGGATCCGGATTTTTTGGCCTGCTGGTGCTGACATAGGTGATAAAGAACTTTTGAATGTTGGGTTCCCGACATTGAGCGGGACGGAAAGATTAGGGACAACCGCGACGGTGGCAAGGGGAATTTTCGGATTTTTTTTGGCTCGGGAAATTTCTTCCGAAGGAACGGCGCGATTGAAATGGGTCGGTGTCCTCTGTATGAATTCCGCATATGGCAGCGATTGGCGAGGGGGAGGAACTGGTGGACAAGGTGCTCGACGGCGGGCGGATTTCGTCCGGCGAGGCGCGCGCGCTGCACGCCCTGCCGCTCGAGGTGCTGGGCTCGCTGGCCGGCGCGCGGCGCAGGGCGGCCAAGGCCGGGGCCTACGACGGGCGCGGGAACGGGATCGTCACCTACATCGTGGATCGGAACATCAACTACACGAACGTCTGCAACGTCCATTGCAAATTCTGCGCGTTTTACCGGACCGAGAAAGACGGCGACCACTACGTGCTTTCGCTCGACCAGATCGACGAGAAGCTCGACGAACTGTCGGCCGAGGGCGGGGTGCAGGTGCTCCTCCAGGGCGGGCACCACCCGCGGCTCGGCATCGATTTTTACCTCGGAATGCTCGCGCATATCCGGGCGAAATACCCGCACATCAACATCCACGGGTTCAGCCCGCCGGAATTCCACCACTTCGCAAATGTCTTCGGAATGCCGGTGCGCGAGGTGATCGGAAAATTTATTGGCGCCGGTCTGGGCTCGATTCCGGGCGGCGGCGGAGAGATCCTGGTGGACCGGGTACGGGACCGGATCGCGCCGCTGAAGTGCGGGAGTGACGCGTGGCTGGATGTCATGCGTCAGGCGCACGGGCTCGGGCTCCGGTCGAGCGCGACGATGATGTTCGGGCATGTCGAGTCGCTCGACGACCGGATCGAGCACCTCGGGCGGCTCCGCGATCTTCAGGACGAGACCGGCGGGTTCACCGCGTTCATCTGCTGGACGTTCCAGCCCGAAAATACGAAGCTTCGCGCCGAGCCGGTCACGGGCGCGGAATACCTCCGCACCCAGGCGGTCGCGCGGATCTTTTTGGACAACTTCGAGAACGTCCAGAGCTCGTGGGTCACGCAGGGCCCGAAGATCGGGCAGGTCGCCCTCGAGTTCGGGGCGAACGATTTCGGGAGCGTGATGATGGAGGAGAACGTGGTCTCGAGCGCGGGCACCGCGTTCCACCTCCGCGCCGCCGACATCGAGCGCCTCATCCGCGAGGCCGGATACGAACCCCGCCGGCGGAGCACATGGTATCAACTCCTCGATTGAAAAATAATATGCTCACAGAAACACACGCGCACCTCGACTATCCGGATTTCGCAGCCGACCTCGATGAGGTGATCCGGCGGGCCAATGAAGCGGGGGTCCGGCGGATCCTCACGATCGGCACCGGGATCGAGAGCAGCCGCCGGGCGGTCGCGCTCGCCGAAAAATACGAGTGCATCCACGCGGTGGTCGGGCTGCATCCCACGAACGTACGGGAGGAGCCCGGCGACTGGCTGGGCGCGCTCCGCGCCCTGGCCGCGCATCCGAAAGTGGCGGCGATCGGCGAGACCGGCCTCGACTACCACCGGCTGCCGTCCGAGCAGCTTTCCTCATCCCCCGCGCTGAGCGCGCTCCAGGCCGAAATGGCCGAGGACACCGAGGCCGCGATCATGGACGGTGCCTACATGGCCGCCCAGGCCGAGGCGTTCGCGGCCCAGCTCGATCTGGCTTGCGAGCTGGGCCTGAACGTCGTCGTCCACCAGCGCGACGCATGGGACGACACGGTGAGGATGCTCGCGCCCTTCACCGGCCGCCTGCGCGCGGTCTTCCACTGCTTCGGAAACACCCCGGATCAGGCGCGGGAGATCCTCGCGATGGGGCACCTCGTTTCGTTCACCGGGATCGTGACATTCAAAAATGCGCAGCTCGTCCGCGAGGTCGTTGCCGATGTTCCGGACGACGCTTTCATGGTCGAGACCGACTGTCCCTACCTCGCGCCGGTCCCCCACCGCGGCAAGCGGTGCGAGCCCGCTCACACCCGGCTCGTCGCGGAAAAAATCGCTGAAATCCGTGGGGCATCGCTCGAACACATCGCCGCCGCCACAGAAAAAACCGCCGCCAGTTTTTTTAGGATGTCCCGCGCATGAGCCGCCGCCCCCACGGTTCGGCCCTGACATTTTGTTGAGACACCCGGCTTGCCATGAACCGGCGGGAGTGCATGATCCCGTGCCATGGGACGTTTGAAAATCGGTATTTTGGGATCGGGGAAAGGTTCGAATTTCCGCGCGATCCTGTCGGAGATCCAGGCTGGACGGCTGGACGCGGAAGCCGCACTTGTCCTGTCCGACGTGGAAGACGCGGGCATCCTCACTCTCGCCCGCGGGGCGGGGATCGCGGCGGATGTGATCCGTGAGCCGAAGTTCCGCACGAAGCTTTCCCCGGAAATCGAGGAGGATGTCGCGGACAGGCTTCAGGAAGCGGGCGTCGAGTTGGTTGTGCTGGCCGGCTACATGCGAATGGTGAAGGCTCCTCTTCTGGAAAGGTTTTCCCGCCGCCTCATCAACATCCACCCCTCGTTGTTGCCGGCATTTCCAGGGCTTGAGGCCTGGCGGCAGGCATTGGCGGCCGGGGTCAAAAAAACCGGCTGCACGGTCCATTTCGTGGATTCCGGAATGGACACCGGGGAAATCATCGCGCAGGCGGAGGTGCCGGTGCTCGACGGCGACACGGCGGAATCGCTGCACGCGCGGATCCAGGCCGAGGAGCACAGGATTTATCCGGCGGTCGTCGCGCGGTTTGCCGCAGGGGATCTGCGATGAGCCGATTCCGGCTCTGGGACTTGAATCCCGAGCAGCAGCGCGCCGCCACCCACGAGTGCGGGCCGCTCCTCATTCTCGCGGGCGCGGGCACCGGAAAAACCCGCACGATCGTCGCGCGGATCACCTGGCTCGTCTCGCAGGGCGTCTCCCCGTCCAGCGTCCTGGCCGTCACGTTCACAAACAAGGCCGCCCGCGAGATGAAGGAACGGATCGCCGGGATGCTCGATTCCGGGAAGGCCGCAGAGATCACCGCCAGCACGTTCCATGCGCTCTGCGTGCGGATCCTGCGCGCGGACGCCGACAAGCTGGGCTACAAAAACAACTTCAGCATCTTCGACCAGGGCGACCAGCTCGGGCTCATCAAAAAGGTCATCAACCGCGTGACCTCGCGCGACGAGAAGCTCGACCCCGGCCTCGCGCAGAACATGATCAGCAAGGGGAAGAACAACGGATGGAACGCCAACGAGGAGACTCCGATCGGGGCCGTCTTCCTGCGCTACAACCGCGAGCTTCGCGCGCTCAACGCCATGGATTTCGACGACCTTCTCGTCCAGGCGGTGAAGCTGCTCGACGAGCA
>JBAXXD010000173.1:0-5898 GCA_037128135.1 Verrucomicrobiia bacterium
CGGTTTTGTCCGTGCAGAGGATGTCGATGGCGCCGAAGTTCTGGATCGAGTTGAGGCGCTTGACGATGACCTTCTTCTTCGACATCGCCATGGCGCCTTTGGAAAGGTTGACCGCCACGATCATCGGAAGCATCTCCGGGGTGAGGCCGACCGCCACCGAGAGGGAGAAGAGGAGCGCCTCCGCCCAGTTGCCCTTGGTGATCCCGACAATCAGGAAAACCACGCTCACCATCACGAGCATGAAGCGGATCATCAGCCAGGTGAACCCCGCAATCCCCCGGTCGAAACTCGTGTGGACGCGGTCGCCGGAAAGCTTCTCGGAAATCGAACCGAAATACGTGCGCAGGCCGGTATTCACAACGAGGCCGCGCGCGGATCCGCTCAGCACGTTGCTCCCCTGGAAGCACGCGTTCGCCAGCTCGATCACCCCCCGGCCGCTCATGTCCGAGGGATCCGCGGACTTCTCCACCGGCATCGACTCGCCGGTCAGCGACGACTGGCTCACAAAAAAATCTTTGGCGGCGATCAGGCGGAGGTCGGCGGGGATGATCGCCCCGGCCTGGAGGGTGACGATGTCGCCGGGGACGATTTCCGAGGCGGGGATCTCGACCTCGGTGCCGTCGCGGGCGACCAGGCATTGGGTCTGCACCATTTCGCGGAGCTTCTCGACCGCCTTGCCCGAGCGGTGCTCCTGGAAGTAGGCGAGGCCCACGCTCAGGAAAACCATGGCCACCACAACGGTCGCCGAGCGGAGATCTCCCATGCAGAGCGAGACGACGCAGATGACCAGCAACTGGATCACAAGCGGGTTGCGGCACCTCTGGAGGATCTCCCCGACGAAGCCCTTTTCTTTCCGGCGGAAAAGATCGTTCGCGCCGAATTCCTCCGCGGCTTTTTCCGCCTGCTCCGCGGACAAGCCGACCGCGGCCACTCCCATGGCGGCCAGCGCTTCCTCGGAGGATTGCGCGCAGATGGCGATGAGTTTCCTGTGAGACTCAGCGAGCGCGCCCGAGGAGGCTCCGCCCGCAGATTCAGCGCCGGAAGTGAGGTTTTTTGCGAGTTTTTTCAGAGGCAATATAAATTCGGGTTCCGTCCGCCAAGCCATGCACGGTATGATTTTGTTCCGGAAATGGCCACCGCGAAAATGACCGTCTCTTGCGAGGTCGTCCAGAATTTCCTGCGGGTTTTTTAAACACGCGTGCGCATGTCCGAAAGACGCAAACCACAGGGGGAACGGGCGTCCCGCTCGTTTAGAGATTCAGACATCCTGACCAGCGAGGAAAGCTTGTGAGACGCGAAAGCTCAGGGGCACGCCCCGCTCAAACAGCCGCCGGAATGGTCTTCTTGCCGCATATCCGCTCTTCTGTAATATTTTTTCCTTCAGGGAATGAAGACCGAACCCGCCATGGAAACGGACGCGATGAATGTGCTTTTGACCGATAGCAGCCCGAACTGGGGGGGGCAGCAATACCGGCTCCTGCACGAGGCCCTGTGGCTTGACGGGCACGGGCACAAAGTCCTGGTCGTCTGCGGAAGACGGAGCGAACTCGCCGCGCGCCTGCAGACGCATGCCCCCAACATCCCGGTGGAAAAAATCCGCTCGTGGGGCGGTCCGCTTGGCTTGCTGGAATTCCTCTGGAAGGTTTGCCGGTGGAAGCCGGACGTCATCCATACCCGCAGCGGACAGGATGCACTTTGGGCATGCCTTCTGCATTTCGCGGGCTGGACGGTCGTCCGCTCGCGCCACATGACCATGCCTTCGCAGATGCCTGCCCGCCAGCAATTCCCCTATCGTTCGGGATGCGCGCGGGTCATTGCCTCCGCCGGATTCATCAAGCGGGATCTCATCCTTCGCACAGGGGTTCCCGAATCCCGGGTGGACGTGGCGGACGAAGGAGTCGATTTGAAGGAATTCCATCCGGGCGTCGACGGGCGCGGATTCCGCGCGGAATTTTCCATCCCGGAAGACGCGCCGGTTTTTGGGCTCGTCGCCATGGTTCGCAGCGAAAAGGGACACAGGCACTTTGTCAACGCGGCCACGAAAGTGCTGGAAAAAATTCCGGGTGCCCGCTTTGTCATCGCCGGAGACGGATCAGACGAGCAGGTTGAAAAATTGCGCCGGAAGATTCGGAAGGAATTCCCCCACGACCCCCCGCCTGTCCTCTTTGTCGGCTATCGGGATGATGTGCCGGAGATCATGGCGGCGATCGACGTGCTCGTCGTCCCCTCGCTGAAAGAGGCGCAGAGCATCGTCATCCCCCAGGCCTTCGCCACCGGGAAACCAGTGATTGCCTCCGACGTGGGAGGGATTCCGGAGCTCGTCAAACACGGGGAGAACGGGCTCCTCGTCCAGCCGGGCGACGAACGCGGGCTTGCCGACGCGATGGCGCGGCTCGCCGAATCTCCGGATCTTCGCCGCCGCCTCGGGGCCGCCGGCTTGGAGCTGGCTCGCAGAGAGCTCGCGTTCGATGACAAGATGAATCTGCTCCTCGTGAGTTATCGCAAGGCGGCAAACACCAAAACCGTTAGATAGAGCGCCCCTCGCAAAAGATTATCTGGCATTCCCGCTTCTTCTGGAGTAAGCGGTGCTCATGATATCGCCACTCCTTGCGCTTTCGATGCCCGGCGGACCGGAACTCCTCTTTATCTTTTTTATTGTCCTTCTCCTCTTTGGGGCGAAAAAGCTTCCCGAGCTGGCGCGGGGGCTTGGGAAGAGCCTTGGGGAGTTTAAAAAAGCGAAGGACGAGTTTGAGCGCGAGGTGCATAAATCCACGGCGGAGACCGGGGAGGCATTAGAAAAACAGGCGCTTCCCCCAGCGGGCGGCGCGGCTGTCCTCGAAGTCAAAGAGGCTCCCGACAAGCAGCCCCACCACGCGGGTTGATACCGGGAAATCTGCCACCAGTCTACCGGGGACGGCTTCTCCGGAAATTCTCGCCATGAATACCGGGCTGACTTCCCCCGCCGGAAAAACCATCGAGCTGATGGCGCCGGCCGGTTCGTGGGACTCCCTCTCCGCCGCGTTGAAATCGGGAGCCGATTCCGTCTATTTCGGCGTCGGGCAACTCAACATGCGGGCGCGCTCGGCCGGAAACTTCCGTCCGGGCGACATGCGGAAGATCACCGCGAAGTGCCGGAAACACAAAGCCCGCGCCTATCTCACGCTCAATACCATCCTCTTCGATGAGGAACTCGGGGAGGCGGAATCCCTGTGCCGCACGGCGAAGGCCGCCGGCGTCGATGCCGTTATCGCCGCCGACCCCGCCGTTTTGCAAATTGCCCGGGCCGCGTGCCTGCCGCTCCATCTTTCCGTCCAGGCAAACGTCACGAACCTCGCGTCCGTGCAATTCTTTTCCCGCTTTGCGGACGTGATCGTCCTGGCCCGCGAACTCAGCCTCGACCGGATCCGCACGATCATCGAAGGCATCCGGAAAAATCGCGTTCTTGGCCCGTCCGGGGAGCTCATGCAAATCGAGCTTTTCGCTCACGGTGCCCTTTGCGTGGCCTTCGCCGGAAAATGCCAGATGAGCCTGGCCCTCCACGGTCCCGAGGCCTCCGCGAGCCGCGGCGCATGCTTCCAGCCCTGCCGGCGCAACTACCTTGTCACCGATCAGGAGACGGGCAGCGAGCTCGTCATCGCCGGCCACCAGGTCATGTCCCCGAAGGATCTCTGCACCCTCCCCTTCCTGGATCAACTCCTCGACGCCGGCGTGTCGGTCTTGAAACTCGAAGGCCGCGGACGCTCGGCCGATTACGTCTCCACCGTCACGCGCGTCTATCGCGAAGCCATCGACGCATGGAATGATGGCTCATTCCCAACAAAAAAAATGTCGGGCGCATGGATGACCGATCTCGCGAAAGTCTTCCACCGGGGATTCTGGGACGGCGGCTACTACCTCGGAAAACCGCTCGGCGAATGGGCCCGCTCGTCGCATTCCCAAGCCACAGAAAAAAAAGTCTTCGCCGGAGAAATCACGAAATACTACCCGCGCCTCGGCGTCGCAGAAGCCGTCGTACGCGCCGGGCCGATCCGCACCGGCGATGCGCTCTGGATCCTGGGTGCGACGACTGGTGCCGTCCGCACGGAGATCACCGAGCTCCGCACTGGTGACGAGGGGGTTCCCTCAATCCGGGCGGACAAAGGCGCCCTCGCCGCTTTTCCCGTGCCGGAAAAAGTCCGCCCGGGCGACAAAATCTACCGCATCGTCGCTGCTGTGCGGGAAATTCCTGCGGAGCAGCCGCCCCGGGGAATATGATCACCGCGGCGGGGCCGGGTGTAATTCCGCGGCGTGGTAGGAACTCCGGACAAGCGGCGCGCTGGCGACAAACGTGAACCCCTTGTTCCGCGCAATTTTCCCGTAGAGCTCAAAGGTCTCCGGGGTGGCATATTCCACAACAGGAAGATGCTTCGGTGTGGGCCGGAGGTATTGGCCGAGCGTGAGAACCGACACGCCGGATTCGCGGAGATCGTCCATCGCCTCGAAAATTTCGTTTTCCGTCTCGCCGAGCCCGAGCATGATCCCGCTCTTCGTGGTCATGTCCGGCTCCATTTCTTTGACCCGTCGGAGCACGGCGAGCGAGAGCCGGTATTTGGCACGCGACCGGACGAGCGGGGTCAGGCGCTCGACGGTCTCGAGGTTGTGATTGTAAATGTCGGGCCGCGCATCGAGCACCCGGCGGATCGCGGCATCCTTCCCGTTGAAGTCGGAAACCAGCACCTCGATGGCGACCTTCGGATCCATCGCGCGGATCGCTTCGATCGTCCTTGCGAAGTGCCCGGCCCCGCCATCGGGCACGTCATCACGTGCGACGGCGGTGATGACGACGTGCTTGAGCCCGAGCCGCCTGACCCCTTCGGCCACCCGCTGGGGCTCGTCCTCTTCGAGCGGCAGCGGCTTGGCGGTGTCCACCGCGCAAAACCCGCAGGCCCGCGTGCAGCGCTCGCCGGCGATCAGGAATGTCGCGGTCCCGCTGCTCCAGCATTCCCAGCGGTTCGGGCACTGCGCGCTCTCGCAGACCGTGTGCAACCGGAGTCCGGCCACCAGGTCTTTCGTGGAAAAGAATACCGGGTTGTTCGGCAGGCGGACTTTGATCCAGTCCGGCTTCTTACTCTGGTGCAGCCCGGGATGCGTCTTGGAAATCATCATCGAACGGCAGCATCGCGGGCGGGTGACGCCATGTCAAATTTTTCGCAACTTCGTGCCGCCGGACGGGTTTTATCCAAATGCGGCGCAACAAAAATTCTTTTCTTTTCGGGCTTCTGGCGTTGCTGGCGGTGTTTCTTGCGGCGCTGCTTTTCTGGCCGGACGGCCTGATCGCCTTGAATTTCCAGGATGCGCCGGTTGCAAAAGTCATCTCCTCGATCGAGCGCCAAGGCCGTGTGCGGATCGTCACGAACCTGCCCCCGGAGACTCCTGTAACCATGAAGATGCGCGCGCCCCTGATGGAGGTTCTCGAGACGCTCAGCGTCCGGACCGAGAGCGATATGCGGGCGGTTTACATCGGGGCCGTTGGAAAATCCGAGGCGGAGGCTGCGTTCGAGGCGCTGCAATCCGGCAAGGCCCCCGAGTCGTTCGAGGTGGCATGGTTTCCCGCGATGGGAATGTCGCTGGGAACAACCGTCCCCGACCCGCGGGCGTTGATCGTCCGCCTCGAGCCCGCAGATCCGAACACCCTGCAATCCGCTCTGCGTCAGCTCGCGCAGAAGTCCGGAGTCATGACCGCGGTGCCGCGCGAGTGGAATCCCAATGCCTCCCCCGCCGCGAAACCGGCCGCCGCATCCTCCGCGATCCGCCAACTCGTCAAATCCTCCGGCGGCCATCTCGCCGAAGGTTTTTTTCTTTTCAACCGGGGCAGCCGGCCGGAGGACGGGCGGGGTCCTGACGGTGAAGGCCGAGGCG
>JBAXXD010000174.1:0-5750 GCA_037128135.1 Verrucomicrobiia bacterium
AGCACCAGCGCCGCCGAAAGGCAGACGATGGTGAGCTTCATCGACGAGAGGAAATTAAAAAACCGGCGCGCCATTGCGATCAGGGATGGAATTCCACCGACTTGCACTCCGCCCGACGCACCGTGCCGATCCATTCGAGGAAAGCCGCTTTCTGCGCCGCGGCGAGCGCGGCGTTCCCGCGCATTTTAAAAAAGAACGACACGCTGTCGCCGGAGATGATGCCAGCGACGATCCGGCCGTCCTTCGCCGCGTCCGCGCCTTCGGGCAATCCTTCGAGATCCACGACCGCCACGTCGCCGAGCGGCGAAGCCACATGCCCCGCGATTTTCGCGAGCTGCTCCGCGGTGATTTCCGGCTGTCCGAGCTGCGACAGCCATCGGTTGATATTGTCGAGGACGCCGCCCGCGGTTCCCGCGAGGAGCACCAAAGAAATATCCGCGGTCGCTCCGTTTTCGCCCTTCACGAGATAGCTTGCCTGCCGCATCGTCGAGAGCGGCCGCGCCTCCCAGTGCGCCGGCGGGTTGCCCGCGACCTGCGGCGGCTGCGCGGAGGCCGCCGCGCCGGACTCCCCGGCGGCGCCCATGGATGGCATCCCGCTCGCCCCGGAGCTTTCCGGCACGGAATTTTTTTTGGCCGCCGCTTCCGGCTCGCCCTTGGAAACGCGATAGACCTGCACCGCGTTCTTGTCCTTGCACCCGGACAACAGCACGCACGGAAGAAACAGGCCGAGACACAAAAGAGGGCGAGGAAATTTCATAAGGAAGCAGCCATTTACACCGCATGCACGGGGCTGTCCAATTTTATTGCGTTTTGCTCTCGCACGTCTCCCAGGCTGCGCCTGGCGAGCGCATGGATCGCGATTTTGGCAGAGCAATATACAAGCAGTAAATGACAACAGGCAAGTAGCCGGATGTTTTCGCCCCCGTTAGACAACACGCCAGTCAAATTGTTAGAAAATATTAATCCCATGAACAAACGACCGTTTTTCCCATTGCCCACCGTCCTGAACCGCTGCTTCTCCAGCCGCCGCGCAAAATTTCTCTGGCTTTCCAGCGGCGGGCTCGCCCTGACGCTGACGCTGATTTCCTGCGGCACCCTGTCGCAGCCGATCATGGCGCCGCCGAGCATCCCGGGCGCAACGTTTGTGGGATCCAAGGCCTGCGCCGACTGCCACGAGGTGCTCGTGCGCGATTTCAGAACCGCCGGCCATGCGCGTTTGAAGGCGCCGGGCAAGAATGCCGAAAACGCCGGGTGCGAATCCTGCCACGGCCCCGGCAGCAAGCACGTCGCCGCCGGCGGAGGCGCGGGATCGATCATCAATCCCCGCAAAGACCCCGAGGCCTGCTTCAAATGCCACTTGGAAATCCGCGCGAAATTCAGCCTTCCGTTCCGCCATGCGGTGCTCGAGGGCAGAATGGGCTGCGGCGACTGCCACAACCCGCACAAGGGATCGGTGATGAAGGGCGGCGGCGCGACCAACCTGATGAGCAAAAACGAAGTCTGCTTCCAGTGCCACCAGGCGCAGCGCGGGCCGTTCGTCTTCCAGCACGAGGCGACGCGCGAGGGTTGTGTGGTCTGTCACGACCCGCATGGCTCGGTCAACCAGAAGCTCCTCACCGCACGGAACCAGATGCTCTGCATGAAGTGCCACTTCCAGCAGCAGAACCGGACCGTCCCAGGGCAAACAATTGCCCCCGGCGCGATCATGATGGGCAGCGTGAACCATGCGGACGATGTGGCGCGCGGCACCTGCTGGTCCGGCGGCTGCCACGAGGCGGTTCACGGCTCACAGGTCAACTCCCACCTGAGATACTAATTCTTCTACCTGAAAAAAATTATGAAAAACACGATTCCTTTCACATCAAAGTCCGTCGCTTGTTTCGGAGCCGCAGTTCTCTGCGCGGGATTCTTCAGCGGGCATTCCCTTCTGGCCGGAGATGCCCAAAAGATCGTCACTCCCCCGGTTGAGGAGGAGCCCGTCTTCACCAACTGGATCAATATGTCCATTGGCGGCCTCATTATGAAGGGCGAGCAGGCGCAATTCCAAGCGCAGCACCCGATCCGAGGCCCGATCTTCGGCGGGATTGATGACATGCATCTGGAAACAACGCTGGGCAAAGCGATGGTCACCCTTGATGGGCACGCCATCTTCGCGGAGAACGACTACAAGGTGAAGCTGGAGATCTCGCTGCCGGATGTCGGGTATATCAGCGCCGGCTACACCGGGTTCACCACCTACTACAACGGCAACGCAGGCTATATGCCACCGAACGCCGGATTGCCCGGCGGCCTGTTTCTCGGCGGTCCGGAATATCAGCTGTATCGCGGCCTTCTTTGGGCCGAGATCGGCCTCAGGATGCCGAACCTGCCGGAACTCACCTTACGCTACGAACATGCGGTTCGCTCCGGGCAGAAGGATTCCACAAGCTGGGGATCCACCGACCAGACGGGGCTGCTCGCCACGCCGACATTCAATTCGGCCACCAACAACGTGGCGCGCAAAATAGTCCCCGCGTTCCGCAACATCAACGAAAAGCGCGATACGTTCATCTTTGACGGCAAATACACGATCGGGAAGCCGACCGCCATGGGGAGCACCGATATCGATCTGGGAGCACGCTTCGATTACATCAACAACGATGACTCGCTCAATTTCCATAATCTTCCCGGAGCTGCAAACACCGTCATCGCGAACAATCTGACCAACATCCCCACGGTGGCAAACGATTATTACATGACCCAGCAGGATCTCCAGAAGACGGCGCTTTGGGACGGTCACATTTCCACGGTGACGCATTTCGGAGAGAAGCTTTGGCTCACGTTGGGGTTCTCCTACTCGGCCCTTTCCACCAACATTGGGGGCGGCCGCATCGCCGGCCCGTCCTTCGGAACCCCTTATGCCCCCGTGATCGACAATTCGATTTATGCCAGCACGGCCGCCTACATCGACCTGGGCGGCGGATCCGACATGGGACAACTCGTGGCGGCGGCCAACCTTCTGTGGATGCCCATCCCGGATCTGTCGATCACCCCGTCCTTCCGCATAGAAAACGCGAAGACCACCAGCACATCCTCTATCCTCACAGAGACCTCACAAACAACGACAGCTGGAACGATACTCATTACTCCGGCGGTAAAGGCGGTCGCAGCGACAAAAACCAAGGCAGCGGTGGCTGCAAAGCCAGCAGTATACAATACTGTTGTCAATGTCCCGGCGGGAACAGCCCCTTCGAAAACCATTGCCAACAGCTCCGTTCAACTCACCGAGGTTGCCGAGGGCCTCGACATCCGCTACACCGGGGTGAAGGACATCGTGTTTTATGCGCAGTGCGATTGGGAGCAACAATATGAAAACCGCTCGGACACCACCCCGACGAACAGTTATTCTTACTTCAGCTACAATGCCACCACCGGCATTAACACCGGCATTCCATCCAACAGACTTAATCTGAATGCCAATAATAGATGCCTGAAGCAAAAATATTCCCTGGGAGCGAATTGGTATCCGCTGGCCAATCTGAACGTGGGGCTTCAATATTACAATGAGATCCAGGACATCACACAAAACATCTCTACGGATGACCCTGTCCGCAACAACCAGCGGCTCGCGAACCAGAACTGGCACACAAACGACGTGAACTTCCGCGTGACCTGGAGGCCGCTATCCTGCCTCACGATTGTCAGCCGCTATGACTTCCAAAACGCCAAAGTCTACTCCCAATGGGGAAATGATGGATCTGCGGCAAACGCATTCACCGCAGCGGGCGGGATGAGCAGCAGCATGACGAACAACATGATCACGGAGTGCGTGACATGGACGCCCATCGACCGCCTCTATATCCAGGCGAATCTCGGCTATGTCATGAACCGGACGACGTCGCCGGCGTCCCTATATACTCCCGCGATCCTGACGTCCAACAACACCTATTGGACCGCGAGTGTCGGGGCCGGTCTTGCCATCGACAACAAGACCCAGCTCCGGGCGGACTGGTCCTACTACCGCGCCAACGACTACGTGAACAATTCGCTCTACGGCGTGCCTTACGGCTCCGGGGCTTCCGAGTTTGACATCTCGGCCACGCTCAGCCGCCAGATCACAAGGAACGTGGGCGTCTCGGTCAAATACTATCTCAACAGGTATACCGATCAGTTGTCCGGTGGAAACAACAACTACCTGGCGCAAACGATCGTGACCTCGATGCAGGTCAAGTTTTAACCAACCAACTGAAGTCCGCTTAACAAACCATGAAATTAGCAATCGCAACATCCCTGATCGCGGCATCCCTCGTGTTTGCCGCCGGCACCGCCTCGGCCTCCGATGGCAAGGTGCTGTTCGACACCAACTGCGCCAAGTGCCACGGGCCCGACGGCAAAGGCGCCACCCCGATGGGGATGAAGGCCGGCGCAAAGGATCTGACCGACGCCAAGGTTCAGGCGGCCATGACCGACGCCCAGATTGCCACATCCATCAAGGAAGGCATCCATGTCGGCGACAAGACGAAGATGAAGGCGTTCCCCGACCTGAGCGCCGACGACAACAAGGCGCTCGTCGCCTACGTCCGCTCGCTTAAGAAATAAGCCCGGCCCCTGCAATTTTCAGTTGGCTTTTCCATAGCTTAGGCTGACCATCGGCATTCCAACACGATGCCGATGGCCGGCTGAAGGCTGGGGGCTTTTTTTAGATGTCGGGGTTGAGCATTTGAAATAAACACATGGTCGCATGGAACACAAAGGGGGCCGCGTCCGTTTTGGACGCGTCGGCTGAACACGCCAGGCATGGGCGCGGCTTTGCGAAATACGCTGTGAGTTTCTTTGTAAGACCATGAAAGGCTCCACGAAGACCTCCCTTGTGATTTATGGTCTGATGGGAGTCTTCCTGCTGCTGGCGGCAGCCTTCCTCATGAATTTGTGGGGGCAGACCGCCGAGCGGCCGCAAATTCCTCTGGTGGATCCCGAGTTCATCAAGACCGCGACCGTCCGCACGTCGTATGCGGAGCTTGTCAGCGCGAAGGCCGATCTTTCCGATTTCGATTGCTATGGCTGCCACGAGAAAGGCAAGCCGCCGATCCTGCGCTTCGACGACAAGCACAACCTGCTGATCCCCGACGAGCACAAGGACATCGTCATGGGGCACGGGCGCAACAACCGGAACAACCTCTGCACGAACTGCCACGACGAAAACAATCTGGAGCTCTTCCAGACCCGCGACGGGCGTGAGCTCAAATTCTCCGAGAGCACCGAGCTGTGCGGCAGCTGCCATGGCCCGACCTATCGGGATTGGTCGGCGGGCGCACATGGCCGCACGAGCGGCTACTGGAACCGGGAGATGGGGCCGATCTCCCGCAAGGACTGCGTCTCCTGCCACAACCCGCACTCGCCGAAATTTCCCGGGCGCCAGCCCGCGCCGCCGCCGCACACCCTGCGGCCGCCGTTAACCCAGCCGGCGCATGCCGCCGCCGAAGGAGAGCATTAACATGTCCGTCCATCCAACCAGCGGAGAACCCAAACCCGAGGGGATGAGCCGCCGCAGCTTCCTGCGCACGTCGGCGGTGTTCGGCACCGGACTGGCCGCCCTGGCAGCCGGCCTCGCCCCGCTCCTCGACGTCAAAAATTTTCCGTCCCTGCAGCAGTTCATGCAGAAGTACTACAAGGAGCTGACCCCGGAGGAGATGGCGGTCGTATTGAAGCGCATCGAGAACGAGGTCGAGCGCCAGTATGGGATCCGCCCGCATGTGCGCGACCTGAAGCCG
>JBAXXD010000175.1:0-5680 GCA_037128135.1 Verrucomicrobiia bacterium
GGAGGAGGGTGCGGAGGCTTCGTGCGGGGGGAGCGCCAGTTCGGCGAGTTTTTTATATTCCATGATTCCGCATGCGATGGCGGAGGCGTAATGATCGCGCCACGATTTCGAGGCGACTTTGCGCGCGTCTGCGGCATTGGTGAGGAAGGCACCTTCGATGAGAACCGCCGGGACTCCGGCGAGGCGGAGGACAGCGAAGCGCGCGCGTTTCACCCCGCGGTCGGTCATGTCCATCTTCCCGAGGATCGCATGCGAGATCGTGTTTGCGAGGGCAAAGCTGTGGATGTCGTGCTCGTTGCCGTTCTCCTCGATCATGTCTCGGAGCCTGGTCTGCTCGTAGGCCGTTGAGGGAGCGCCGCGCGGGGTCACGCAGAAAATTTCGAAGCCGTTGGCCGCCGGGTTCGAGTCGGTCGCGTTGAAGTGAAGGCTTACGAAGAGAACGTTTTTCAGGTGGTTGGCGATGGCGGCGCGTTCCGGAAGTTCGATGAAGGTGTTGCTGTTCCGTGTCATGAGCACGCGGAGGCCGGATTTTTTGAGCTGGTCCCGGATCCGCCGGGCGACGTCGAGGGAGAAATTTTTCTCATTTTCGTAGGGGCTTCTTGCGCCGTTGTCTTTTCCGCCGTGGCCGGGATCGAGGACGACGGTTGTGACCTGGGGGAACCCGCGGATGTATTCCGGGCGGAACGCGGGCTCGATCGTCTTCCCGAGGTCGAGCCGCGAAACAAAAAACCGTCCCCCCACCTCGGCGACCGGAAAGGCAAGCCAGTGCCTGACCCCGTTGACAACGACCTCGCGGCAGGATCTTGTGACGAGAAGTTCCCTGCCCGGGCCGCAAAGTCTTTTGGAGTTGGCATTCGTGGAGGGCGCCTCCGCCAGCCCGTAAAATGCGGCCACTTCCTCGAGCGGCACATGCTCGTGTCCGCCGAAGGATTTGATCTCCCATCCGTAAGCCGGGAGGGAGCAGAACAACGCCGCCGCGAGGGCCGCCCGCCTACTCGAGATGAATCTTGTCATCCGGCAAGGCGGGCTCCTGCAATTCCTGTCCGCCGGCAAGCGGGCGGAGGATCGGCCGGGCCGTCAGGGAAAGCTTTTCCGTTCCGCGCAGGACTTCGATCTCGGTGCTCTCGCCGGCTGTGAGAAAATAGGATGCGTCAATCACATCCTCACTCGTCCCGATCGGTGTTCCGCCGATTTTGAGCAGGATGTCCCCCGGTTTCAGTCCGGACTGGGCGGCGGGAGTCTGCGGATCAAAGACGGCGACCTTCGCGGTGGATCCGGCGGACGGTTCCGCCGCGTCCTCGACTTCGACGCCCACCCAGCCCGGCCGGAGAGCTCCGAAGCGCGCGAAGTCGCTCCGCACTTTTTCGGCTGCGCGGATCGGCAGCACATGGCAGGTGGCCCCGCCATCAATACGTCCGACCAGGATCCCGATCACCTCGCCCTGAAAGTTGAGGATCGGTGAGCCGCCCTGTCCGCGCTGGACGGGGATGTTCGCCCGGATGTGAGTGGTTGCGAAGTATTGTTCGCGGGCCTTTCGGTCGAACCCGGCAACGATCCCGAAGCTCGGGGACACTTCGAAATCCTCGGGATACCCGATGAGGATCAGCGGGGTTCCGACGGACAGTTTTTGGGAATCTCCGATCGGGATGGAAGGCGTGCAGGCATCGACTTTCAAAATCGCGATGCCGCTGCGCTCATCGGCCATGAGCACCCGCGCCGGCAGTTCCTGGCCGTCGGACAGCACCGTGACAGCATCCGCCTTCATCACAATGCTGGCATGTGTGTAAACCATGCCGGTTGGATCCGCAAAAAAACCGCTGCCGAAACGGATTCCCAGCTTGTCTGTGGAGCGCACCTTCACGACCGCGCTGCGACGATCCTCGAAAACTTTGAGAACCCGGGCCTCCAGATCTCCTGCGATGGAATCTTCGGCCCTCAGCCCGGGATCCGCGCCGCCCGGAATCGCGAGAGCCACCAGAACGGCGGCGAGAAATTTAGAAGCTGCGTGCGGAGGCATAACTCGCCGGGCTGGTCGGCAGCACATAATGCACGGAAGGGGAACCGGTGGATGTCATGGCAACCGGAACCACTTCCCCGATCGTGACCGGAAGCGGCGGAGTCAGGGTGAGCGGCTGGCGGCTGACCGCCAAATTTCGAGAAAACTGCGGGGCCGGGTGGGCGATGATAAAAGCGGAAGCGGCGAGGGCAAGAGCAGCGACCGAGGCGTAGGCGAGGCGCGGAACCTGAAGCGTTGGAGCGATGGAGGAAAGCCTCTCCCACACGATCTCCCAGAGCGAAAGACGCAGCAACTCGGCGCGCTGCCGGGACTGGAACTCGCGGAGAAATCCGTCGAAATATCCCGGCGGAGGCTGTTCGTGGCGTTTCAGCCGGAGGAGCTTCGATATGTTTTCTTCGGGTGTCATGGGATGTGCCATTTGTGCCTATTGGTTAATAAACTCTTGGAGATGATTTTGCAACTGCCGGTGTGCGTAGAAGAGCCGTGAGCGGACGGTTCCCTCGGAGACCTTGAGGATTTTCGCGATTTCCGCATGGGGCATGTCCTGAATGTCAAACATCGTCACCACAGCTCTATGGTCATGAGACAGCCGCATCATCGCCTCGTTCAATTTTTTTTGAAGTTCAGCGAGATTCACCTGCTGCCGCGGGTCGTGCCCGCTGGTGGCCTCGATAAACACGGGGTCGTTCGCGATCCCGTTGTCCACGTCGTCGAGGCTCATCGTCATCCGCCGGGCGCGCTTTTTCAAAAAATTAATCGCCTTGTTGATGGCGATCGAGTGCATCCATGTGGAGAATTTTGATTTCCCCTGGAACCCTTTGATCGAGCGGTAGGCTTTGGCGAAGATCTCCTGAAGCAGGTCGTTGGTGTCCTCGTGGTTTGAGGTCATGTTGTAAACGACGCCGTAAAGCCTCGGGCTGAAGCGGACGATGAGTTCGTCGAACGCCCGGGCATCGCCCGCCTGCGTGCGGGCCACCAGCTCTTCATCGGGCGTCTCGGAGGTTTCCATGCGTGGCGAAACGGCTTTCTATAGCAGAGCCTGGCGGGGATGCGGAGAAAAATCCCGACAGAAAAATCCTGCGGATGTCAGGCGGTGAGGGCGAAGCGCTCGGAGCCGAGGAGGCCGGATTTTTCGAGGAAGTAGTCGTAGCCGCCGGAATACGAGGTGACCGAGCCGGCGTTGATGTGGAGGATCCGGTTGGCGAGTTTCCGGATGAGGTGGACGTCGTGCGAGATGAACACGAGCGTGCCCTGGTACGCTTCGAGGGCGAGGACGAGCGACTCGACGGTGAGGATGTCGAGGTGGGTGGTCGGCTCGTCCATGAGGAGAAGGTTCGGGGGATCGACGAGGAACTTGATCAGGTTGAGGCGGGTCTTTTCGCCGCCGCTGAGCACGGCGGTTTTTTTGTGGAGGTCGTCGCGGCGGAAGAGGAACGTTCCGAGCATCGCGCGGGCGTCCTCGTCCCGGAGCGTGCCGTTGCTGGCGAGGACTTCGTCGAGCACGGAATTTGCGGGATCGAGCGTGGCCGAGCGGTGCTGGCTGAAGTAGCCGATCTTCGAGTTGTGGCCCTCCTGGCGGGTTCCCTTTTGGAACGGGACGATCCCGGCGAGGATCTTGAGGAGGGTGGATTTTCCGGCGCCGTTCGGGCCGACGAGCGCGGTGAGTTCGCCGCGCTCGATGAGGAGGTCGAGGCCGCGGTAGACCGGGTGGTCGCCATACGACATGTGGATCCCTTCGAGGCTGATCGCGCGCTGGCCGCCGCGCGGCGGCTGCGGGATCCGGAACCGGAACGGCTTCCTCGGGGCCTCAGGGCGCTCGATTTTTTCCATCCGCTCGATCTGCTTGAGCTTGCTCTGCGCCTGCGCGGCCTTCGAGGACACCGAGCGGAACCGGTCGGCGAACTCCTGGAGCGCGGTGATTTCCTTCTGCTGGTTTTTGTATGCGGCCGCCTGCTGCTCGTAGTTCGCCTCGCGCTGCCGCATCGCTGCGGAATAGTTGCCGGCGTAGGAAACGATTTTCCGGTTTGAGATTTCAAACACTTTTCCGACAAGGGCGTCCATGAATTCGAGGTCGTGCGAGATCAGGAGGATCGCCCCCGAATAGTTCTGGAGGTATTTTTGAAGCCAGAGGAGAGAGAGGAGATCGAGGTGGTTCGTCGGCTCGTCGAGCAGGAGGAGATCCGGCTCCATGACGAGCAGGCGCGCGAGGTGGGCGCGCATGATCCAGCCGCCGCTGAGCTCCTTGCCGGGGCGGTCGAAATCCTCCTCGCGGTAGCCGAGGCCCTTGAGCATTTTCCGCGCCTTCGCCTCGACGTGCGGGCTGCAGAGCGCCTCGTGCTTCGCGTGGGCCTCGAGGTATTCCGCTCCCTCGACGATGCCCTTTTTCTCGAGCGAGGCCAGGAGCGCCTCGAGCGCCGGAACCTCGCCTGCGCGTCCGGTGGCGATGTCGAGCGCAGTCTCGTCGCCGACCGCCTCGCCCTCCTGCGGCAGGTAGCCGAGCATCGTCCACTCGTCGCGCTGGACCGCGCCCGCATCCGGGTCGTCCCGTTTTAAAACGAGAGAAAAAAGCGTGGACTTGCCGCTGCCGTTCGGGCCGACGAGCGCGGCGCGCTCGCCGTAGTTCACCTGCAGGCAGGCGTCTTCGAAAAGGACGCGGCCGCCGTGGCTTTTCTTCAGGTTCCGGATCGTCAGCATCCTGCGGTGATCAGCGCACGATCCCGCGCTGGGACTGCTCGATGAACGCGAGGAGATGGTCGCGGACATCCGAGGCCGGAAGCTCGGCGGCGATCCGCTCGCACGCCTGCTTGACGTTCAGGTTCAGACGGTAAAGGAACCGGTAGGCCTCGCGGAGCAAACGCACATCCGCCGCCGCGAAGCCTCGGCGCTCGAGCCCGACCTGGTTGACCCCGCGGATCTCCGCCGGGTTTCCATCAGCGATCATATACGGCGGCACGTCCTGGACGATCTTCGTGCATCCGCCGATGATCGCGTGGCGACCGATCCGGCAGAACTGGTGGACGCCGGAAAGCCCGCCGATGACCGCGTGATCCTCGACGGTCACATGGCCGGCGAGCGTCCCGTTGTTGGAAAAGATGACATGGTCACCGACCGTGCAGTCGTGGGCAACGTGGGAATAGGCGAGGAAATTCCCGTGGTTTCCGATGCGCGTGGCCGTCCCCGGGAGGGTCCCACGGTTCACGGTGCAAAACTCGCGGAACGAATTATTGTCGCCGATCTCGAGGTGAGTCGGTTCGCACGAGTATTTCAGATCCTGCGAGCGTTGGCCGATCGAGCCATATGGGTAAAACGTGTTGCCCTCGCCGATCTTCGACGGGCCGGCGATCGTGACGTGTCCGAGCAGGCGGCAGTTCGCGCCGATCACGACGTCCGGGCCGATCTGGCAGAACGGCCCGACATGGGTTCCGTCGCCGATCACGGCGGCGGGATCGATTACAGCGCTGGCGTGGATGGTCGTCATTTGTCCACCAGACCGAAGAGAAGCTTGGCTTCGGAAACGACCTCACCGTTGACCAGACACCGGCCAGTGGCCTTGCCGAGACGCTTTTTCACACTGTTGAGCTCGCACTCGATGAAGAGAGTGTCGCCCGGCATCACCGGCTTACGGAACTTCACCTCGTCGGCGCTCATGAAATACCCGATCTT
>JBAXXD010000176.1:0-5667 GCA_037128135.1 Verrucomicrobiia bacterium
CGAATGGCATTGCTTCGACGCGCTCAACACCCCGCCCGACCATCCGGCCCGGAACGAGAAGGACACATTTTATCTTCCCGACGGGCGCCTCCTGCGCTCGCACACCTCGACCGTGCAGATCCGCGTGATGGAAACCAACCCGCCGCCGGTGCGCATCATCGCGCCGGGCTCGGCCTACCGCCGGGACGAGGTGGACGCCACACACCTCGCCCAATTTACCCAGATGGAAGGGCTCTATGTGGCCGAAAATGTCAGCCTCGCCGACCTCAAGGGGACGCTGGAATTTTTTTTCCGCGAGCTGTTCGGCGCGGGCACCGATATCCAGTTCCGCCCGCATTTTTTTCCGTTCACCGAGCCGAGCTACGAGATCGACATCCGGGCCGAGGCGCTCGGGAACCACTGGATGGAGCTGGCCGGATGCGGGATGGTTGATCCTGCTGTCTTCGAGGCGGTCTGCGGGCGGCGCGGCGACCGGGTCTATGATCCCGAGCACGTCTCCGGGTTTGCGTTCGGATTCGGGCTCGACCGCCTCGCCATGAACCTCGCCCGGATCCCCGACATCCGGATGCTCGTCGAAAACGACCTCCGGTTCCTGAAGCAATTCTGATTTTCCTTCTCAGAGAACTTCCCGCGAGGAAGGCCGTGAAAAAACGTGGCGGGCGCCTACAGCTTCGCTTCCCCGCTGGCGAGGAGGCGCACGAAGCCCGCCGGATCCTGAATGGTCAGGAGCCGGTTGAGCAGGGATTTGTCCCGGCACAGACGCGCGATGGCCCCGACGACCCGCAGGTACTCGGAGTTGAATGCCGAGGGGATTCCCGCCACGAAGACCAGCCGCACTTTTTCGGGAACCTCCGGGGACACGAGGCCCTTCGCGGAGCGGCCGGCCGCCATCACCAGCGAGCTGACCGCATTCGTGCGTCCGTGGGCGATGCAGATGCCGCAGTCGTGGCACGCCAGCGCGGGGGCGTTCCGCTCGGTGACCGCCTGGACGAGCGCTCCCCAGTTGAGGACGCGGGAATCCCCGTTGAGGCCGGACAGCACCTGATCCACGCCGCCTGCCTGGTCGGCCGCGGTGAGAGCCAGATTGATCTGCGCGGGCAGAAGAATATCGGAAATCGGAATCATATGTTGCTGCCCGTCCACTTGAGCTTTTGCCGCAAGACCTCGCTGAACGAGCGTTCGGGCAGCATCGCCAGCGGGAGCTCCCGCTCGCTCTTGCGGATCGCGAGCGAGTCGCCCAGGCCCATCGCGTGGGATTCCTGGCCGTCCACCGTCACAAAAACCATCTGCCCCGCCTCGGCGATTTCGATCTGGATTTCCAGGGCGTCTCCGACGACGACCGAGCGGTTCGTGAGCACATGCGGGCAGATCGGGGTCACCACGAAGCCGCCGGAGCCGGGCATCAGGATCGGCCCGCCGGCCGAGAGCGAGTAGGCGGTGGATCCCGTCGGGGTCGCGACCACAAGGCCGTCGGCGTTGTAGTCTGTGAGCGGCACGCCGCCGAGGCGCACGCGGATTCTCACAAGCTCCGAGCGTTCGCCCCGGCTCACGACCGCATCGTTCAGTCCGTAAAACACCCGGACTTCGCCGTCTGTCAGAGCCAGACGCGCCTCGAGCAGAGGCCTCCTGCTGAGAAGATAATCCCGGTTGCGGATGCTCTCGACCGCGCGGGCGATCTCCCCCGGACCCAGGCAGGTCAGAAACCCGAGCGACCCGATGTTGATTCCGAAGACCGGAGGCAGCACGCCGGAAAGCTTGTGCACCACACGGAGAATCGTGCCGTCGCCGCCCATCACCACCAACAGTTCGCACCGCGCCGCCAGCGCCTGCTCGTCGAGATCCGAAACCGCTCCCGCCAACGGTGCCGTCGCCCGCTCGAGCAAAAACGGAATCCCCTGCCTCCCAAGCTCGGCGGCCATCGCCTGCACGACCGCCGCCGCACCGGGCTTTTCGGAGTGTGCGAGGAGTCCGATCATGAGAGGGGTGGTGAAGCAGCGGCGAGGGAGGCATCCGGCAGGATGCCGGATGTCCTACACGCAGGATGCGTGCGCTCCCATTCTGCAATCGTGTTCATGGTTTCAGGTGGGCGAGGAATTCGACATTTCCGTCGCGCCCGGTGATCGGGGAGGTGATGTGGCCGAGCCAGCGGCGGCCGGCCTGCCCGATGAAAGCACGGATTTTTTCGACGGCCCGGAGGCGGGACGCCTCGTCGCGGACGATCCCGCCGCGCCCGACATCTTCGCGCCTGAGCTCAAATTGTGGTTTGATGAGAACAACCATGTCTGCTTCGGCGGGCAGTAACGCAAAGATCGCGGGAAAAATCAACGTCAACGAGATGAAGCTGACGTCGGCGACCGCAAGCGTGGGGGCCGGATGGAAGTCCTCCGGGGCAAGGTGGCGCGCATTGAGTCCCTCCCGCACGTCCACGCGCGGATCCTGCCGCAGCCTCCAGGCGAGCTGGCCGCGGCCGACATCCACCGCATAAACCCGGGCCGCCCCGCGTTGGAGCAGGCAGTCGGTGAACCCGCCGGTGGAGGCGCCGATGTCCGCGCAGACGCGGTCGGCCGGGGAGATCCCGAAGGCGTCCAGCGCGGCCTCGAGCTTCTGCCCGCCCCGCCCGACATACTTTTCGCGCGCGGTCACCGTGAGCACCTGCTCGCCTGCAACCTGGCTTCCAGGCTTGTCCGCCACCTGCCCGCCCACAAGCACCTGTCCGGCCATGATGGCGCGCTGCGCCTTTTCGCGGGAGTCAAAGAGGCCGCGTTCGACCAGCGCCAGATCCAAGCGGGACTTGCCAGAGCTCATGGGTTCCTGACATTCTGACCGACAGCAAACGATTCGCAACGACTTATATGGCAGAAGAAAATTTGACCCGCCGGCTCAACCCGTCGATTGACCACTACATTCTGAACCAGCTCAAGTTTTCGCTGGCGCGGGATCCCGATACCGCGACGACCCGCGACTGGTGGATCGCGACCTCGAAGGCGGTGCAGAGCCTCATCATCGAGCGGATGATCACCACGCAGACCGTGCACCACCGCCAGAATGTCCGCCGGGTTTATTACCTCTCGCTCGAGTTCCTGATGGGACGGCTTTTCGTCAACAGCATGTATAGCGCCGGCGTTTTCCAGGAAATCCAGGAGGCGCTGGAAAAGCTCGGCCTCGACATGGATGAGCTGCGCAAGGAGGAATACGACATGGCGCTCGGCAACGGCGGCCTCGGACGCCTTGCCGCTTGCTTCCTCGATTCGCTCGCCACCCTCGACCTCCCGGCCGTCGGCTACGGGATCCATTACCAATACGGCCTCTTTAAACAGGAGTTCCGCAACGGCTACCAGGTCGAGCTCCCCGACGCTTGGATGCAATTCGGAACCCCCTGGGAAATCGTCCGCCCGGAATATACGACCGAAATCCACCTCTACGGGCACGTCGAAAACATTTTTGACGACGTGGGGAACTCCGTTCCGAAGTGGGTCGGCTGGAAGCCTCTTCTCGGTGTCCCCTACGACATCCCGATCCCCGGCTACGGGAACGGGACGGTCAACTTCCTCCGCCTCTGGGAATCCCGCGCCTCCGAGGAATTTGACTTCGAGGCGTTCAACCGCGGCGGCTACGAGCAGGCGGTCCACCAGAAAAACACGAGCGAAACGGTCTCGAAGGTTCTCTACCCGAACGACAAGACCGAGCTCGGCAAGGAACTGCGCCTCGTCCAGCAGTATTTCTTCGTGGCCTGCTCGCTGCAGGACATCATCCGGCGCTTCCACAAAAGCAACACCGACTGGGCGGCCTTCCCCGAGAAGGTCGCCGTCCAGCTCAACGACACGCATCCCGCGATCGCGATCGTCGAGCTCATGCGCCTGCTCCACGACGAGAACAAGCTGCCGTGGGACGAGGCGTGGTCGATCGTCACCCGCACGTTCGCCTACACGAACCACACGCTCCTGCCGGAGGCACTCGAAAAATGGAGCGTCGGGCTCTTCCAAAAAGTCCTCCCGCGCCACCTTCAGATCATCTTCGAGATCAACAAGCGGTTTCTGGAAACCGTCGAGGCGAAGTGGCCGGGCGACACCGGGAAGAAGCGGGTGCTTTCGCTGATCGAGGAGGGCGGCGGGCAGATGGTCCGCATGGCCCACCTCGCGGTC
Organism: Verrucomicrobiia bacterium; assembly: GCA_037128135.1. GTDB lineage: Bacteria > Verrucomicrobiota > Verrucomicrobiia > Chthoniobacterales > Terrimicrobiaceae > QYQL01. The sequence continues at coordinate 4,143 of JBAXXD010000176.1, forward strand.
GTCGGCAGCCATTCGGTCAACGGCGTTGCGGCCCTCCATACCCGGCTTCTCAAGAGCGACCTGTTCCCGGAGTTCGACGCGCTCTATCCGGGGAAATTCAACAACAAGACGAACGGGATCACCCCGCGCCGGTGGCTGCTCGCCTGCAACCCGAGGCTCAGCGGGCTGATCACGTCGAAGATCGGCGCCGGCTGGGAGCGCGATCTCGACCGGCTCCGCGCGCTCGAAGCGTTTGCCGACGACCCGCGGTTCCAGTCGGATTTCATGGCGGTCAAGCACGCGAACAAGGAGGATCTCGCCCGCATCATCCTCAACGACTGCGGCGTCGAGGTCGATCCCTCCGCGCTCTTCGACGTCCAGATCAAGCGCCTGCACGAATACAAGCGCCAGCACCTGAACCTCCTCCACATCCTCGCGCTCTACCGCCGGATCCTCCAGAGCCCGGAGGCCGAAGTCACGCCGCGGGTTTTCATCTTCGCCGCCAAGGCCGCGCCCGGATACGACCTCGCCAAACTCATCATCAAGGCGATCAATGCCGTCGGATCAAAAATCAATTCCGATCCCCGGATTGCCGGGAAGCTCAAGGTTGTCTTCCTGCCGAACTACCGGGTCTCGCTCGCGCAGCGGATCGTTCCGGCCGCCGACCTCTCCGAGCAGATCTCGACCGCCGGCAAGGAGGCGTCGGGAACCGGAAACATGAAGCTCGCGCTCAACGGCGCGCTTACGATCGGCACGCTCGACGGCGCAAATGTCGAAATCCGCGAGGAGGTCGGGGACGAAAACATCTTTATCTTCGGTAACACGGTCGAGCAGGTGAACGCGCTGGTGTCCAAAGGCTACAACCCGGGCGACTTCTACAACGCGAACGAGGAACTCCGCGCGGTCGTGGACTGGGTCGGCTCGAACTACTTCACCGCCGACGAGCCGCCCGGTGTCCTCGGCCCGCTCCGCGACGACCTCCTCCACCACGACCCGTTCCTCTGCCTCGCAGATTTCGAATCCTATAGCGAGTGCCAGAAAAAAGTGTCCCAAGCATTCCGCGACAAGGCCCGCTGGGCAAAAATGGCGGTCCTCAATACCGCCCGCGTCGGGAAATTCTCGAGCGACCGCACGATCTCGGAATACGCCCGCGATATCTGGAACCTCAGCCCGGTCGCCGTGAAATAAGGAGCTGTAAATAAATAAAGGTGGCAAGATGGCGCAGGAATTTTGGCCTCTGGCAAGGCGCGACGAAGGAGCATAGCCCAAGCACTCTGTGACTGATACCAACTCTGTAAAACAAATGGACTCAGAACATCGGCAAGATGCCGATGCTACGTAGTATTGGCTTCCAGCCAATGATCCAATCCACTCGAAGAGATGGTATGAGGAGCAACGCCGCCAGAGGCCAAAAGAACAAGCGAGGTTGCTACCTTTATTTATTTACAGCGACTAATACCATCTCTTCAAGATAAGCCGACATCTAAATTCTGGCAGAAGCGTTTGCTTGAGCGTGGAGCCAGGGGCGACCGACGAGCGAAAGGAC
>JBAXXD010000177.1:0-5493 GCA_037128135.1 Verrucomicrobiia bacterium
AAGTGAGAATTCCACTTTTGAACCGTCTCAGTCCACTTTTGAACAGGCCCCGACAACCCAGAAGTAAAAGTGTGGTTTTCATCGGCGGGAAATCTGGCATGATCCCGGCCATGAAGCAATCACGAGTTCAAATCGGCATCGTGCAAAATGCCTGCACGGCGGACAGCGCGGCGAACAACGCCGCGGCCGAGCGCGGGCTCCGCGTGGCCGCGGCGCGCGGCGCGAACATCGTCTGCCTCCAGGAACTCTTCCGCTCGCTCTACTTCTGCCAGTCCGAGGATCACAAGAACTTCGACCTCGCGGAGGAGATCCCCGGGCCGGGCACGGAATCCCTCCAGGCGCTCGCCAAGGAACTCGGCGTCGTCATCATCGCCTCGCTTTTCGAGCGCCGTACGCCCGGGCTCTACCACAACACCGCCGCCATCATCGACGCCGACGGATCGTTCCTCGGAAAATACCGGAAGATGCACATCCCGGACGACCCGCTCTTCTACGAGAAATTTTATTTTGCGCCCGGCGACCTCGGGTTCCGCGCGTGGGACACGAAGTTCGGCCGGATCGGCGTCTGCATCTGCTGGGACCAATGGTATCCGGAGGCCGCCCGCCTCACCGCGCTGCAGGGCGCCCAGATCCTGTTTTATCCGACGGCGATCGGTTGGCATCCTTCGGAAAAAGCGAAATACGGTGCCCGCCAGCACGAGTCGTGGGAAACCATCCAGCGCGGCCACGCGATCGCGAACGGCTGCTACGTGGTCGTTCCGAACCGCATCGGCCACGAGGCACCGGCCGGCGGGGACGGCATCGAGTTCTGGGGACAGAGCTTCGTCTGTGACCCCTCGGGCCAGATCCTCGCGAAGGCGTCGGCGGACAAAGACGAGGTGCTCGTCGTCGAGGCTGACCTCGATTCCGTGAACACCCAGCGCACCCACTGGCCGTTCCTCCGCGACCGCCGGATCGACGCCTACGGCGACATCACCCGGCGGTTCATCGACTGAGACCGGGTCGCTCGACGCAGGCGCTGGCGATCGCGGCGATGCCCTCGCCGCGTCCGAGGAAGCCGAGGCTTTCATTTGTCGTGGCCTTGATTCCGACGCGTCCGGGAGGGAGCCCGAGCGCGGCACCGACGTTTTCTTTCATGGCGGCGAGGTGTGGGGAGACGCGCGGTTCCTCGGCGATGACCGTGGCGTCCACGTTGTTGATCGCGACAGAAAGCTCCGCGAGCCGCGCGCGCACCCTGCGCAGGATTTCCAGGCTGCTCATTCCGCGGATCGAGGGATCGGTGTTGGGAAACATGTGTCCGATGTCCGGCTCCCCCGCCGCCCCGAGGAGGGCGTCGGCAACCGCATGGCAGAGCACGTCGGCATCGGAATGGCCGTCGAGCCCGAGCGGGTGCTCGATGGTCACGCCGCCAAGAACGAGCGGGCGATCCATCACGAGGCGGTGGACGTCGTAGCCGATGCCGGTGGCGGTCATGCCGGCAATGCGATTTTTCCGCTTGTGGCGACGATCGAAAATTTATCCGGCTGGGCGGGGTGGGGGGTGAGCTTCACCGACCCGCCAGCCGCCTCGACGAGGAGGATGCCGGCCGCGACATCCCAGAGGCTGACCGCGCCTTCGATGTAGGCGTCGAGGCGCCCGCAGGCGACATAGGCAATATCGAGCGATGCGCTTCCCATCATCCGACATTTTTTCGCGCGGCGGACCATCGTTTCAAAGAGGGGGAGGCTGCTGTTGATCGAGTCGATGGATTTCGACACGCCGATCGACACGATCGCCTCCGCGAGATCGGTGCGCCCGCTGACCGCGATCGGGCGGCCGTTGAGGGTGGGGGAGCCGCCGCGGACGACCGACCAGAGCTCTTCGCGCATCGGATCGTAAATCACGCCGACGATGATCTCGCCCGCCCGCCGGAGCGCGATGCTGATCGCAAAATGCGGAACCGAATAAAAAAAGTTCACCGTGCCGTCAATCGGATCCAGCACCCACTGGAACTCGCTGTCCTGGTCACCCCGGATCCCTTCCTCCCCGTAAATCGCATGATCCGGGAACCGCGCGAGGATCAGCGATTCGATGAGCGACTGGCTCCGCTTGTCGAGATCGAGCTTGATGTCGTGCGCGAGGTTCTCATCCACCTGGAGCGGACGGCCGAAATGCGAGCGCAGGAGTCCGCCCGCTGCACGAGCCGACTCCTCGGCTGTCTCGAGAAATAAATCGTTCATGGCGCGGCTCAGCGCCGGTTCAGGTTGAGGAGGAGGCGGAGCACCTCGACGTAGAGCCAGACGAGCGTGACCAGCACGCCCAGGCCGGCCAGCCACTCGTAGTATTTCGGCGCGTTCGCGGCGGCCCCTTTTTCGATGTTGTCGAAATCCACCAGGAAATTCAGGGACGCGATGACGATGATCCCGAGGCTGAGCAGGATCCCGAGCGAGCCCCCGCCGTTCAGGAACGGCATGTTGATGTGGAAGAGGCTCAGCCCGAGGTTGACCAGATACATGAGCGCGATGCCTGCCGTGCACGCAAAAACGACCGAACGGAATTTCTCTGTCACCCGGATCACGCGGAACTGGAAGAGTGCGAGCATCGCGAAAAGGATGCCGAATGTGATGAGCACCGCCTGCGCGACGAGCCCGCCGCTCTGGTGGTTATACATGGCGGAGATCACTCCCAATGCGGCGCCTTCGCACACCGCGTAAACCGGCGCGAGCACGGGCGAGAGGGTCGGTTTCCAGGACGCCGCAAAAACCGAAATCAGGCCGAAGATCAGGCCGCCGATCATGACCGGAACGGCGAAAGGAGTCGAACCTAACGACCAGGCGAGCGTCGCGGTCCCGGCCGTGACTGCCGCCAGCAGGGTCGTTTTATGGATGGTCCCGGAGACGGTCATCGCCTCGCCGGAGGTGCATGCGATCGATTGAATCCGGTTCTCGTTGAATAGCGGGTTGTTCATAATTCTTAACAATGGCAGGTTTCCACGCGCCGTTCAAACAGAATGACAACAGAATGACAGTTGCCGAAGGACGATGGGCGCACGACGGGAAAGTTGCCAAGGGAGCAGGGACGCCCTCGTCCCCGTGGTCTGGAAGCGGTGTCCTAACCGCGAACGGTTTCCGGCATCGGGCCGGGAGCGACCCGACTCCCTTGGAGAAAGCGGACGGCAAAACCCGTGACGCCGGATAAAAATCATTGCTGTTTTAGCGTGGGTAGACCATGGTCATTCTATGGAAATGACGATCACTCAGTTTAAGGCCAAGTGCTTGGGGGTGGTGGAGCGTGTGCAGCGCGAGAAGGTGAGCGTTGTCATCAGTCGTCACGGGCATCCGGCCGCCCGATTGGTGCCGGTTGACGCCGCGGTGGTTGGGGGCCAGATTTTTGGTCGGGCGGCAAATCAAACCAGGATTTTGGGTGATATTCTGAGCACGGGGGAAGGCTGGGATGCCTGCCGTTGAGCATCTGAAGGCGGCCGTGCTCGACACCCATGCTTGGATTTGGCTGAGTGTCGGCGATGCGCGCGCGGCCGGTCTGGAGAGCTTCCGCGGGCGAGCGGTGGTTTCGGCCATTTCTGTCTGGGAAGTGGCGATGCTGGAATCCAAGGGGAGGTTGGTTCTTGAGCCCACACTGGAACAATGGGTCGAGGCGAACCTTCGATTTCCGGTGGAACTGGAGCCGATACATCCCGCGATTTCCATCCAGAGCTGCCGGTTGGCGGATTTTCACGGTGATCCCGCCGACCGGCTCATCGTGGCGACGGCGATGGTGCTCGGTGTGCCTTTAATAACGGCCGCCGACAAGATCATCGAGTGGTCACGTCGCAACCCGGCCCTTCATGTGGTCGAGATGTGACAGATGGGCTGCCCTGGGATTTCCACGGGATCAGGAGTTCTGAGACTATTTGACCGGAGGGATCTCGCCGGGAACCACTGCGGGCTCAGTGAGCGGCACGCCCAGCCCCGCCAGCGGGCTGCCATCCATCCGGTAGCCGAATTCAAACTGGCTGGCATTGTCGGTTTTGTAGCGGTTGAGCCATGGGGAATAGGTTTGGACCCGGACAAGGTTTTTGGCGGGCGAGAACGTGTAGAGGCGCAGGTAGCCACCGCCCCCTTCCGGCCAAGACTGGTAATCGCTGAGGCAGGACATCACGACGCGGCCCTCGTGGAGATCCTGCCTGCGGGCCTCGCCGTGATTGTGTCCGCAAAGCATGAGGAAGAGATTCGGGTTGCCTCTGAGTTTTTCGTAAATCGCCTGGCCACGCGGATCGAACGAGCCGTTGACAGCGAGCAGGTCATGGCTGACGACAAGGGCCCGCCGATGGGCGTTGGACTTGAGCACGCCCTCGGCCCAGGCATCGATCGGTGCGTAGTCGAGCTTGTCATAGTCGAAGTCGATGTAGAGCACGACAAAGTCGAGCCCGCCCGCGCGGAAGTTGTCGAAGTGGTTGTTGTTGTCCTTGCCGAGGTGCCCGCCGTAGTAGGAGCGCCCGGCGAAATGCTCGACGCCGAAAAACTTATTGAACTGGCTGATGCCGCCCCGGTGGTCGTGGTTGCCCGGGACGACGCCGTAGGGGATGCCGCCGGGAAGCCCCTCGGTCTTTTCCAGCCGATAAAGGGCGTCGGAGGCATGGGCCCACTGCTCCGGCTCGATGTCGCCCTGATCCGTGATGTCGCCAAGCTGGGCGACATAAACAATGTTGAGCCGGGTCCGGTTGGCCACGATCCAGTCGGTCTGCGCCGCCGAGATTTTCGGATAGGATGCCGAATAAAACTGCGTGTCGGGCAAGGCCACAATCGTAAAGTCCGGACCGGGCGCGGCCCACGCGGAAACCGCCACGAGCAGCCATACAAGCAGCGCGGCAGACGGCCGCCGCGGAAGCGGCCAATTTTTTGAAGCCCAGGATGCGTGGTGTTCGTTGGGAGGTATCATTTTTCGAGGGGCACGTTCCCGACGAACGGGTTATTGTTTGGGCGGGCGCGGGTGGGTTCAGAGTTGTTCCGGGGCTTCGAGCAATTCGGCCACGCGTTTGAGAAGGCGTCCGGCGGCGCCGCCGTCGAGCACCCGGTGATCGAAGCTCAGCGTAAATTGGGCTTCAACGACCGGGACGAATTCTTTGAGGGCCGGGTTCCAGGAGGGCACGGTTTGTCCGACGCCCATCCCGATGAGGAGGGTTTGCTCCGGCAGGGGGATCGGGGTGGCGATCGTGAGGCCGAACGTTCCGTAGTTGGTGACCGTGGCAATCGAGCCGCCGGTATCTCCGGGCGGAAGCCGGCGCTGGCGGGCGAGTTCGACCAGCCGGTTGTAGCGGGGCACCAGGTCATCGAGCCGGTATTGGTCGGCGTTCCGGATCACGGGCACCATGACCCCGTCCTCGGCCTCCACGGCAAAAGCGATATCCACCGAGGGCGGGTGGACGACGCGCTCGCCGATCAGGCGTCCGGCGGGTGCGCTGTTCTCGCCGAGAGCGATTGCGAGGGCGCGAAGCGTGTAAAGTGCCGGGCCGGG
>JBAXXD010000178.1:0-5419 GCA_037128135.1 Verrucomicrobiia bacterium
GCGCTCTTGCTGTGGCAGAGCGGATGCCGGGGGTGACCTGCCGCCATTCATTGCGCTTATGCGCGGATCAGGGCCGGCCGGATGCGGAAGGGCAACGATCATAAACGCACCCTGAGTTCGTTCCAAAAAAATGCCCCGCCCGCGACAATTTTTTTCCGGGCGGCGGATTATTTTTCCGAGCTGTTTGTGGGGTCCGATCCCCGGGCGACGTGGAGGCCGACGAGGCGGGCGATCTGGACCATGAGGAGGATCTGGCCCGTGACAGCGACCAGGACGGCTGCGCTGCGGGCGACGGAATTGGCGGGGAGCACGTCGCCGTAGCCCACGGTGGTGAGGGTCACGAAGCTGAAATAGACCAGCCATCCCGGGTCGTGGATGAACAGGCTCTGCTGCTGGGCTGGGTTCACGCCGAGGCTGCTGATGAGGAAGCTTCCCGGGGCCAGGTATTCGATCAGGATGAAGACGAATCCGGCGAGGATCCCGAAGAGAAGATAGACGCAAACCGCGCCGTAAAGGATGTCGCTCGTGACCTCCCGGGAGTGGAAGACCGCCCGCTCAACAACAATCAGCACATAGCTCAGGAAGAGGATTTGCGCGACGATTTGTGTCAGCGCCATGGCGTGGTGGGTGATGAGGCTTCCGAGGGTGAGCAGGAGGATGAGCGCCGCTCCGGCGGCCATGTGGGAGGCATGATGCCGGTCACCCTTCCACAGGGCCAGAAGGGAGGCTACGATCACCAGAAGGCTGAGGGGGGTAATCGACGCGATGCCGTAAAAGTTCGGCATCAGCTTCGTGAGCAGAGAGGTGCAGGGCGAGAGCACCATCATCAACGAAAGCATCAGCAGCAGCACCCCGAACGGATGCTGTCCGATCGCGTGCCCGAACCTTTCTTTCGCCGGATGTACCATGAGGAGAAGCCTGCCGCATTCCCGCGTGATTGAAAAGCCGATTGCACGGGCGCGGCAATTACCGGATATTGCCCGGCTGCATGACGAGTTTGAAAAATAAAAAGCCCGGGGCTCCGGCGGACAACTCTTGAGCATCGCGGACACCGGATTTGCGGCGATCGATTTCGAGAGCGCGGGCTCGGCCCCCGGACGCACGGATGAGCCGGTCCAAATCGCGGTGGTTCACCTCGACGGGCAGGACATCCGCCGCAGGCTGAATTCGTATGTCCTCCCGTCGGCGCCCGTCACGTGGGCGGCCCGAAAGGTTCACGGGATCAGCGATCAAATGCTGGTGGGGGCACCGCGCCTGCTCGATCTCTGGCCGGGAATCAAGGAGGCCATGCAAAACCGATGGATCGTCGCCCACGGCGCGTCAACCGAGAAACGGTTCCTGAGGATTTTTCCTTTCCATTCCTTCGGGCCGTGGGTGGACACTCTTGTCCTGACGCGGGCGGTTTATCCCGCCCTCGCATCGCATGCGCTCGGCGATATTATCCGGGCGCTCGGGTTGGATCGGGATCCGGAAATCGCGTCGGAGGGATTCCGCTGGCACGACGCGGAGAGCGATGCGATCGCCTCGCTCGTGCTTCTGCGTCACTTGATCTCGGCCTGCCATCTCGAAAACTCCGGCGCGGAAATCCTGGGCCGCCCGGATCTCAGTGGATATTTTTCCGCCCGCAGAGAACGATTCCGGACGGGGTGACGACGGCATCCATGCGCGCATCGTGCGGCTCGCAGGGGACTTCGGCAACCATTTGGTCGTCGAAGCAAACCCCCGCAAAAAATCCGGTCGCGGAAGCCAGGAAGCGGTCGTAGTGCCCGCGCCCGCGTCCGAGCCGTCCGCCTTTGCGGTCGAAGGCCGTTCCGGGGACAAGGATCAAATCAAACGACGCCCCGGCGGGAGGGGATGCCGCAGGCGGCTCAAGAATTCCGAATCTTCCAGGCGCAAGCACCGCGCGGCAGCCGGCCCAGCGCATCGAAATCTTTCCGCCTTCCATGCGCGGCAGGGCGATCCGTTTGCCATCCGGCCAGGGGGCATCATCTCCAGACGACGCGTCCGACCGGGCGGCCATTGAAGAGGGGAAGCCGAGGAGATCCGGTTCGTCGCCGAGCGCGCAAAACGCGCAGACCGTGGCGGCGGATTTCCAGCGCGCCCAGCTCCGGAGGTGGGCGGCCACGCGTTCGGAGAGGCCGGGGGCGCGATCCCGCGCAGCCGCCCGCATTTTCTCCCGCAGCAAATCCTTTTCAGCACTCATTAAGAAAACCGCCTGAATCGCATACTGGTTACTTTGAAATGGAGTCCTTCAAATTGGCACCCTCCCGCACGCCTTCAAATCATTTTTGGAAATTCCTCTTGATCTGATCCTACTGACCCCTTCGCCAAATGGATTTCAATTTATAAACCTGCAGCGAGTTGATCTTGGCGTTGCCGCCTTTGCACTCCACCGCGACCGACTGGTCTTCCAGATTCGGGATGAACGGAAGCGGCAGGTAAACCAGACCGTTGCCGGCAAACACCTCGACCAGGGTTCGATCCACAAAAACGACAAGGTTCTGCTTTCCGCCTGCCAGCGGAGCGGGTGTGCGCGTGCCGTTGACAATCAGTTCCTGCTTCACTGTGTCATAAATCACTTTCGCGCCGCGCACGGTGACCTCGATTGTGCCGGTGTCGCCCGGCTCGAATTCGGCATGCAATTCGATCAGTTCAGCGCGAAAGGAATCAAGGGCATCGGCCCGGTTTGGGCCATCGCGGAGCGATTCGAGTTCCTTCATCGGTTGCTGGGCCAACCGCACTCCATCGGGTGTGCTGCGGAGTGTCAGTTCGCATGGCAGAGTGATCAATTGATTGAAGGGCATGCCGTGAGACGCTGCCCTGCCCCAGCCCACCTGAATTCGGCGTCCGTCCGGGGTATCGCTGAAGGTTTGCGCCGCGTAGTAGCAACCGCGGACACCGGGAATCCCCGAAGCCTCGGGTGTGAAGGTCGTGCCGTCAAAAGTGCCGATGGCATAATCGCTGTTCGCGGCCGCGAGCACCCATTTCTTATTTGCCTGATCGCCATCGACCGGCAACTCGAAGAGATTGGGGCATTCGTAAAGGTAGTGGTCGGCTTCGATTCCACCCAGGATGGTGCTGGTCTGCGTCCACTCCCGAAGGTTGGGTGAGGTGAAAAAATAGATCGTGTGCTGGGTCGCCGGCTTGCCTTGATTGTCCAACTCACCCCCGGAGCTTGGCGGACAGCCGTAGAGCACCATCACCCATTTCTTTGTTGGCGCGTGCCAGAAGATCATCGGGTCCCGGTTGCCAGTCACGAAATTCTTGATGACGGGGTTCCGGGAATCCTTTGAAAACGAGCGGCCATCCATGCTGAAGGCGAGGCATTGTCCGCCTTCGGGAGCCGTGGCGGTGTAAACCAGAACGAGCGGCGGCTTACCGTCCTTGCCCAGGCCGCTGCTATTTTTCCAATCAACCACCGCGCAGCCGCTGAACATCGCGCCCAGATTGTCCGGATAAAGCGCCTCGCCGAGTTCCTTCCAATGCACCAGGTCGGAGCTGACCGCGTGGCCCCAATGCATGTTGCCCCAGTCCCATCCATAGGGGTTGTGCTGGAAAAAAAGATGATACTCGCCATTGTAAAAAACCAAGCCGTTCGGGTCGTTCAGCCAGCCCCGGCGCGCGGAAAAATGGAGTTGCGGGCGGAGGGTCTCCCGGTAGAGGTCCTCCGAATCGGCCGGCGTATCGGACTGCCGCAGAGCATCGAGAGCATTGGAGCGGAGAGGAACAGCGTCCTCGACCTTTGAGGTGACGGGTCGGGCGTCCACGCAGACGGTCAATTTCTTGCCCGACCAGGCAGTCACATCGAGCGGAGCCCACCAATCAGGCGAGCCGTCGGCCAACTCGACAATAAAGGAACGCACCTGCGTTCCATCCACACTGACGTTCACCTGGCGCTTCGCTGCGCCGGTCTTCACCGGAAAGTTCAGAAACTTCTTTCCCCCTCCGATCTCTCTTGTCACGTCCTGGGCCTCTTGCACAGGCGGAATGGCGGGCGGAGTGGTTTCGGCGGCGCGATCGGGCTGGGCAGTCAGGTCAACGGCGAAGCTGATGAGGTTTTTCATAAATTTTCGTTCGGGTAAACCGGGGTGGCACCGGGTTGGGTGCAAACGAATGCGGCGATTTCGTTGGCGCGTTGATTGATCTTGTCAAGCGGGTGCCGGGCCAGCAGTCCTAATGTCCACGCTGCGGTGAATGCATCGCCGGCACCGACGGCGTCCACGACTTTCACGCTCAGGCCGGGATGATCCGACCAGACGCCGCCGCCCAGCAGCAGGCTGCCGTTGGCGCCGCGCGTGAGCGCAACGGCACGAAGCTGGTATCGCCCGGCGAGCGCGTCGAGTTGGGATCGCGGCTCGCCGGCGAGGTCGAACATCCCGGCGAGCACGGGCAGTTCCGTATCATTGAGTTTCAAGGCATCGGCCAACGCCAGCGACGACTCGATGATCTCGCGTGAGTAGAACTGCTGGCGGAGGTTGATATCAAACACCCGCAGTGCCCCGGCCGGCACCGCGGAGACCGCCGCCCGGATCGCCTGGCGCGCGGTGGCACACCGCTGGCCCAGCGTGCCGAAACAAACCGCATCGGCTTGAACGGGGTCGCCGGCTTCAAGCCGGTCCCACGCGACGCTCTCTTGGATGATGAACCGCGGCTGGCCGTCGGGCTGGATTTCGACGGAGACGGTTCCCGTCGGGGCCGCCGGGTCCACGCTCACGCCGCCGGTCGGCAGGCCAAGCGTGCGGAGCCGGTCGAGAATTTCGAGGCCAAGGGGATCGTTGCCGACACGCGAGATCAACCGCGCCCCGGCGCCGAGCGCGTGGGCGTGATAGGCGAAGTTCGCGGGGGCACCGCCAAGTTGTTTGCCGGACGGCAGCAGATCCCAGAGGATTTCTCCGACGGCCAGGACTTGATGGTTTTTCATTCAAATTGGGTCTGATACCCCGAAGCTTGCTTCGGGCTTTTTATCGTGGCTCTCTGAATTCATATTCTGAAATCCCTCTGGGCTTGCCCCGGGGTTCTTTACTCCATGCTAAATAAATATTTTGGAATTCCGGTTTGTCTTTCGCGGCTCGCCACACGTTATATCACGCATTCTCAAAAAAGCTAATACCGTTGCCGTAATAAGCTATGCGATAGTTGCTGTGCATCACATCCATGAAGTGCCTGCAAGGTAGTTGCCCAGGACTCCGATCCCGCATCCGAAGATGTTGGTGGCGGCAAAGTGAGTGTCATACGCCGGAACCCCACATCGCCAGCGTTCCGAGCAATGTGCCCGTGTGCGGTAAATCATACTCATTGTTATACCCGGTGTGGACGGCCCCCGGGATCTGCGGGGTTGGCGGAAAGACCTCGCCGGTTTTGACATGTTCCCACTGGTTGTAGCCGACCCCTTCCACCGAGCTGCGATCAAACGGATTGG
>JBAXXD010000179.1:0-5395 GCA_037128135.1 Verrucomicrobiia bacterium
CCGATTTTCACGCCGTTGAAGTAGGTGGTATCCTCGTCGTCCACCGCGCCCATGATCAACACCGGTTTGGCATTTTCTGGCAGCGGCTCTTTTAAGGTGAATTGTCTCCAATACCAGAAATAATAGTTATTGAGGGTTGCCCAATCCGCCTGCTGGGTTTGGATATAGCCCGGCACGGCGACGCGATGCCAAGGAAGCGTGGTGCCCGTGGCATTCAAATCCGGGCAGGGCGCATTGGGGTCTTGAACGGCAACCCCCCAGCACTCCGATAGCGACTCGAGGTCGATCGGGGCTAACATAGGACTTTTTGCTTTGGATTTGAAGACTCTCAGATCCATCGGTGCAGCGACTTCTCCCGTGCTCCCACGCATCCCCAAGGAAGCGTTGGTATCGTAATCGACCCGCACCAGCAGGTCGTTCGATCCTGTCTTAAATACGCTGCCTGGAATCGAGTAATCGCGCACGACGGTTGCAACTCCGTTGACGTCGGTTTCCGTATCGGTGCGGGCGACTTTCTCGCCGTTAACATAAAGGATGTTTGCGCCGCTGATGCAGCCGATGCCGAGGCGAACCGGCAGATCGCGCGGCACTTCCTTATCGAGCGCCAGTTCCCGACGGTACCAGAAGCCGCCCTTGACTCCCTTCCACTCCGGATAGTCGCGTTGCGGGGAGCCGGGAAGCTTGATGTCGCGCCAGGCCGGATCATTCTTCGCCGGGGCCGCGTCCGCACCTGCCACGATCGGGCAAACCTTCCAGGCCCCTGCCAGGTCGAGCGCGTAATCCAGCTCCTCGCTCGCCTTCGGTCGGGCGAGCAACTTAGGAGAGTCCATCTTTGCACCTAAGTTGGTGAAGAGCGTGCGGATCATCCGTTCGGTGGTGCGTTTCGAATCCTTGAGCCAATGGTCGCGTTTGACGTCGCCAAAGGCAGCCGGTTCGATCTGGCAGAAGACGTATTGGCCCTTGCCCCAGGGCACGCTTGCCAGTATGCCCGTATCGAGAAGGACGTTCGATCCTTCGACGCTTTTGAGGCTGGCAATTTCGATGTTCCCTTTCCAGTAGAGGTCGCTGTTGCCAAGGCCCGCGAGAAGCGGGGCGGCCGACTTCCCGATGAGCGTATGGTTCACCGGGCGCTTGCTGGTTTTTACTGCAAAGGGAGTCCACCCGGCAGCGAAGTCGTCCTCGGTTCTTGGCAGGCTGAAGACCGTTCCTCCAGCTTGTGCGAAGGCGGCGATGGCGTCCTTCCAGCCTTTAAGCTGCTCGGCCGAACACTCGCCCACCACCAAAAGATCGCGGTCAGGCTGCGCTTCGGACGGCGCGGCGATAGACCGGGTCGGGATGAAGAGTTGTTTGAGCAAGGCGGCACCCTTTTCGCCGCCGAGATAGACCACCTGCCGCCAGTTGGGTTTCGGGGCATTCTCGGCCGTGCGTACGAGGTTTTGCAGGTAGCGGGTTGCCTCGGGTGAGGCCTCGCTGCGTCCGCTCACGTCGACCTGGCTGAAGAGGATCGTCCCATTTTCGCTCTCAAGCTCCCAGGTAGCCGCGTAGTTATTGGCGAATCCGCAATCGAGCAACGTCCGGAAGCTGCCGGTGTCCGGCTTGATCGCGACCACGGTTGCGACGTTGTGAGTATTCCCCCATTTCATCGGTCGATGGTGCGGCTCGCCATCGTTCCAAGTGTAAAGCCATTCCCCACCGTCTCCTACATAGAATTCGCCTGCGCCGGGTTTGCTCTTGCCCCTGGCGACCTCGTAGCCATCGGTGAGTGTCGCCGATCCGCGCCAGTAGTTTAGAAGCCGGTCGGGAAGACCGTCGAGGAGTGGTCCCGAACCGCCGCGGCCATAGGCTTCGCGCGGGGAGAGATACTCGGTGCGGAGCTTGAAGCGAGAGCGCAAGACCGCCTCGTCCTGCTCGAGGATAAGGACTCGCTTGCCCTCGCGCATGAGCCTGGCAAGATCAAGGCCCTCAGGGAGCAGGTTGAGCTCGTAGTTGAAGGCCCGTCGCCCGAAGATAACAGTATCGAACGTGCTGAGATTCTCGTCAAAGTTGAGGAGCTGGAACTTGACTCCGGCGGCCTCCAGGGCTTTGGCAGAGTCTTCTTCGGGGTCGATGAGGGCCACTTTGCCTTGGTTGGCAAACGGTCGCGGAGCAATCACGTCGATGTTGCACGAGTCGGAACGCAAAGGCTTCCCGTCCTTGATAAAATGAACCGAGAGCTTGCCCGACTGGTCGCCGCCTGCGGGGATGACGGCTTGGATGGGGACAAACACGTCTCCGCCTGCAGGAATCGTCTCGGTTTTTGAGCCTTCGGCCACTGGCTTACCACCGAGCTCGATCTTCCACTGGCAGGTCAGATCGGCGGGCTTGTGCGAATTATTGAGCAGGAGCGCGCCGCGATCCAATGTCTCGCCGGGAACGAAGATGTGGGTCTTTAGAGTCGGCTTGTCCTTGGTTCCGACGAGGAATCCGGTGACCGGGGCCTGAAACTCCTGATAGCACAAGTCGAGCCGGGGCCCGCCGCAGCTGAAGAAAAACCCGAGGAGAGCAAGATGGTTCGCGCGCCAGTTGAGGACCTCCTCCCGGATGCGATCCTTCCAGATGATATTATGAATGACCTCATCCTTGTCGCTATAGAACCCATTAATAAGGCCCATACGGATTTTTGACAGGGCGACATCTCGTTCGAGCGGGTTCTTGATGGTGTCGATGACATTCTGCCGCTGCTGCGCAATCGACTTCTCCGTGTCGAGGAGGAATTTTTCGTCGAGCGGCGTCCGGGCGTAGGCGTCATCGCCCCAGGTAATGGCAGACCACTCGGCAAAGCAGGGCACGCCGTTCCAGCCTTCGCCTTGAGAGCAGCCGTCGGTCCAGTTCGGGCCCATCGGTGCAGCCTGTTCCTCAATAAGAAACGGTTTCGTCCCATGAGCGCGCCAGTACTGGGTTTTCTCAATCATCTCCTGGATCGGCAAAAAGCCGGCATACTCGGTGATGTGCATCGTATCGTTGATGCTCCCGGAATCCTGAGCGGTCACCAGCCGGGTCGGGTCTCCCTGGTGGAGGTGATCGATGATCCGGCGACCGACTTTAAATGCGCGGGTGAGGACATCGTTGCTCGGCGGAGGCTCGTTCACCCACGTGCCATTTTGAAAGTAGGGGTTATACATCCCGCTGTTGCCGAAAGCTGAGCAGCCGAGGACGCCGCGCTGGAAGAAGACCCCGGGATGGTTGCGCCTGACCTTGTTTGCGACGTCCAAAAGATGGACAACGCCGGCCCAGGCCTTGGGATCCGAGTCCTTGCCATTCCTGGCCATATCCGATGGTGCGCTCTGAACGGCTTCCTGGTGAAGACGGTCGCCCGTAGCGGTTTTACCTGCCTCATCGAGAAGACGGGCATTTTCCTTGCCTTCGCCATCGTAAAAGACGCTGTAGCCGAACTTCTCGCACCAGCGGCTGTGCTCGGGAGGCTCGGAGATGCTTCCTCCGCAGTCAAACAGCGACACGGGGCGGCCGTTGATTTTGAGATCCGATCCGTTGCCGGTGACTTCCCGGAATCCAAAGCGCTCCGGCCAGAGGCTTGCCAATGTCTTGCCGTTGGCGTCGAGCAGCACGGCATCCAGATCGTAGAGATACGGGGCGTTGAGATCCCAGAGAATCGGGTTCTCCCATGCGGAGGAAATCTCTACGGTATCGCTTTCTGTCTTGGCAGTGAAGGTGGTTTCGGGGAGAGCCTGGGCGATCTGCCCAGCTGCGGAGGCGGCGGCCTTGATTCGATACGACTTGCCGGGTGCCAGGTTGGAAAGCTCGAACACGGTTGTCAGCTGCTTCTTGGCGACCGACGTCCTGATGGCGACGCCATCGATCTGCGGACCATTGGCCACCGGAAAGAGGCGAACGTCGCCGGTCAGCCCGCGAACCCCGCAATAGCTCGGGGCCTGGACTTTCTTGTCGATGCACTCGCGGACAAAGCGGAGGTAGCCCGAAACGGGATCGGCTTGGACGAGGATTGCGAGGTCGAGGGTTTTGCCGGGGGTGACAAAAGCCGTGAGGTCGAGATCCCCACCGGGCCATTCAAGCGTCCCTGCGCGTTTGCCGTTGGCGAAGACCGTGGCGATCGTCTCAGGCGCTTCGATCTCAAGCAGGACTTTCTGCCCTTTCCAAGCGCCGGGAACTTCAACTTGCTGGCGATACCAAGCAGCGTGATAGGTCCGGCCGATATTGAAGTAGTAGTTGTTTACAAAATCGAGCCAAGGGCCGCGCAGCGGCGTGGCCTTCGACCAATCGGTGGGTGAAGTGCTCGGCACGGCTAAATCCTCCTTTGTCGGACCGTTGGCCTGCGTGCGACCTGGGAGCGGAAACTCGTTCTTGCCGATGGGCAGGAAGTCCCATGGGCGACGGAACAGCTCGAGCGGTTTTTGGGTCGCTTGCGCAAATGCGGGATTGATAAATTGGAGGTTAATTTTGCGCCGGGTGGTTTCGACGGGGCCGTTGGCTTCGTGGTAGCGCGTCTCCAGCCAGAAGTTTCCCGAGCGCGGCGGCGTTGGCAGCTCCACAGCTAATTTCTTAGAGTCGCCCTTCTTCCAATCAATCGTAGATTTGGCGGAGACAAGCGTCTCGCAACGGCCGTCGAGCAGGACGACGTCCACCTCCCCTGCATCGGCCCGTGCGCCCTTGGGATCGAGCTCAAGATCGACTTTGAGCTTTTGTCCAGGGTTCAGGAGGATCTGACCGTACGGCTGGTCGGGCTGGATGTTCCGAACAGGATTGGGGCGAAAGCTGTCGGGATTCGAATCACAGACCACTTCGTCGACAAAAGGGAAGGGTCCGATGTAGACGCCTGCAATGGAGAGATACTTATCCGGCGTTTGGAATACGGCGTGTCCGTCAATGTAGATCGTGAACGGTCGGGGGCCCTTGCCGGCAGGACTGACGATGTCAAACCGAGTCCATCCCCCGTGATTAGGTGCGTCGTTGAGCGCATGGTAGCGGGAGGTCGGCGCCTCCCCTTCGGTTGCGAGCCTCCAACCCGCGTTGAATCGCCTCAACTCTAAACCGAAGGTTTGCTTCTTTCCATCCACTTCTCCAATGAGAGATATGGTCAAGCCGTTTCTCTCGACAATTCTCTCGAAGGTATCGTCATAGACCCAAAAGCTCATCACTCCCTCGGTCCAATCTTTGGGGAAGCTGGCTCCAAAGCCGGTGGGGGTTTTCAATGCCCCCGCCCCGGCGGCGGTCTTCGTCGTCTCCAACAAGGCCGAGGGATCTTTGCATTGCGGATTGAACTGCCGGATCTCCTCCGGCGAGTCGAAGTGGTAGCTGACCGTTTCCGCCTTGAGCGGCAGGGCCAGGGTTGAGGCCAACAGGATAATGGAGAGAAGGTGGGGATTTGTGGTCATAAAAT
>JBAXXD010000180.1:0-5392 GCA_037128135.1 Verrucomicrobiia bacterium
TCCGCCTGGTCAACGACATCTGGAGCGTGCTGACCGCCCGCGTGAACGGCGTGCTGGCATTCCAGAAAATCCAGAACTTGGCGGAGCGGCTCGAGCGCCAGAACCATGAACTGGACACGCAGAAGGAGGAGCTTTCGATACAAACCGACGAACTGACCCGGCAGAACACCGAGCTGGAAATCCAGAAGCGGGAGCTGGATGAAGCCAACCGGTTGAAGAGCGCCTTCCTTTCGAACATGAGCCACGAGTTGCGCACGCCGCTGAACTCGGTGATCGCGCTCTCGGGCGTCCTGGGCCGCCGGCTGGCGAAGGCCATTCCCGAGCAGGAATTCGGCTACCTCGAAATCATCGAACGCAACGGCAAAGCTCTCCTCTCGCTGATCAACGATCTCCTCGACCTTTCACGCATCGAGGCGGGCGGAGAGGACATCACCGTCAGCCACTTCTCGGTTCGCGAGCTGGCCGGTGAGATCGCCGCCATGATCGGACCGCAGGCGCGGGAAAAGAAGATCGCTCTCCTCAACGCGGTGTCCGGCGACCTGCCGCTTCTCGCCTCCGATCCCGACAAGTGCCGGCATATCCTCCAGAACCTCGTCGGCAACGCGGTCAAGTTCACCGAGCGGGGACAGGTCACGATCACGGCGGAAATCGAAAAACCGGACTCCGGATTTCCCATTTCGCATTTCCCATTTCGCATTTCCGTAAAGGATACCGGCATCGGCATCGCCGCCGACCAACTTCCCTATATCTTCGACGAGTTCCGCCAAGCCGACGGAAGCACCTCTCGCAAATACGGCGGCACCGGCCTCGGGCTGGCCATCGCGAAGAAATACGCGCTCCTGCTCGGCGGCGACATTACGGTGGAAAGCGTCCCCGGCCAAGGCTCGACCTTTACCCTCCGCCTGCCTTTGGAGCTGGAGGGCGATGCTCCGTCAGCGCCCAGGAATAAATCGGACCGCACGGAGGCCATCCCTCCAGCAAAGGGATCGGGAGGACGCACGGGCCGGGATATTTTGTTGGTCGAGGACAACGAGCCCGCGATCATTCAGATGACGCATCTTCTCAAAGCCGAGGGCTACCGCGTGCGGGTGGCACGCGACGGCCAGGAGGGCTTGGCGCAGATCGGGCAAGCTCTTCCCGCTGCCATGATCCTTGACCTCATGATGCCGCATGTGGACGGCTTTCAAGTGCTCCAGGCGCTTCGGGCCGAAGAGCGGACCGCGCATCTGCCCGTCCTCATCCTCACCGCAAAGCATATGACCAAGGAGGAGTTGAGCGTCCTCAAGGGAAACCACATTCACCAGTTGATCCAGAAGGGCGACATCAATAAACATGAGTTGCTGGCCGCAGTGGCCAAGATGGTCGCCCCGACGCCGGAGAAGCCAGCCGCCCCGCCGCGTCGCCGCCGCCCCGCGCGCCCCGGAAAACCTGTCGTTCTGGTGGCGGAAGACAACCCCGACAACCTGCACGCCGTCAAGGCCCTGATCGGCGACACCTATCAGATCATCGAAGCGGAAGATGGCCGGACGAGCGTCGAACTCGCACGGACGCACCAGCCCGATCTCATCCTCACGGACATCGCGCTGCCCGGACTGGACGGCATCCAGGCACTCCACGAAATCCGGCAGGACGAATCCTTGCGACACATCCCGGTGATCGCCGTCACCGCCAGCGCCATGAAGGGCGACCGCGAGGAAATTTTGGCTCACGGCTTCGACGGCTATCTCACGAAGCCCTTGGATCACGACGCGCTGCGGAACCTGCTGAGGGAATTTTTGGATGAAAAGCGGCCATGAAAATCCTGGCGATTGACGACAACCCCGACAACCTGACGGTTTTGCGGGCGATTGTGCTGGACCGCCTTCCGGAGGTCAGATTCCTGACCGCCCCCGACGGAGCGAAAGGTCTTGAGCTGGCGGAGGCCGAAGACCCGGATGTGATCCTGCTCGACATCCTCATGCCGGGCATGGACGGGTATGAGGTTTGCAGGAAGCTGAAGGAAGACACCCGTCTGCAAACGATTCCGGTGCTCTTCCTGACAGCCCAGAGCGACCGGGACAGTCACGTCAAGGCTTTGGAAGCCGGGGCGGAGGGTTTTCTCTCCAAGCCCTTCGACGAGATCGAACTGACCGTCCAGATTCGGGTCATGGCCAAGATCAAGGCCGCCGCGATCCATCAACGGGATGAAGCCGCGCGGCTGGGCGTTCTGGTGGCGGAACGCACGCGGGAACTCCAAAAAAGCCAGACCGCCACGCTCAACCTGCTGGAAGATTTGCGGGCGGAAAACGCGGCGCGGAAAGCGAGCGAATTCCGTATGCGTGCGATCACCGACTCCGCGCAGGATGCGATTTTGATGATGGGCCCGGAAGGTATGATCTCCTATTGGAATCCCGCCGCCGAGCGTATTTTCGGCTACATGGCGGATGAAGCCATCGGCCAAGACCTGCACGCGCTCATCGTGCCTGCACGATATCACGCGGCGCATCAGGCCGCTTTCCCGGCGTTTTTGAAAACCGGTCAGGGTGCCGCGATCGGGAAGACGGTCGAGATGGAGGCCCTGCGAAAAGACGGGAAGGAGATCTCTGTCCAGATATCGCTTTCTTCCATACAGGTCGCCGGGGACTGGCATTCCGTGGGCATTCTCCGCGATGTCACCGAGCATCGCCTGGAGGAGGAGGAACTGAAAAATCTGCGGGCGGCAGTCGAGCAAAGCGCGAACACCATCGTCATCACCGATCCCTGTGGGAACATCGAGTATGCGAATCCCGCCTTTGAAAAGAGCTCGGGCTACACGGCCGCCGAGGCGATTGGTCAAAACCCCCGCGTTCTCAAATCCGGGAAGCAGGGCCCGTCATTTTACCGCGATCTCTGGGAAACCATCATCTCCGGAAGGACCTGGCGCGGCGAGTTTCACAACAAGCGCAAGGATCGCTCGCTCTATTGGGAATCGGCGACCATCTCGCCGGTCTTCAACAACAGCGGGAAAATCGTCCATTTCATCGCGGTCAAGGAAGATATTACCGACCGGATCGCCATGGAAACCAGCCTGAAAGAAGCGCTCCTCCACGCCGAGGCCGCCACCCGTGCGAAGAGCGATTTCCTCGCCATGATGAGCCACGAGCTTCGCACCCCGCTCAATGGCGTGCTCGGTTTCGCCGAGCTTCTCGCGGGCTCCCCGCTCGACGCGGAGCAAATAATGTATGCCCGGACGATCAGCGAGAGCGGAGAGCACCTTCTCGCCGTCGTCAACGACATCCTCGATTTCTCCAGCATTGAAAAAGGCTGCATGCAGATCGAACCCACGCTGGTCGAGGTCGAGGGCTTTGTGAATTCCGTCTGCATCCCTCTTCAAAAAAGCGCTGCCGACAAAGGGCTCGAATTCCGTTGCGAGATGGATCCCGGCGTGCCGGAGCGGATCACCGGCGACATGCGCCGGATCCGCCAGATCCTCATCAACCTCCTCGGCAACGCGGTTAAGTTCACAGCGAATGGATCGGTCGTCTTCCGCATCGCGCCTGCGGTCGGGTTCCTCGATTTCTCGGTCGAAGACACAGGCATCGGGATTTCTCCCAAAGTGTGCCTCCGCCTGTTCGATCCGTTCACGCAGGGCGACCCGTCGAGTCACCGTGCGTTTCAAGGCACAGGGCTCGGACTCGCGATCTCGCGGCGCCTCGCCGAGGCGATGGGCGGCGCGATTACGGTCTCCTCCACGCCGGGCAAAGGCAGCACGTTCACTTTTCGCCTCCCGATGGAACCAGCACCTGTTTGTGCCGGGGGGATCCCCGCCGTGCCTGTTTCGGATAAATCGGTGCTGACGGAGCATCTCCATCCAGTTCAAACAGGCGGGACGACGATGCCCGCTGCTTGCAATGTCGTGCTGGTCGTCGAGGACGACCCGAACAGCAGAACCCTCGCGGAAAAAATGCTGTCCGGCCTCGGATACCGGACAGAAGCCGTAATCCACGGGGCCGATGCGGTCGCCGCCTTCGCGAAAGGAAAATATTTTGCCATCCTCATGGACATGCAGATGGCGGGCATGGACGGGATCGAGGCGACAAGAAAAATCCGGGAGGCCGAAGCGATGGCGGGCGGACACGTGCCGATCATCGCCCTCACCGCAAACGTGATGCACGGCGACCGCAAGCGCTGTCTCGCCGCAGGCATGGACGAATTCCTTTCGAAGCCGTTCAAAAAGGCGGAACTCGCCGAAATACTCGCCCGCGTTGCGCGGCCAACTCCGTGAGGTTTGAGAAGCCTTCAAGGCTGGGTTCGCAGGCGGTTGGCCTCGATCGTCCGGATGGACTCGCGGATGTCGCGGGATTCTGCGGGGGAGGGGAGGGATTCGAGCGCGAGATTGAAGTGGGCGATCGCCTGGTCGGGGAACCCGCGCTCCATCCACGACTGGCCGAGGAAAACATGGATCCGCGCGGCTGAGGATTTGTCCTTGCCCGCCAGCCGGAGGAGGCGTTCGAGGGCGTCGGTCTCGGACGGGAAATTTTTTGAGGCGCGTGCGGTGCGGGCGTGGAGGAGGAGGACGGAAGGGTCGCCGGGAAAATTTCCGGCGAGGCGGGATGTCATTTCGAAGGCCTTGTCGAACGCCCGTGTTTCCAAGAGCGACCAAGCGAGCAGGTAGTCCGCCTCGAAGTTTCCGGGTCGTTTCAATCGGGCGGTTGCGGCCAGTTTCCGGGCCTGTTCCCACCGGTTTCGGGAGGCCGCGAAAGTGGCCGCGCGGATGAGGATTTCAAAATCATTTCCCGCGGCATCCATCGCCTCCTCCATGCGCAGGGTCGCGGGGAGGGCGAGTCCGGCGGCCTCGAGGCAGAGCGCGTATTGCGAGAGGTAGATCGCGCGATCTCTGGAGGATTGAAAATCCGGGATGTCCGTCTCCGAGCGATCCGGCGCGGAGCCGCGCAGAAAAAGCAGCCCTTGGTTATCCACCGCGGCGAGGTGCCAATCCGGCGACTCCAGCAAATGCCGGATCAATAATTTTGCCTCGGAAAGTCTTCCGGAAAGGAGCGCCGCAGAAAAGGGATTCTTCCGGTCTTCTTCTCTCCATCGGGCGGGGGATTGGGCGAGGGGAGTTTCCGGCGCGGGCTCCCGGTCAACCATCCGGGGAGCCAGGGCGGCGACGGATGGAACCGCCGAAGGGTTGACAAAGACATGGCGGGAATCTTTTGCCTGCCCGACGAGCCCGACAGGGGCAACGAGCCGCAGGTCGTCGATGCGGTTTTGCCAGGCATCCCAGCCGTTCCAAAGCCCGGTGGCTGCCATCGCGCCCCAGCAAATCCAAACGAGAACCAGCGCCACTCGCCGCCATCGAACAAAAAGTTTTCCGGCCGCAAAAAAGAGGACGAGGAACCCGAGAAACCACGGGGCCACAGCGAGGAGGAAC
>JBAXXD010000181.1:0-5348 GCA_037128135.1 Verrucomicrobiia bacterium
GGGGAATTTCCCCCCCCATTCGATGGCGCAAATTCCCGGCGCCTGCAGATACTCATCAAAGCCGAGAAGAACCAGTTCCTCCTCGTGCTCGAGGCGGTAGAGGTCGAAATGCACGAGCGGATGCCGGCCGCCGGGATATTCGTGAACGAGGGGGAATGTCGGGCTCGAGACGTCCGAGGCATCCAGGCCCAGCCCCTCGGCAAGCCCCTGCACAAAGCAGGTTTTCCCCGCCCCGAGCGCCCCCTCCAGACTGAGGACCATCCGGCCCTGCGCGGCAGCCCCTACACGCCGCCCCAGCGCACGGGTGTCCGCCTCGGTGCCGCAGAGGGCGCCCGAAAAGATTTCGGCGCAATGGGGAATTCGATTTGCCATGCCGCCCGCAATTTAGTTCGCTTGCGCCCATGAGCACAACAACGCTTTGGCAAAGGTTTCAACAATACTTCCTCAGCTACGACGACCTCGGTTTTTCCATCGACATCAGCCGGATGAATTTCCCGTCGGATTTTTTCACCGGCACGTCGCTCGCCGCCGACCGCGCGTGCGAGCAGATGAAGGCGCTCGAGGCGGGCGGGATCGCGAACCCGGATGAGAACCGGATGGTCGGCCACTACTGGCTGCGCAACCCCTCGCTGGCACCCACCCCGGAAATCGCAGAGACGATCGTCTCCACGAAAAATGCCGTCCTGAAGTTCGCGGCGGACGTGCATTCGGGCAAAATCCTTTCCGCGTCGGGCGCCCGGTTCACCGACGTGCTGGTCGTTGGCATCGGCGGATCCGCCCTCGGACCCGAGCTCGTCGCCGACGCGCTCTGGAGCCCGGCGGATCCGCTCCGGATGCACTTCTTCGACAACACCGACCCGGACGGCATGGACAAAGTCCTCGACCAGATCGGGGCCCGCCTCGGCACCACGCTCGTCGTCGTCATCTCGAAATCCGGCGGCACAAAAGAATCCCGCAACGGCATGCTCGCGGCCCGGGCCGCATTCGAAAAAGCGGGAACCCCGTGCGCAAAGAATTTTGTCGCGGTCACGGGCGCGGGCAGCGAGCTCGACAAGGTGGCCGTCTCCGAGGGCTGGCTGCGGCGGTTCCCGATGTGGGACTGGGTTGGCGGGCGCACGTCGGTGATGAGCGCGGTGGGCCTTGTTCCGATGGCGCTGCAGGGGCTGGATGTCGCGTCATTCCTCGAAGGGGCCGCCGCGATGGATGCCAAAACCCGCACCGACGACATCCGGCGGAATGCCGCGATGCTTCTGGCGCTGATGTGGTTTCATGCCGGAGACGGGCACGGGCTCAAGGACATGGTCATCCTGCCCTACAAGGACCGCCTTCTCCTCTTCAGCCGCTACCTCCAGCAGCTCGTCATGGAATCGCTCGGAAAGGAGCTCGACCTCGACGGCCATGTCGTCAACCAGGGGATCGCGGTCTATGGCAACAAGGGCTCGACCGACCAGCATGCGTATGTCCAGCAGCTCCGCGACGGCATCAATAATTTCTTTGTCACGTTCATCGAGGTGCGCAAGGCCACAGCCTCGGCCCCGCTCGAAGTTGAGCCGGGAGTCACTCCGGGCGATTACCTGCAAGGGTTCCTCCGTGGCACGCGCAGCGCCCTTCACGAAAACGGGCGCGAATCCCTCACGCTCAGCATCCCGGAGTTCAACGCCTTCCAGCTCGGCGCCCTCATCGCTCTCTACGAGCGCGCCGTCGGGTTCTACGGATCTCTCGTCAACGTCAACGCCTACCACCAGCCGGGCGTCGAGGCCGGGAAAAAGGCCGCCTCCCACGTCATCGATCTCCAGATCCGTGTCGCCGCCCACCTCCGAAAATCCGGCAAGCCCGAGACGGCCGAACAGATCGCCGCCGCAGTCGCGGCCGATCCGGAGGAGGTCTTCCACATCCTCCGGCACCTCGCGGCAAACTGCCCGGACGTCCGCGCGGAAAACGGCCGCTCGCCCGCCCTCGATACCTTCCGCTCATGAACCTAAATCCGGCATTAGGAATTCACCACGAAGCACACGAAGAGAGGAGCTTGCAATAATTCATTGCTATTTCTCGCGCTCACCCGATGGGTGAACGCATCGCCAAAGCCAAACGCCAACACAACTCCATGATTACCACCTTTTTTCTTCGTGTGCTTCGTGTGCTTCGTGTGCTTCGTGGTGCAACTGCCGTTTCTAGGATGAACCGCTCAACCGCAATGCTCGTCGCCTTTTGCCTGGCGATCGGACTCTCCGGCTGCGACTCGCCCGCGCGGACGGTCTCGACCACCCGCAAGCAAATCGCGGAGTTTCAGGCCGCTCCGAACGACCGGAGGCAGTCGGACGTCGAGGAATCCCTTGCGATTCTCGACACCCAAATCGAGGTGCTCGCGAAAAAGGGCGACACCGTTCAGTGCGAACTTTTCCGCCAGCAGGCCTCCAGGCTCCGCTCCGACTTCCAGGCCGCAAAACTCAGCCGCGCGTTCACCGATGCAAAAAATGCCATCCAGGGAATCGGCGACGCATTCAAGGGGGCGGGAAAAGTCATCGGGGACACGATCAAAAACGCCGCCACCAACGAACCCTGACACGGGTTCAACCCGGCTCCGGGGCCATCCGTATCACGGGCGTTTTTATCATCTACTCCCGCTCGACGCGTCGCCAAGAGCGGTTTCGTAAATCTGTAGCCACGCCCGTGCCGGGCGTGTTCCGTCAATGCGTCCGGCACGGACGCGGCTACAGCGACCCCAGCAAATCTGCCGCGCGCTTCGTAAATCTGTAGCCCTGAGGCTAGGGCGGAAGCAATATTCGATATGGAAGACCGGGCGGAGTTGCGCGAGTCACATCGAGTCCAGCGGGCTCCTCACCGCCAGCCCCGGACGGTTCAGCACGTGCGTGTAAATCATCGTCGTGCTCACGTCGGAATGCCCGAGCAACTCCTGCACCGTCCGGATGTCGGATCCGCCCTCCAGCAGATGCGTAGCAAACGAGTGCCTCAGCGTGTGCGGCGTCACCGACTTCGTCAGCCCCGCCCGCAGCGCGCACCGCTTCACCAGCTGCTGAACCCCGTTTTCCCCCATATGATGACGCCGGATTTTTTTCGTCCACGGGTCTTCCGAAAGCCCGTCGGCCGGAAACAGCCAATACCATCCCCATTCGGTTTCCGCCTTCACGTATTTCACCGACAGCGCCTCCGGCAGGAAAACCCCCTCCACTCCGAGCGCCCGATCCTTCTCCCATCGCCCCCGCGCCTTTTCGATCTGCGCCTTCAATTTGGCAACAAGTTTCTTCGGCAGCGGCACCCGCCGATCCTTGTCCCCCTTCCCCGCGTAAAAGGCTTCGCCTCACGCGGCTGGAACAGATGAGGGAGCTATCAAAGGTTTCCGTAATCTCCTCGGACAACGCGCAAAGTAATTGAGAAGCTGCTTGTCTAAAAACTTCCGTCCGGCACCGCTTTTCAAAAACCGCTCGCGCCCCTCGGCGTCCGCTGGCTCAACATAGGCCTCGTAATAAATGAGTTTCCAAGGGCCTCGAAACGACGTGGCAAACGATTCCCCGCCTTGATGCTCTTTCAATCGCCGACGCAAATCGCCCGTAAAGCCGATGTAAAGACCGGCATCCCCGAGCGAATGCAAAACATACACGTAGAACACAGCCGCTCACCTTCACAAATAAAACGCGTGAGGCGAAGCCTTTTACGCGGCCTCAGCCTGCCGCAATTGCCATTCTTTCTTGCCCTCACCGGCAAGTTTCTCTAAAAATCCCCTCACATCGTCCGCCACAGCCTCCTCGAACCGCCTTGGCTTGATATATCCCAAAAATCCCAAAACCCACGCCCGGTAGTAATCCTGAAACCTCAGCTCAACCCCCCTCGCCTTCAACGCCATGCGAAACCGAATCCACCGATCATCCCATCGCGCTGATGCCCCGCGATTTGCGTTCCCAGTAGTTTTTCTTGACGGATCGTTCATAATCGAAATAGAATGATGCCACGATTAAGCAATAACGCAACACATAATTCTACAATACGTTCGCTAAGAATATGAAGCTCCTCGTTTTGATCCTGTTCCCTGCAGCGGTCGCTACGGTTCTGACCCATTTTATTGTCGGATGGACAGATATTGCAGCAGCAGTTACCAGTTTTGCCGTTTGCTTCTTCTTTGTAGGTGGGATTGAGGGCGTCATGTTCTGGCTGAGGGGGACTGTTGAGAAGTAATGCACTGGCCCACGGAAACATCTATCAGAGGCCGAGATTACTACGACCGCTTCCCCGGACCGCCGAGCTTCTTGCCACAGCAAAAATATTCCAGAGGCGCGGCCTGAAATGATTTCCGGTTTTCCCACCCCCACGCTTGCTACCACCCGCCTCCAAAAGGCATATTTCAATGCACTTCCTTTTTGAGTTCCTTGGCCGGATACTTTTCACCCTGTTGCTTCTTCCCATTACTTGGATCGTCGTATCCCCATACATCTTGATCGCTGCATTTTTTACTGGTAGGCCATATTGGGAGGCCGTTGGCGATGGCTATAGCAATGCGACTGATTTCTGGAGGGACATTCTGACCTCGATATGAGAAGAAAATATGCGAACAGGCTCGTGCAGTTAATCGCTGGCCCGTGGGGAGTTTCGATGAACACCAATCCGATATTGCACCGCTCAGGCACAGGGCCTGCTGGCAGAAGAGCAGACCGAGCGCCTTCGCTCCCGATCCCTGCGATCCACCCGCCAGCCAGCGATACCTGACGAGGGACGTTAGACAAAGAATATGAGTCCCTATATCAACCGTGCGCTTTTATCGTTTCCGGTTGGCTTTCTTGGAGGAAGCATCTGCGGATTCTTCATTCTTTCTTTTGGCGCTTTGATTGGGAGATCGGGCAATACTGGATGCGAGTATATCGGATACTGGAGTTGGGCATATATATTTCTGGCGACAATGTATGGTGGGCCCTTGGGATTTCTCATCTTTCCATTTGGGCACGCATTGTTTTTAGGCGGAATTCCCTCTTCACGACTGATTACATTATCCTGGAAGATCGCTGCATTTACAATTATTGGTGGATGTATTGGAGCGATACGCGGCCCAATTGAAGCGGTTCCATGTGGTCTTGTTGGCTTCTTTGTTGGCTGTATCTTTTATGCAAGAAATAAATGTCTAACGAGCTCGTCCAGTTAATCGCTGGCCGTTAGGAGTTTCGATGAACACCAATTTAACATTCCACCGCTCAGGCACAGGGCCTGCTGGCAGAAGAGCAGGCCGAGTGCCTTCACTCCCGATTTCTGCGATCCACCCGCCCCGCCAGCCAGCGATACCTGACGAGGGACGTTCGGCAACAAAATAACCTCATGCTCCGCGCCCTCCTTCTGTTCTTTGC
>JBAXXD010000182.1:0-5328 GCA_037128135.1 Verrucomicrobiia bacterium
TCGCGCACCGGTTCGCGCTCTGGAAGCCGGAGCGGGTGCGGGCGTTCGTCGCCTACTCGGCGGCATGGTGGAGCGACCCGAAGGCGAGCCTGCCGTTGGCGAAAAATGGCGAAAATGGTAGTTGCGGACTTCAGAGGCATTCCCTACGATCCTCCGCATGACGGAGTCAAAGCCCGAAGTCACGACGATCCTAAAAACATACATCTGCAAATGAAAACCACACACATCATCCTCGCGGCGGTTCTCGCCGCCACATCCGCCATCCAAGCGGCGACCGCCGAGCCAAGCTCCCGGCCCCGCTACCGGAATTCAAAACGCCCGAACAACTCGCCGTCTGGCGAAAGGAAATGGCGGCAAAAGCCGCCGCAGCGGACGCACTGGCTGCCAAGGAGGCCAATTCCGCGCCCTCAACATCGGCTTTTTTCACAGGCAAGCCTTATGTTCAGGAAACTGGCAGCTATTCCTTCAAGTTTCGTCAGTATGACCCGAAACTTTCTCGATGGACATCAGCCGATCCGAGCGGCTTTCCAAATGGGGCTAATAATTGGTGTTATGGAGGTGCGCCGACCGGAGGTTTGGATGCACTTGGTCTAGTCTACACAGAGGAGGACGCCGGTGCTGACAGAAATTTGATTCTAGCAGTTATGCTCGGTTGGCACACCCTTGGGTATACGTATTCTGTGACTAACGCAATGCAATCACTAGTTTATGGAGACAATAAGACAGCCTCATCTTCTGAGATCACTGATATGAAAGCTGCTTCAGGATTTACGTCTATGTTCAATAAAGCCTATTTCGCAGCCCTGGAGCCATCGGGATACTATAATCAAAATGAGATTGTTAACTTTTCTTCTGGAGACCTTCATTATTCTTATGGCCAAGTTGCATTTAACGCGACAGGAAACTTTACTTATGATGCACAGAGCAAATGGAGTACGGATGTAACTTTCTCGTTTAATGATTTATATGATTTTGATCCCACATCTTCAAATCCGGCTATTCTAGCGTTTAATCGACTTCAGGTTAATAACTATGCTGGCTACTATAGCACTTCAGGCACCTTTAATATGCCGTTCAGTGAATAATATAAAATAGGTGAAAAAGCTAATCACAGTTTTCGGCGCGTGTGTAGGTGTTCTTATTCTATCGGGCTTCAGTGAGTTGTATGACTATGGCGCATCCGAAGAGCTTGCGTCAAGCTCACGAAAAGCAAAAAGAGTTGAAGATATTAAAACTATTTGGTGTTACTATACCGCTGACCAACGCGGATTAAGCCCTCTTGTCGACTATACAACCCGAAAGCCAACAGCAGTTATTGACGACCACCACAATATTAGTTCTTTTATGGCCGCTCTTGGGAAATATGAAGAGATGCCTAGTGGCATCCAAGTTCTTCATCCGGGAGGCATAGCTATCGTAATGTTTTTTAAATCTGGAGGGAAGCCTGCTTATTTCCACTGCTATCTATGGTCCCAAAGTGTAATGGTGACACCTCTACTTGATCCAGATGTTGCCACAATGCCGACTTTCGCTTTTTACCAATACATCCTTAAGAACTATCCGCAATTAGCCGGCCTAAAATGAGTCGGGCAAGGGGTCCTTTGGATTATAGGGAACAGCCCGTTGCCCATTGACATTTTCCGGCAAGTCGCCAGTTGGCGCGGCTTCAAACGGAGCCTGCTGTTAACCTTCAAAACGAGAAGGAAGCAGGCAAGGTCTGGCTGGCAGCATTTATGAAAATCTGAAAATGGGAGCCGAAAAAAGCGATGTTTCTCCGTGAACTGTTTTTTCCATTTGTCTTTCTTGCGGCGACTGCGGTCGCGCGGGCCGATGTCGCCTCGTTTCCGGTGGCGGGCGTTGGGGGATCGGAGAAGGTCGAGTTTTTCTACCGCAAGACGGCGGGCATTCCGACCGGCGTATTGCTGTTGGTGCCGGGGTATAATGGGTCGGGAAGTGCGATGTTGGATGAGCGATGGAGTCGCTTTGCAGACGAGCATGGGCTGGTTTTGTTGGCCCCGACGTTTCAGACGACCCCGGAGCAGCTCAAAAAGGAAAAGGGATACTACTATCCCGAGCAGGGGAGCGGGGGGCAGGTCGAGGCGGCTTTGGCCGAGGTCAGACGAAAAACCGGCGTGAAAACCGATCAAGTGCTGATCTTTGGATTTTCCGCCGGGGCGCATTTCGCGCACCGGTTCGCGCTCTGGAAGCCGGAGCGGGTGCGGGCGTTCGTCGCCTATTCCGCGGCGTGGTGGAGCGAGCCGAAGGCGAGCCTGCGCCCGGTTCCCGCGCTCATCATGTGCGGGGAGACGGATGAACGCTATGAGGCGACGCGGGCGTTCTTCGAGAAGGCGCTTGCACTCCACCTGCCGTGGGTGTGGAGGTCCTACAAGAATACCGGGCATCAACTTACGCCTGCGATTCGCTTGATGGCGGAAGTCTTTCTTGCGCATTATGCGGGCGAGACGAGTTCTCGTGAGACGACACAGTCAGATTCGGACGGCGATGTGTTTTACGGCGACATCCAAACGTATCGCGTGGTTCCTGACAAAGATTCCATTCCGGAAGAAGTGCGGGTTGAGCTTCCCTCACAAACTGTTGCCGAAACATGGATGAAGGAAAACTGATATGCAGATGAAATCAACAGGAGAACGCAGCGACACGAAGTGCTGTTCGCCTTTCGTGGCATGGGCATCTTGCCCATGTCTTTCTGGATTGTTACGCATGGGCAGGATGCCCATGCCACGGATGGTTTTCTTGGCGGTTTGTGCGCTGGTCGATCTTGGTTCCCTGGGTGCCGAGGACAAAGTCCCGGCACCGGCATTGCCGGAGAATGTCGAGGTGTTCACCGTGAAAACGCGGTCGGATGAAAACAAGGAAGTGCCATTTTACGTGCGGCGTCCCGCCGGATACGAGGCGAAGGGCCGGACGTATCGCATTCTTTTCATTTGCCCGGTGTTAAACGGAGACGGACGGAAGGTGATGGAATCCCACAGCCTGATTCCTCTTGCCGACTCGCGGGGATGGTTTGTGGTATCGCCCACGTTCAAGCAGCAAACTGCCGAGGTGAGGGACCGGAAGAAGTCGTATTATTATCCGGAGACGTTTTCCGGGAAGGCAGTTCTCGATGTGCTCGACCTCATTGCAAAGAAGTATCCGGTGGATATTAATCGTCTTCTCCTGAAAGGACTCTCCGGGGGCGCCCAGTTTGTGCATCGCTTCGCGCTCTGGGCGCCGGAGCGGGTGACGGCGGTGGCGATCAATTCATCGAGTTGGTTCGACGAGCCGAATCCGAAAGCGGCGGGATCCGCTTGGCTTGTGACCGTCGGGGAGTCGGATCCCACCTACGACAACAGCCTGGAATTTGTCTCCAAACTGAATGATTGCGGGGCCACCCCGCTTTTTCGCGCATATCTCGGAATGGTGCACGAGGGAGATCTCCGGGTGTCGAACCTCAATGCCGCCTTCCTGACTTTTTACGACGAGCTGACCTCCGGGGAGTTGGGAAAACGGGTCGGTATTGCCGATCGGCTCAAGCCGAAGTTGGCCCTTGCGGGCAAGGACATGCCGTATGTCGGTGACGGGCAAGAGTGGAAATATTATCCGAATACGGAAGAGAACCGGGGGAATGTCGCGGAGGACAACCGGGTTTTCCTTCCCAGCGAGGAGATCGCAAAACTTTGGGGGAAGCAGGAGGATGAATGAGTATCTTTACGGGGAGACGCTGCGATGGAGTTTCGGTTTTGAGAATCCGAACAAGGCGGCGGTGGTTTTCGCGTGCCTGCTGCCGCTTTGCTGGTGGGCGTGGACGGCGTCATGGGGAATCCGGCGTACGTGGTTGCGAATCCCTTCGCTGGCATTTTCAGCGGGCGTTTTTCTGGCGACGGGCGGGTGCCTGGTGATGACCTTCTCGCGGGGTGGACTCGTGGCGGGTGTTGCCGCCTTGGGATATGTTTGGGCGTTGACACTCTGGAAAAGCATCCGGTGGCACGAGAATGGCTCTGGAGGAACGTCCGGGTTTGCACGTATTGCGGAAGCAAGCGCTGACGGAGCCGCGCCCTCCAGACATGGGGTTCTCCTTTGTCTGAAATGCTGGCTGTCGCTTTTTCTGATCGTTCTGCTGATCTGCCTTGCGGTTTGGAGCGGGCTTGCCAGCAGGTCGGTGGAAGGTCTTGCCGAAGATGCATCGGTGACGAATCGCTTCGACCTGTGGAAGGCGGGAGTGCAGATGGCCTGCGAAAACCCGGCAGGTTTCTGGAGCGGACAATCCGGCACGGAGTTCATGCAATGGTATCAGGCCACGGACCGGACGGAGGGGTATCGCACGATGGTGAACAGCTATCTGACCTTTCTCGTGGAGCAGGGGTGGCGGGTCTTCGCCCTGTCGGTTTTTGGCTTCCTGGTCTTCTGGTTCTCCACCGCTCCGGCTCCAGGGAGCAGGACCACGGAAATCGCGAGGGTCATGCGTGCTTCGATCATGGCGTTTCTGGTCGCGGGCATTTTCAGCACGACGATGGAAGACTGGGGCCTTTGGCTCATTCCGGCATGCTGCGTTATCGGCCTGATTGGCATGAGGTGCTGTTTGCGCCCTCGCACGATGTCTCTCCGGCCACTGGTGTGGGGGCTTTGCGGAACCTGTGCGATTGTTTTTGGAATTTGGCTTGCAGGGTATGTCCAGAGCAAAGGCGATCCGCTCGCCCGGACATTCGCGCCCTCCCCGGAAGGGACCTCCGTGATCGCCATCGCTCCGAAAGGCGGGAAGAAAACGATCGGGTTTGCGCGCGATGCCGCGGTTCTCGGCCCGGCGTATGGGAAACTTCTGAGGTCGTTGGCACTGGAAACCGGGTCGAAAATTCTCTTGGTCGGCGGTGAGGGAATGTCGGCCGATCTCGTTGTGTTGGCCGGGGATGCGGTGAGCGGCACCCTCCCGCATGATGATGTCCCGCTTCTTCTCCTGGCTCCCGCGAAAATGGAAGAGGCGCAGGCCCGTGCCATCCTTGGCCGAAAGAGCCGGATCCTTTTGTTGTTGCCCGAGATTGATGAAGACGGCAGAAGCGCCTTTTGGAGGAGGCTCACGGAGAAATATCCCCGCGAGGGACTGCTTTGCCAAAACTTGGACGGAGTGGGCACGCAAGTGGATTGGGCTTGGAAGCAAGTGATCCACTGCATCCGGGAATAGACATTCTTGAGGCGGATTCTCCCGGACGGCAGGAAAGCGGTTTTTTTGTTACGGTTTTGACAATGAAACGCTTCCTCTGAATTCCTCACCGAGCCCATTGGGTGCATGACGGCAGAATTATAAAGAACAGATACAAGGGAGATTTTTCTTGA
>JBAXXD010000183.1:0-5234 GCA_037128135.1 Verrucomicrobiia bacterium
CGGGAGTGGGCTCGGGAGTGGGCGTGGGCCAGGGTTTGACGAGGTTCGGCCAGTTGTGTACGGGGACGGTCAGCCCGCCGAGTTCGTTGGCATACTGCTCGCAGCGTTTCCGCCAGGCATCGAGATCCGGCTGGGACAGAGTCGCATCGGCGGTTCCCGGAAAGACGAGGTAGGTGACCTTGAGGTCGCTCACGGGACGCGCGGCGGCGGAGGATCGGGGGTTGAGCTCGCGGCAGAGAAGCAGCGAGGCCTCGCCGATCTTCAGCGAGGGCCCCGCATCGCCGACGACCGCCGGATACGCCTTCCCGTTGAACAGCACCAAAGCAAAATCTCCGATCGACGGCGCGAAAGGGCCTCCGTCTTTCTTCAGCATAAATCCGGGCAGCACGATGAATGGGTCGGTTTCGGAAACCAGGAAGCTCCATTTTTTCAAATCGAAGATCCGTCGGTTTGCGAGGTCGACCCCGTCGGCGATTTCTCCCATCCGCAAAGGCGAGGTGTTGCCGGCCGCAAGTTCTTCCTGGAGTGCGGCGAGGCGCTTCTGCTCGACCTCGAGAAACGGGTTCGCGCGCGGAGTGAGCTTCGGCCACCGGAAGCTCGTCTGCGGCAAAAAAAACGGCGAGCCTCCCTCGACCGGCACGTTCCGGTCGCCGTCCGACCCGTCCCCGTTCACATCCATATCGCCGACGGCGAGCAGCGCCCGGCGGCCGGTGGACGGGTTCTGAACGTTCAGGATCGTCTCGCAGTCGTAGAAGTTATGCCGCGAAAGAATCGCATCCAGCCGTCCGATCTCGCGCGCGACCTGGGCGACCTTCAACGCATAGAGGCGGTCAAAAAACGGGGAGACCTTCGCGCCGGCGAGGAGGCCCGCAAAGTCCTGGAATGCCCCGGCCAGCAGCGGGTCGTTCCTGGAAAAATCCTCGACCGACTCGCATGGGCGGGGAAGCCGGGCCCGCACCGTGACCACCACCTCGTAGGCGTCGGGCTCGCGCCGCTCGAAAGAAGCGCGCTCCGAACTTTTTTCCGGGACGAATTTCACCTGGAGAGACAGGCCGTTGAAAAGTTTGGCCGTTGGCAGCGGCTTCTTGGGAATCGTGGGAACGGGCGTCGGTGTGGGAACAGGAGTCGGGGTGGACGAGGGAATTGGCGCGGGCGTCGGTGTTGGCACGGGAGCCGACGCGGGCTTTTTGCATCCGCCGAGAACGGCGATCAGGCAGAGGCCCAACGCGGCGAGATGCCCGCTTCGCCGCTCAGGTGTGGGCGATGAACGCCGAATAAACATCGGGTGGGATATCGATCATCTTGTAATCGCTCGAAGAAACAAACAGGAGCGTCTGCTTGCCGCGGCCAAGCATGTGCCCGGCAGAATCGAAAATCTCGTGCTCCATCGTGGCGAACTTCCTGTTGTATCCGGCCACGCGGATCTTGACGCTCACGGTCTCGAACTCCTTCGTCTCGCGCACAAACTTGTGCTCGAACGAGCGCGTCAGGATGTAAAACGGCGTGCTCTTGAGGTTGAACTTCGGCATCACCCGGTTGAAAAAAAGCTCGCGCGTTTTGCCGACCCACATCGCATACATCCCGAAATAGACGTTGCCGACCGAGTTCGTGTCGGCATAGGTCGCCACGAACGAATGGACGTACCATTTGCCGTCGAAGTGCCCCCCGATGCTCTGCGCGAGCGCCGCGAGATCCAGCGGGCTGGGAGTGCCGGGCGCACTTTCCGATGGCGGGCTGATCACCGATCCGGCGCTCGGGGAGGAATCAGATGCCTGCGCGTCCAGCTCCTCCTTGTCGCTCAGAAACTCCTCGGACGAGCTCGGCTTGATCAGAAGCCACAGCACATACCCGAGCGGCAGCAGCGAGCCGATGATCTGGAAAAACGGCGAGCGCAAAAAATAGCCGTAGGAAAAAATCACGACCGCCAGACTCCCGATGCAGAACATCTTGATCTGCGGGATCGCGTTCGCCCGGCTCACGAGGTAGCACCGGACGATCGCCAGCGTCGAATACCCGACAAAAAACGTCGCGTAGAAGATCATGAAGAACTCGAGCTCGAATTTCAGCACCGAGCCGACCAGCGCGACCAGCCCGCAGACGAGGAAAACCGGGATCGGGGAGGTGAGCAGGCGGTTCGGGAGGAGCGAGAAGATCGGGTGGTTGCTCTTGTTCGCGTTCGTCTGAAAAAACCACCGCAGCGCGACATACCCGCTGTCGAGCGTGGTCAGCACGCACACCGAAACGAAGATCCCGTAGGCCGCAAACGTCCACGGCCCGGCCTGCGAGAAAAGCTTCATGAGGATCTCCTCCCCGTAGTTGTGCCCGGTGATCCCCACGCGGATGAACTCCGAGGCGCCCCAGTTCAGCGCCCAGGCCGTCATCAGGCCATGGAACAGCAGCAGAAGAAAAAACTCCACGGCGCCGATCCAATACCCGGCCGCGATCGAGACCCGCTCGCGGTGCATCTGGATCGCGCGCTGCCACTGCTGCAGGTCGAGCCACGGGCCGACAAGAAACCCGATGATGATCGGCACCGCGTAGCCCCAGTAGTTCCAGTCGTTCGTCGGAAGCTTCGGAAACGAGATCGGCCCGGTCCCGCGCTCCGCCGCATGGAAGATCAGCACGACCAGCGCCGGCGCCATGAGAAGAAACATCACCCCGTGGCTGAATTTGATCCGCTTGATGTCGAACTCCTCGCCAAAAAGAATCGCCGCTGCCAGCACGACCAGCAGCGTCAGCGGCAGGTAGAGCAGCCACGGCTCGAACCCCAGCGGCTGCCAGACATATCGCAAAAATGCAAAAATCGTCAGCGTGATCGCCAGTACCTGGTAAAGAAAAAAGACCAGCCGGAACGGGCGCGACCAGCTCGCGAAAAAGTTCGCGAGCGACTCGGATCCCGCCTGCCGCCGGGCCAGATGGTGGGTCACCAGCCCGAACGTCAGCAGCCCGAGAAAATTCGGGATCGCAAACGTCAGCAGCCCGAAGATCCCGAACTGCGTGGTGAACTGGACGGAAAAAAACAGCCCGAGCCCCCACATCCAGGAAAGCGCCACGGAATTTCCCCAGAGGATCGTGCCAAACCACCGGGAAATATTGGTCGTCGAAGAAGATGCCATGCGGAACGATCTCATACTATTTCCCCGCCTCCTCCGCAACCCGGAATCCGGGGTGCCAAAATTCCGGGCGCATGCCTGATGCCATTGCTGGGATCTTCCCAGGGGGCATGGGCGGGGCGCCCGTTCCCCTTGGTCGCTGCGAGTTCAGTTATTTCCAAGATGCGGTATGAGAGTCAATTCGGGCTGAACTGACACTGGCGGGCGTCTCGCCGGGAGGCCCCGCATTTTCCCAGCTGTAGGCGTGGCGCTCAGTTTCCGATGAGCGATGCGAGGCGTTTGACGGCTGGGAAAGCGAGCATTTCGGCCCAGGTGCATTTGATTTGTTCGACGTCGGCGGAGGGAAGGAGATCGAGCCATGCGGAGCCAGCGGACGGAGGAAAATCCGAGGGAATGATGATGCGTGCGTGGACATCGCAGGGGACAAACCGGTAGCGGTTCCATGCGGATTCGTGTGTGCGTGCGGGCTCGCCGATGGTGGTGAACGGCTCGATGCGCCCGGGTGCCTGGAGGCGCTTGAAGGCATTTTTCATCGAGGCGAAAAGGCCGGATGCGTCCTCGGTGCGGGGCGCGGGCGCGCCGATGAGGATGAGTCCTGGCACCGGGCGTTTTGCGGCGGCGAGTTGGCGCGCCATCTCGAGGGCGGCGATCGCTCCGAATCCGAACCCGCAGAGGTCGAAGGAAAGATCTTCCTCGAGGAGGGCGTCAAGCCATGCGGCGGCCGCGCTTTCGATTGTCGTATGCGAGGCATCCGGCTGCGCGGCACCGCGCGCGGTGAGGCCGAGGATGCGGCGAGTTTTTCCGAGGGCCGCAACGAGATCGTGGTAGGTTTCCGGCACGCCCGATGCGGGTGGGACGAGCACGAGCGTCGAGGTGCCTTCTGGCTGAAGGATCGAAACCGGAACCCATGGGATCGAGGCCCGAACGGACGCGGCGGCGTGAGATATTGGTTGTTCCGGCGGATGGGTTTCGCTGTGCGGCCTGGGCAGGAGAGCCTGATCAATCCAGCCGCCGCGCGTGAGCGGCCATTCGGCCACGGCGGTCGCGCCCTCGCATGGAGCCAGCGCCCAGAGGCCGTCGCCCTCGAAAGCATCGAGCACGTTTTGCCGGGCAAGGAGGTTGGCCGCGCGGCTTGGACAATCCAGCCCGGGTGCCGCGGCGCCTTCGATCCGGATGTCGCCGGCAGCAGTCCGCCAGGCGCGGAGTCCGGTTTCGATTCCCCGACGGCCCCGCGCGTTCGCGAGAGATTTCCAGCCGGGAAATTTCATCCGGAGCTGCCCTGCGAATCCCGGCGGCAGATCGTGAGCGTCGGCATCGGTGATGGCCGCTTCGGTTCCCGCCACCGGCTTCCCGATCGCAAGCAGGGGGCCATCGGAAGTTGCCGGCCCCACGAGGCCGAGCCCGCAGAGGCCAGGAAGGCTGAAAAACGTGACCGTTTTCACCTGTCCGCCGGTGCAGTGGTTCCAGACATCGAGCGAGAGCTTCGAGGCGATTCCCATCTCGACCGCGACCACGCGCAGCGGGGAAGCGAACGTTTCGTCGCCGCGTGACCAGCGCGCCGCCTGGTTGCTCCATTCGGGCGCAGTCAGGCGCAAATGGGTCGCGGGAGAGTGCGCGGGATCCAAGAGGTCGTCGCCCGCGATTTGGACGGTTCCCCCGGCAAGCAACGGGATGAGCCACTCGTCGAAGAACGCGCCACCTCCTGCGGCGGAGTGGGCGAGGAAGGAATCCTCCGCGCAAAAATCCAGCGTGCGAGCGCCTTCGCGGGCCGCCGCAACGATCATCTCGTGGGTCAGCGCGCGGACGATCGGCGCGATGCCGTCGGGATGTCCCGGGAGAATCGCGGCGGGCGAGTCCGGCTGGCAGGCAGGCTCCGGGCGTCCGGCCGATTCGGCCAGCTCGAGCGCATCCCAATCCTGGTCGAGAATGATGCGCCGGCGCGTCGATGTGTCCAGAAGCGGAGCACTGGCGGCATCGCAGAGCACGAGCCCCGCGTCGTGGGAGGCGAGCATCGCCTCGATCCATTCCGGCGGTGCCGACGGATCCAACGCAAGGCACAAGTTCCCGGCTTTCCATGATCCGATCAGCGCGATCGCGATCCACGACGACGGGGAGAGAAAC
>JBAXXD010000184.1:0-5203 GCA_037128135.1 Verrucomicrobiia bacterium
CGCTCGACGATCCACTTGAGGACGCGCATGTTTTCTCCGAATCCGGGCCAGAGGAACTTGCCCTCCGGGCTCTTGCGGAACCAGTTGACGTGGAAAATCGCCGGCAGGGTTTTGACGTGGTGGCGCATTTCGAGCCAGTGGGCGAAGTAGTCGCCCATGTTGTATCCGCAGAACGGGAGCATGGCCATCGGGTCGCGGCGCACCTGGCCGATCGTGCCGGCTGCGGCGGCGGTCATCTCGGAACCGACGGTCGCGCCAAGATAGACGCCGTGGCCCCAGTCGAACGACTGGAAGACGAGCGGCATCGTCGTCGCACGGCGACCGCCGAAGACCATCGCGCTGAGCGGGACGCCCGCGGGATTTTCCCAATCGGGATCGATGATCGGACAGTTGCGCGCCGGGGCGGCGAACCGGCTGTTCGGGTGGCTGGAGAGCACCGGCTTGCCGTCGGCGTCTTTCGTCTCCGGCGTCCAGTCTTTGCCCTTCCAGTCAATCAGATGCTTGGGCGCCTCTTTGCTCATCCCTTCCCACCAGATGTCTCCGTCGTCGGTGAGCGCGACGTTCGTGAAGATCGTGTCGCACTTGATGGATTCCATCGCCATCGGATTGCTGTCGTAGGCGGTGCCGGGAGCGACGCCGAAGAACCCGGCCTCCGGGTTGATCGCGCGCAGGGTTCCGTCGGGACCCGGCTTGATCCAGGCGATGTCGTCGCCGATGCAGCTGATTTCCCAGCCCTCGTCCTTGAGGACTTTCGGCGGGATGATCATCGCGAAGTTCGTCTTCCCGCAGGCGCTCGGGAATGCGGCTGAAACGTAGGTCTTCTTGCCCGCGGGATCCTTGACCCCGAGGATGAGCATGTGCTCGGCCATCCAGCCCTCGTCGCGCGCCATCGCCGACGCGATCCGCAGCGCAAAACATTTTTTTCCGAGGAGCGCGTTCCCGCCGTATCCCGAGCCGAAGCTCATGATGAGCCGGTCTTCCGGGAAGTGGGTGATGTAGGTGTCCGCGGGATTGCACGGCCAGGGGACGTCTTTTGCGCCGGCGGCCAGCGGCATGCCGACCGAATGCAGGCACTTCACAAAGACCCCGGTCTTGGCGATCTGGTCATAAACGCCCGCGCCCATGCGGGTCATGATCCTCATGCTGGCGACGACATACGGGCTGTCGCTGATCTCAATCCCGTATTGGGCGATCGGGGAACCGATCGGGCCCATGCTGAACGGGATCACATACAGCGTGCGTCCGGCCATGCAGCCTTTGAACAGGCCGCTGATCTTCTTCTTCATGACATCCGGAGCCTCCCAGTTGTTTGTCGGGCCGGCGTCCTTCTTCGACTTCGAGCAGATGAACGTGCGTTCCTCGACGCGGGCGACGTCGCGCGGGTCGCTGCGCACGAGCAGCGAGTTCGGGCGCTTCTTCGGGTCGAGCCAGCGCGAGGACCCCGAGGCCACGAGCAGCTCGCGCATGTGCTTGTCTTCGGCTTCGGATCCGTCGCACCAGAAGATGGCGTCGGGCTTGGTCATCGCGGCGATCTCGTCGACCCAGGCGATGATGGATGGGTTCGATGGTTTGCAGGTTCCCAGTGTGGTGGTTTTACTCATATGAAATTGATATTAGCCGCGCTAATACTGACAGGTTTTCCATGCGTGGCAAGGGAAACGATATCGCGACAACATTAAATTTTTCTCATCGGGAACGACGATCCTTGCGCTCTTCCTTGTGGCTGTTTCTTTGCTCCTCAGCACCTCCGCGCGCGTCCCCGATTTTTCCTTTGAAGGAGCGGGAGCGCTCCATCACACTCCGTGCACTGGATGAGAGCTTATGATGTCATCGTGATCGGCGGGGGCGCGGCGGGGCTTTTTTGCGCGGCCACGGCCGGGCGGCGGGGGCGCCGGGTTCTCGTCCTCGAGCACAACGGGCGGCCCGGCGAGAAAATCAGGATCTCCGGGGGCGGACGCTGCAACTTCACGAACATCCACGCCGGGCCGGACAACTACATTTCCGCGAACCCAGGGTTCTGTCGCTCGGCGCTCGCCCGGTTTTCTCCGGGGGATTTTCTTGCGTTGGCCGGGAAGCACGGGATCGCCTTCCATGAGAAGACGCTCGGCCAGCAATTTTGCAACGGCTCGTCGCAGGAGATCATCGGGATGCTATTGAGCGAGTGCGCGGAGGCGGGCGTCGAGATCCGGTGCGGGTGCCGCATCGGGGAGGTTCGCGCCGGGTTCCGCGTTCAGGTGGACGCCGGCGAGCATTGCTGCGACTCGCTGGTCGTGGCCACCGGCGGGCTTTCGTTTGCGAAGCTCGGAGCCGGCGATTTCGGACACCGTGTGGCGAGGCAGTTCGGGATGGACGTCACTCCGCTCCGCCCCGGCCTTGTGCCGCTGACCTTGCCGGGGCCGGTCCTCCGCGCGTTCGCGCCGGTCAGCGGCGTTTCGCTTCCGGTGCGGGTGAGATGCCATCGCGGAGATTTTTCGGAATCGCTTCTGGTGACCCACCGCGGATTCAGCGGGCCGGCCGTCCTGCAGATTTCCTCGTTTTGGAATCCGGGCGACGTGCCGTCCTTCGATCTCCTGCCCGGAAAATCTCTCCCGTTCCGCCGCGGCCGCACGAGCGCGCCCGCCCTGCTCGCGGAGTTCTGGCCGCGCCGGTTCGCCGACGCGTGGTGCTCGCTGCACGCCCCGCAGAAACCGCTGGACAGGTGGTCGGATTCCGAGTGCCGCCGGTTCGAGGAACTCATCCACAACTGGCCGGTCGCGTTCGCGGGAACCGAGGGCTACGCGAAAGCCGAGGTCACCATCGGCGGCGTGGATACCGGCGGCCTGTCCTCGAAAACCATGGAGTCCCGCACCCAGCCCGGGCTTTTTTTCATCGGCGAAGTCGTCGATGTCACCGGGTGGCTCGGCGGATACAATTTTCAATGGGCCTGGACGAGCGCCCACGCGGCGGGCCATGCGGCCTGAGCGACCGCCGCACGGATTTTATTTCCGAACCGCCGCTTTCGTTGTAGAGGTTTTCAGCTATGACATTTTCAGGAACCCATACCGCACTGGTCACTCCGTTCCGCGGGGGCCGGTTTGATGCGGACGCCTTCCGCGGGCTGATCGAGGAGCAGATTGCCGGTGGGATCACCGGGATTGTGCCAGTTGGAACCACCGGCGAGTCCCCCACCCTCGACCACGACGAACACAACGAAGTGATCCGCGCCGCGATCGA
Organism: Verrucomicrobiia bacterium; assembly: GCA_037128135.1. Lineage (GTDB taxonomy): Bacteria > Verrucomicrobiota > Verrucomicrobiia > Chthoniobacterales > Terrimicrobiaceae > QYQL01. The sequence goes on from JBAXXD010000184.1 coordinate 3,214, forward strand.
GGCGGCCAACGGCCGCTGCGCCGTGACGGCCGGAACCGGCTCGAATGCGACATCCGAGGCGATCGCGCTGACTGTCGAGGCCGAGCGGCTCGGGGCCGACGCCGCGCTGCTCGTCGCGCCCTACTACAACAAACCGTCCCAGGAGGGCCTCTACCGCCACTTCCGCGCGATTTCGGAATCGGTGAAAATTCCGCTTGTTCTCTACAGCATCCCCGGCCGCTGCGGGATCGAGATCGGCGTCGGGACGGTCGCGCGCCTCGCGGGCGACTGCCCGAACATCCGCGCGATCAAGGAAGCCGGCGGCTCGGTCGAGCGGGTCAGCCAGCTTCGCGCCGCGCTGCCCCCGGAGTTTGAAATCCTCTCCGGCGACGACTCGCTGACGATCCCGTTTCTTTCGGTCGGAGCGGACGGGGTGATCAGCGTCGCCTCGAACCTTTATCCCGCCGAGGTCTCCCGCATGGTCCGGCTCTGGCTCGGCGGCAACACGGCCGGCGCGGCGGCGATTCACCGCCGGCTCTATCCGATCTTCAAAGACCTCTTCATCGAGCCGAACCCGGTGCCGGTCAAATTCGCCCTCTCGCTCCGAGGAAAAATGTTGCCCGACGTCCGGCTTCCGCTCTGCGAAATGTCCGGGGAAAATTCCGCGCGTCTGCGCAAAACTTTGGAGGCGTTCGCATGATCCGGCTCCTCATCAATGGCTCGAAAGGCCGCATGGGCCGCGCGCTCGTGGCCTGCGCGGCGGAAGACCCCGAACTCGCCGTCTCCGCCGAGGTGGACGAGGGCGACGATTTTTTGTCCGCCCTTGCCGGATGCGATGCGGTGATTGACTTCACGCTCGCGCCCGCCACGGCCGCGGTTGCCGAAGCCTGCGCTGCCGCGGGGAAAACCCTCGTCATCGGGACGACCGGCCACTCGGACGCCGACCGCGCGCGGATCGCCACGACCGCCCGTACGATCCCGATCGTCCATGCGCCGAACTTCAGCGTCGGCGTAAACACCCTCTTCTGGCTCACCCGCAAGGCCACCGAAATCCTCGGGCCGGACTTCGATCTCGAGGTCGTCGAAATGCACCACCGGCTGAAAAAAGATTCGCCCAGCGGAACCGCCCGCCGGCTCGCCGAGATCCTCGCCGACGTGCGCGGGCTCTCCTACGACACCGACGTTAGCCACGGACGCGAGGGAATGCCCGGCGAACGCACGCGATCCGAGATCGGCATGCACGCGATCCGGGGCGGAGACGTCGTCGGCGACCACACGGTCATCTTCGCCAACACCGGCGAACGCATCGAACTCACCCACAAGGCTTCGAGCCGCGACACATTCAGCAAGGGTGCCCTCCGCGCTGCCAAGTGGGCCATCGCAAAGCCCCCCGGACTCTATGACATGCAGGATGTCCTCGGGCTTCGCTGAGGAATCCCAGGAAATGCCAGCGCCGGCGACATCCAACAGTTCAGGGATCGTCGGCGGCCAAGTGGACACAAAGCTTCAATCGGAATACTCCGGCAAACGCACCGAATTTCTGGCTTACCGCTCGGTCATATCCACCGCCCGCACCCCACTCGAATGGCTGCTACGGCAACTGAACGAAAAAGTATGACCCGCGAAAACCGCACAATCTCGTGCTTTGGAATAACTCATCCATGAATGCCGCCCTCGATTCCCTCATCCTCACCCTCCGGGGCCAAAAGGTCATCCTCGATGCCGATCTGGCCGGGATCTACGGTGTGCTCACCAAGGTGCTGAACCAGGCGATCAAGCGAAATGCCGACCGATTTCCCGACGATTTTATGTTCCAGTTGAAGGCTGGAGAATGGCGGAACTTGAAGTCACAAATTGCGACTTCAAGTTTAGAATATCAAGAGGATCAGCCAGATACGCAGGACCGGTCACAAATTGTGACCGGTTCCCAAAAACATCGTGGCACGCTTCCCTACGCCTTCACCGAGCACGGTGCCCTCATGGCTGCCAACGTCCTCAACAGTCCCGAGGC
>JBAXXD010000185.1:0-5158 GCA_037128135.1 Verrucomicrobiia bacterium
GATGCGGACGTGATCCTCACCATGACCCCGCACGAGGACAAGGACGCCTACGTCATCGACCTCACCCTGCGTGCGCTTCCGCAGGTGGATCCATTTGTCGTCCGCTGGCAGAGTGTGATGTTTTCGCGTGATAGCGCGGCAGATGCCTCTCGAATCCGCCAGCCGGGCAAGAGTGCAAAGGAGCCCAGCAAGGGCACCTATCGCAGGGGGAGCGTCGCTGAGCGCTACGGCGTGCTTTTTGAGTCCATGGAGCCGATCGAACACCATGCTCCGGACGAGCAGAGCCCGCTCCTCCTCCACATCTCGGAAACGATCACGAAGGTTGGAGGGACATGCGATTTCGCCAATGCACGGCGGATTTTTGACAGTCTGCGGCACCGCTCGTGCAGCATTCTTGTTTTCCGCAACGAGCGTTGGTTCGGGTGTAAATATGGAGTTCCTGGAGGTGAATTATGATCCTTTCAGAACGCTTTTTTTCTTCGGGTAAAGCCCTGTTTTTTATTTCCCCAAGGGAAACCATTTCCCCGGCTTTACCTGGCTCCCTAAGGGAGCCGGGTAAATTCCCTATCTCTTCTAAAGAAGAGAGAGAGCGCGAACTCCCTGACGGAAGTCTCGCGCGCGCTATTTCGCTTCGCGATAGCGCGCAAGTCCGCCAAGTCGCAGCAGATCTCCGAGCATGGTTCACAAATCACCGGCCACCGGATCACCAAACCTACCAACCCCATAAGACCGGAGTTTTCGCAGGGGGACTCAAATCGATTTCCGTGACGTCATCACCAATTTCTAACCCATCGAAAATCTCATGAATCAACACACCAAAAAAACAGCCGGCAAGCGTAGGTGTCTTCCCTGCGGTTTCACCGAGGTCCGGCCCCCGCGCGGAGTTTCCGCAGCGAACACATTCAACCAAATCGCCGCCGGGATCACCGCTGCCGGATCGGTGGCCTTGGACATCGAGACGTTCGGCCCCGGCAAGAAGGACGGCCTCAACCCGTGGCGGGGCGACATCCGTCTCCTCAGCCTCAAAGTTCCCGGCGTCACCCCTTGGCTGATTGATCTCCAGTCAACCGGATACGACCTGGGCGACTTGGGCCGCGCCATCGAGTCGGTCGAGGTGATCGCCCACAACGCGAAATTCGATCTCCTCTGGCTGGCGGTGAAGACCGGCATTCGCCCGCGGCGCGTTTTCTGCACGCTCACGGCCGCCCGGCTGCTTTCGGCCGGCACGAAACCCGGCAACAATCTGGATCAGTGCCTGGAACGGTTCCTCGGGATCACCCCGGCCGCCGACCAATCCCGATCCGACTGGGGCGGCATGTTCCTGACCGACGACCAGCTCGCCTACGCCGCGAGGGACGTGATGCACCTGCACGATCTGGCTGGCCGCCTGGATGCGGAACTCGGCGGCGCGGATCTCGATACCGTGAAGGCGCTCGAAATGGAACTCTGTCCGGTCGTGGTTGCGATGGAAGCGGCGGGGATCGCGATGGACAAACCGCGGCTGCAAGCGATCCGGGATTCCTCCAGGGGAGCGACCAAGGCGAAATCCGACGAACTTCGCGTTCTCCTCAACTCGCCCTCGCTCAACCCCGGTAGTCCGGATCAGTTGAAGGCGGCACTCTCCCGCGCCGGGATTGAACTGGCGAACACGAACGAGGAAACCCTCAAGGCGTCCGACGACGGGACGATCATCCCGGTAATCCTCGCGCTGCGGGGCGCGGAAAAGGCGGCCCAACAGGCCGAGAGCCTCATTGATTGCATCGAGGGCGACGGGCGGATCCACGGGCGATTCGAGCCGACCGGCACCGACACCGGCAGGTTCTCAAGCAAATCCCCGAACCTTCAAAATATCGGCCGGGGCGAACTCCGGGAATGCTTCCTCGCGCCTGCCGGTTCCCGGCTCGTTGTGGCCGACTATTCGCAGATCGAACTCCGGGCGGCGGCGGCGATTGCCGGGGAGGCGAAGATGATCGAAGCCTACAAGCGCGGCGACGACCTCCACAAACTAACCGCCGCTACCGTTCTCGGGAAGCCGATTGAGGAGGTGACGAAGGAGGATCGCCAGATCAGCAAAAGCTGTAACTTTGGTTTGCTCTACGGCCAGTCCGCACGCGGCCTCGTTCGCTACGCGGCATCCTCCTACGGCGTGGCGATTTCCGAGGACGAAGCCAACGAAATCCGCAGGGCGTTCTTCCGAACCTACGGCGCTCTGCGCCAGTGGCACGGCGAGAGCCACAACACGGCCGAACGCGGCGTGGGCGAGGTGAGGACTGTGCTCGGTCGCCGCCGTCTGATCCCGAAAGACGCCGATGCCTGGCAGCGGTTCACGGCACTCGTCAACACCCCGGTCCAGGGCGGCTGCGCGGACGGCATGAAGCGGGCCATCGTGCTCATTGCCTCCCGCCTCCCGGTCGGGGCGCGCCTCATCAGCACCGTGCATGACGAGGTGATCGTCGAATCCCCGGAGGCGGACGCCGAGGCGGTCTGCTCGATCGTGCGCCAATCGATGATCGAGGCAATGGGCGATCTCTTCCCCCAGGTGCCCATCGAGGTGGAAGCCGGGATCTGCGAACGCTGGAGCGAAAAATGAGCAACGACTACGCCGCATCCCAATCCGCCAGGAACGCCCGCTACAAAACCGACTACGAGAGTTGGATCGCGGGCCTTTCTCCCGAGGAACGCGCCCGCCTTGCCGCCAAGGGCTTGGCCACTCCGTGCCTGGACGACCAGCCGGCCTCCCACTGCGGCCTGACCGTGGACATTGCCGAATCCCCGCTCGCATCCGACAAGTTCGACATTGCGGACGCCCTCGACCCGGAGACGCACTCCGGCGACAGCCTCACCGACGAGGCGCTCTGGGACATCATGCGGCGGCTCCTTGGCGAAATCCTCGGCATGCACAACCGCTCCTTGACCGTCGAGTGCCTGGCGATCGTCTCCGGGCTCTCCTACTTCGGCGACTCGATGTGCGACATCGCCCGCCGTCATGGCGTGACCCGGGCGGCCGTGAGCAAGCGATGCGTCGAGCTCACCGAACGCCTCAGTCTCCCGCCCTCGCGAGCCATGCGCTCGTTGACAGCGCGCAAGTCATACCGGGCCGCTCAGATCCGCGTCCGGGCCAACCACGAATTTCCATGCTCACCATCCTCAACAAAAAAGTAACCATCACCCCGCTCGGCCTCGACATCGATCCCGACCTCACGTTTGAGGAATGGAGCGGCCTCGCCACCGACATCGGTGAAACCCTCAAGTCGCTGGCGTTCGTCATCGGCGACTGGCTTGTCTTTGGCGAGGAAAAGTTCGCCCCTCAGCAAGACCTTCCAAACCTCAACCTCGAAAGCAATCCGCGACGGATCCGGGTTTCCGGCGAACGCTACGAGGCGACTCAGGCGGCAACCGGTTTCGACCCGGCCACGCTCAAAAACTACGCCTACGTCAGCCGACGGGTGCCAATGTCGTTGCGAAACGACATTTTGTCATGGGAGCACCACAAGGTCGTCGCCAAGCTCAACCCGGAGAAACAGGAATCCTGGCTCAATACTGCCGCCGCCGGAGATTCCGGCAAGCGGATCAGCGTGCGGCGGTTGCGGGAATCCATCACTTCCGGGCGCGTCCTCACCAACGAGGAACTCACCGCCGCGCCCGCCGAGCAGGGCGTCACCAACCACATCCCCTCGATCAACCGGCTCTGCGGCTGGTGGAAATTCATCGGCGGCGACGAGTGGATCAAGTCGCGCTCAACCGCCCAGCTCGCCGCCCTCCTGCGGGATTTCGATCCCCTCGTCACGATTCTCAACCAACTCCGAACCACCATCCAAAACCGCCAATGAACACTATCATATTTTTCCTCGCCTACGTCGGTGTCCTCGCATTCATCGGAGGCGCATTCTTCCTGATACTCAACGAAATCGATTCCCGATTTACGACCAATGCAGAAATCCGATCCTGCAAGCGGGACATCGAACGCCTCGAACGTCAGATCAAAAACCTCCAGTGCAACCGCCAACCTTGAAGAAAAACCAATGACAACACTACCTGCAGACTCCGAACAACAAGCCGCCCTCGGCGCGATCACCGAACTCCTCACCGCCCACTACTCGGAGGCCGTTGACTCGGCGGACGAGGACGGGAAATTTGGCATCGGGTTCAAAGTCACCTTCGACCGCTCCCACTCGCCCACGAAATTGAAGGTCACGTCCCGGATCTCCAAGTCGCTCACCGACGAGATCGAGACGAGCGTCCCCGATCCAAACCAGCCCGAGCTGCTGTGAGTTGACTCCGCGCCCTGGGGATGCCCCGACTCCGATTCCGCGACAAACGATCCCCATCTCGCCTGGAAGCCCGGTTCGCCCTCCTCTGGCGGGCGGCAAACGGCCCGGCCCTTGAGGCGGAACTTGTATTCCATCCCGGTCGCCGTTGGCGGGCCGACTTCGCCCACATCTCGAGCCGCACCTTGATCGAGGTTGAGGGCGGAATCTGGATCCACGGCCGGCACAATCGAGCGGAAGGATTTCTGGCCGATATCGAAAAATACTTCGAGGCGGCCATGGCTGGCTGGACGGTCTTGCGGCTCTCGGAACGTCAGCTCACGCTTGAATCTGTGGAGCAGATCGTGCGGTTCGTCTTGGCCCAAACTCAGCCCGCAGCCTAATGATTTCAGGCAAGCGGTCAGGCATTTGCTATTGCATTAGTCCTTCAATTAGATTCTTACTCTCGATTCAAAACATGGACATATCACACATCACAAGCCACTCGCTCCGCAGTCTGCTCAGCCTGACGGAGAAAAAGGATCATCTCATCAAAGGCATCGAAGATGTCGAAAACGAAATCGCCACGGCACTCAAGGGGGCCGCAACATCGGCACTCGATGTCTTTACATCGATCACTCCGAAAGCCGTGAAAAAAAAGAGCGGTAAGAAGGCCGCCCGCAAGCCAGCCAAGGCTAAGCGGACAATGAGCCCCGAGGGCCGCGCCCGCATCTCTGCCGCCACGAAGGCACGCTGGGCCGCACGTCGCGCAGGCAAAAGCAAAGCGAAGGTTGCTCCCAAGGCAGGCAAGCCCGCCAAGGTGAAAAAGAAAGGCGGCATCACTCCCGCAGGACGCGCGAAACTCGCCGCCAACATGAAGGCCCGGTGGGCAGCACGTCGCGCAGCAAAAG
>JBAXXD010000186.1:0-5137 GCA_037128135.1 Verrucomicrobiia bacterium
GCGGGTTGTCCTGGTTCGGGGTCGAGCAGATGCAGAGCGATTTGTCGGCCTTGGCGCAGAGCCAGACCCATCCGCTGCCGAAGCGCGCGAGGCCGGCGGCCTCGAATTTCGCCTGGAACTCCGCGAAGCTGCCGAACGTCCTGTCGATCGCCTCCCCAAGCGATCCGGTCGGTGCCCCGCCGGCGCCCGGTGCCATGAGCGCCCAGAAAAAGCTGTGGTTCCAATGTCCGCCGCCGTTATTGCGGACAGCCCCGCGGATCGCGTCCGGCACGGAGGCCAGGTCGCCGATCAGTTCGTCGAGCGTGCGGGCGGCGAGCCCGGGCGCACTTTCAAGCGCCTTGTTGAGATTCGTGACGTAGGCCGCATGGTGCTTGTCGTGATGGATCTCCATCGTGCGGGCATCGATCGACGGCTCAAGCGCGGTGACGGCGTAGGGAAGCGAAGGAAGTTCGAATGGCATAATATATGGTGTTGTTGGCTGACAGCATAAATCATCCCGGCCGGCTTTCAAGCGCGATGTTCGCGATGGGGCGATGTTCGCGCGCGCAGCGCTGGGGATTGATGCGGCAGACGTCCAGTCGTTCAGAAAAATGGTGGAGCGAGGAAAAACGGATGCCCCCATTCGAGATGGAAAGCATCGCCCGCACGGGCGGGTCGCCCCGGGCTGTCAGGATAAGTGGCATGGGCATCCTGCCCATGCGAGATTTTCCGAACACAGGGAGGAATGCCTGTTCTCTGGATATTTCGCATGGGCAGGATGCCCATGCCACAGCAACAGGATTCCACCACCAGAACGCTGGCGCGCCGTCCGGAGTGCGCGACTGGGTGCCGGGCGAAAAAACCAGCGGGCGGGGCGCGGGTCAAGAAAACCCGAGAAACGAAAAACCCCTCTTCCGTTTCCAGAAGAGGGGTCTTAAATTTTTTGGCTTCGTCCCGGGATTATGCCCGCACGGCCGCCGCACGCCGACGCCGCACGACAAACAGCCCAACCGCTCCCGCACAGATCAGCAACTGCACGATCACCGTCGATGGCTCCGGAACGGGAACCGTGTCGTAGGTGTAGGTCACCATCAACTGCGTGTTGGCAGCGCTCCCAGATGAATCGACTGTATATACGGCTCCTGTCGATTGGATATTATTGACGTCTCGCACTTGAAAATGCACGCTTCCGACACCTCCAATGGACGAATAGGCAGCCCAATACCCCGAACCGATGCTTTGCTTGTCGTTGGCCAGCGCATTCTGGTTATTACCAATCGTAAACAACTGTGAAGTATTACCTGCAAGTTCAGTTGTGGCCCAATTCGGCGATGTGACGACATCATACACTGTTCCATTTCTTTGTGAAAAACCAAGTCCAGCGACCGCACCCTTGACGGTAACAGCACTGTCATAAAGACCGATAGATTCCGGGGTTCCTTCTCCATTCGTGAAAAGGACGCTTCCAGCCAACGTGCTGTAAACAACATTTACCTCCACGCCAGTGAGCGTTCCAAGTCCCGTGTTAAATTTTCCTAGATAGAAATCCGTGTAGGTTGACCCTGCTGCCACCGAGATCGTCTGCGTCGAATTTGTTGTCGCGCTTGTCTGACCGGCGTTGAGGCTGAGTGCGCTCAGAGCCATGGTGGCTATGGCGAGGAATTTTGTTGCTTTCATATGATTTGTTGCGTGTTTGGTGTTGCGTTGCGCGTGTTGCGTGTTTGCAGTTGCAGAAGATTTAACGGATTTCCGCGGCGACACAAGAATTCTTTTCAATTATTTTTGGGGGGCGTCAGCGCGTGGGAACGGCGGTCAGGATCCGGGCGGGGCGGTGCTGAGGGAGCAGCGCCCGCAGTCTTATTGCGTGGGGCGGCACGGGCGGCGGGCGTTTTTTCTCCTGGGAAATCCGGAGGGGGAGCCGACGCGAACGCGGGAAATGATCCGGCAGGGTGCGCCGCCCCAATCATTACGATCTCAAACCGTAGAAGCTGCTTCCTGCCGCTTCTGTGGCTCTTGACCGTCGGCTGCGAGAGGCCGGATTCGTTCGTGTGAATTGATCGCGTTGCGGCGGGGCTTGTAAGATGGCGGGCGTCGGGTAGAGTTCCGCGGTGCGTGGAAAAGTTCCACTCACGAGAGAGAAATTTTCCATGGTTCTGATTGATTTTTTTAAAAGCCGCCGATTCCGCAGGATGCGGGCGCGGTGGCTGGTCGGGTATCCGATTCTGGCATTGATTCTCGGTGCGGCCGCGATGCTTTTTCTTCCGAAGCGCGAGCCGGAATTTCTTGTGTTGGGGAATCCGGCGGCCAACAAAGTCGGCCTGAACGGGGTGCGGACGGGCGAGGCGGACGGGCGGGTTGTGAATCCCAATCTGGCACCGTTCGTTCCGCCGGTGGGCACTTCGGGAGTGACTGCCGCGCCCTCCGCCGCGCCATTCGTTCCGCCGATTGTGAATCCCGGGGCCGTGCCGGGGTCGGCGCCGAACTTCGTGTCGGTCGTCCCGCCCGTCGGCCAGCCGGGTGCCTCGCCCGGAGCGGCGCCGAACTTCACTCCCGTCGTCCCGCCGGTCGGGATGGCGACGCCCGGGCCGATCCGCGTCCCCACCCTGCCGGTTCCCGTGCCGGCCGTCCCGGATAATTCGCGCGAGCGGATCCAGGCGGCGGTCGCGGCGTATCAGTCCGGCGACCGGGAGACCGCCCGCACGCAACTTGCGGGAGTGGATCTTTCGAGAGCCGCTTCGGCGCCCGCGTGGGAAGTGGCGGGCCTGCTGAAAGAGTTCGAGGGCGACAAGAGGTCCGCCGAGGATTGTTATTCGCGGGGGCTTGTGCTGGCGCCGTCGGCCGGGATTTATTACCGTCGGGCGCTGCTGCGGCGCGGGGACGAGGATTTTCCGCGGGCGCTCGAGGATCTGGATCGCGCGGTGGCGCTGTCGCCCGAGAACATCGTGTTCACGAACGACCGGCTTCTCCTGCTGATCCAGATGGGCAGCAAAGACCGTGCCGGCGCGGAGATGAAAGCGCTGAGCGACCGCGGCGGATCGGCCGGCGGGTGGATCTTCGGGTTCTGCGGGATGGCCCTGGAGAATGGCGACTACCGGAAGGCGGCCAGCCTGCTCGCGCGCGCAAAAAAATCCGTGCCCCCGCACGTCTTCGCGCAGATGCTCATGAACCCGGTGATCGCCCGCCACCAATCGCGCCCGGAGATCCTCCCGTTTTTCTTCACCAACCTCAATCCATGAACGAAGACGCGCCGAGCCTGTCCGGCCCGGGGGCGCGTCCCCTGCGGCTCTGGATGCTCGGGCTCATGGGGCTGGCGGGATTCGGTCCGCTGCTCGTCCAGTTTTTTGCGAATCAATGGCGGATGGATGCCCGGCAGTTTTTTCCGCTGGCGCTCGTCGGGACCGGGCTGCTGGCCTGGCGGGCCTTCAGCGAGTTGAAGCCCCCGCTCAAGCCGGGGAGCTGGCTTCTCACGCTGCCGCTCATGCTGGTGGTGCTCGCGCTCCTTTTTCTGGCGGCCTTCTCGTGGTCGCCGTGGATCGGGATGATGGCGCTGCTGCTGGCGATCGCGACGGCGGCGTGGAGCCTGGGCGGGTGGACGCTGGCGGGCGCGACCTTCCCCGCGTGGATCCTGCTCGCGACGATCGTCCCGCTGCCGCTCAACCTGGATGCGCGGCTGGCGCTGTCGCTTCAGGCGTGCGCGGTCGCCGGGAGCAGCCGGGCGCTCGCCCTGCTCGGGGTGCCGCACGTGCTCAGCGGCAACGTGATCGAGATCCCCGGCTACCTCCTGCTGGTGGACGAAGCCTGCAGCGGCATCATCTCGGTGACCTTCATGACGTCCGCCTGCGTCTTCTACGCGATGTGGCGGCGGCGCTCGCTCCCCGGGCTGGTTGTCCTCTACGGGCTCACGATCATCTGCGTCCTGACCGGCAACGCGCTCCGCATCACCGCCTGCGCGTGGCTGCTCCACAGCCACCAGATCAATCTCTTCAAGGGCTGGAAGCACGACACGCTCGGCATCGTGTTCATGCTGGCCTACCTGCTTTTCATCGTGTTCGCCGAGGCCATGATCCCGAGGAGGAAGGCGGCGGTGCCGTCCGCCACGAGGCCCTGGCGGGAGAGCGAGGAGGTGCTGCTGAAAGGGCGCACGTTCGGGGGCGGGATCCGCCTCGCGGCCGTGGCGCTGGCTCTCATGGGCGCGACCCAGATTTTGTTTTTCGCGCAGCGGCAGTCCAGCATGGCTTCCCGCAGCCACGTCAATCCCAAGGAAATGGACGGGTCGGCGAGGTTTTCCCTGCCCGCGGAGATCGGAGGCTGGCGGCTCGTTTCTTCCCCGGCCCCGACGCCTGTCCGCACGGCCTTTGAGGACGGGGTTTACTCGCACATCTGGCAGTATGAGAGGGAAGGCGTCGTGACATCGCTCGCCCTCGATTACCCGTTCTTCGGCTACCACGATGTCCGCATCTGCTACCACTACAACGGCTGGAACATCGTGAAGAGCCGCATGCTTCCGTTCGGCATCGCGGACGACTCCGTCCCCTGCATGGAGGTCTCCCTGCTCAAGAAGGGCAACATGAAGGGGCTTCTCCTCTACAGCACCGTGGATGAGCGCGGGCGGTGGGTGGATGACTCGAAGCGCGTCTTCTACTCCGGCGAAGGAGGTGCCGAAGGCGAGGGCGGTCTGGCGCAGCGCCTTCTCGGGCGGAAGCAGGAAATCCCGTTCCTCCAGCAGGCGGAGGACGAGAACGCCACCTACCGCATCCAGCTCCTGGCCAATGCCGGCGAGGGGCTCACCGCGCTCCAGCACGACCAAGTGCTGCAGCTCTTCCAGCAGGCCCGCACACGGCTCGTGGAGCAGTTTCTTAAATCGCCGTCCGGCGCGGAGAAGGACGCCGTCTCCGCCCCCGGGAAATAAGTGCCATCTCTTGGAAATAACTGGCCTTCGCCCCGGCCAGGGAGGTGTTTGTTATTATTGGATCTCCAATTGATCCCGCGACGGGAGTTTGGGGAACTCTTTGGCTTGGGGTGCCTGATACCAGAAGGCGACCGACGAGATGTCGTCCTGAAGGGGTAAATAGCGGCCGCCGCTTCTCCAGCCGAGCGCCTGGATGGTGACGCGCAAATCCTTTTCAAAGCGGATCGGATCCATGATGTGCCAGCGATA
>JBAXXD010000187.1:0-5085 GCA_037128135.1 Verrucomicrobiia bacterium
GGAAAACGACGCTGCGCAATCGTCGCCCGGCGAGTGTCGGCGCTCCCTTGCAGCCAATTGGCAACGACGAAGACTTGCTTGGAGAAATGCTCCATGACGCACGCGATTGATACCGATTTTCTGGTGGCGCTTGAAATCCGCGACCATATTTTCCACAAGTCTGCCGATGCCCTGCTGAATCGCCTGTTGGACGGAGGCCACGAGTTTGCCGTGGCACCTCAAATTTTAGGCGAATTTGTCCATGTGGTCACCGATGCAAAACGCATGAAAGAGCCGTTATCCATGGATGATGCCCTGGCGAGAGCCGAGCACTGGTGGCAAGCCCGCGAAGTTCTTCGCATTTATCCCGATGGGGAAACAATGACCACATGGATCGCGTGGTTGCGGGACCATCGGCTTGGACGCAAGCGACTTCTTGACACCATGCTGGCGGCATCTTGCGCCTCCCATGGGATTTCAACCATCATCAGCAACAATGACGCGGATTTCCAGGTTTTTGGAAACTTTCACATTTTATCCTACAACTCATAAGGTAAAAAATGGAAAACCCTGACATCCGCTGGAAGCAGCGGCTGAACAACTATCTCCGGGCTCTGAATCAGTTTTCCGAAGCCGTGGAAACATCCCGCCAGAGGAGGCTGACGACTTTGGAACAGCAGGGGCTGATCAAAGCCTTTGAGTTCACGCATGAGCTGGCATGGAATGTCATGAAGGACTATTTCGAATACCAGGGCAGCACGGGAATTGCCGGATCGAGGGATGCGATCCGGGAGGCTTATCGCAGGGGCCTTGTGAGCGACGGAGAGGCCTGGATGGCCACGATCGGCAGCCGCAACCTGTCCGCACATACTTACGATGAGGAAACGGCAAACGGGCTGGCGGAAACGATCGCCAGCCGATACGCCGCGCTGTTCCAGGACCTTGGAGAGAAAATGAAGGAGCTTTCCCGTGCAGGCGACCGCTGATTTCACAGCAAAGAAAATCGGGCTATCCGAAGCGGCACTTTCAGCGATCTGCGGGGTGTTTGCCGGATATCCTGCGATCCGCAGGGTTTTGCTTTACGGTTCCCGGGCCAAAGGCTCCTACCGCCCGGGCTCGGATATTGATCTGACCGTTGATGGGTCCGGCGTGACGGAGAACGAGCGGCTCGAGATGGAATCCCGGCTGGATGATCTCCTCCTGCCCAACAAGATCGACCTTTCCCTCGTGTCATCCATCAAAAACCCCAGCCTCCTGGATCACATCCAGCGCGTGGGGATCGTCATCTATGAAACCTGCAAAACCTCCCAAAAGGCTCGGCTCAGTAATCACTGACGACAGCGACTCCCTTCTTTCTTCAGCTTTCAGGTTTCACGCTTCAAGTTTCCTCACTCTCCGCCCTCGACGCTCGTCCCTCGACACTTGACTCTCTTCAGTCTTCAAGTTTGCTTCCTCCGCTCCCTCGCCTCTCGACGCTCGCCCCCTCGACGCTCTTCAGCCTTCAAGTTTCAGGTTTCATCCTTCCGCCTTCTCTTCCCTCGCCTGCATGAGACTCCCTCCTTTGACAGTATCCTGTATTAAAAATGCGGTGCAGACATTGGCGCCTGACTCTGAATTGCTGCTCTTTGGATCTCGCACAAACGATGCGGCAAAAGGCGGGGATATCGATCTGCTCCTCCTGACCGAAGAAAAACTCCCACTGACCCTTATCAGCAGAATGAGGAGGATGATAATCAATGAGATCGGAGAGCAAAAAATTGATCTCGTGAACTTTTCTAAATCCAGCACCCACCCGTTCAAAGAAATCGCCCTTGAAACAGCAATCAGATTATGAAAACGGACAAAATTAAGCGCTTGCTGGAAAGCAATCGGGGCCTCCTGAGAAAATCCCTGCCTTCCTTTGAAAAATCGCTGGGAAAATGCCGCCGAATAGCTCTTTCCGCGAATCTCTCTTTCGAAGAAGAGGAATGTTTTGACTCTCTAACCTCCAAGTTCTCAAGAATCTCCGACATATTCACACAGAAAGTTCTCAAGTCCCTGACGCTTATGCTCCGGGAGGATGCCCCGACATTTATTGATCGCATGAATCTCTGTGAAAAGTTGGGCATTCTGCCATCTGCGGCCGACATGATCTCCATCCGTGATCTCAGAAATCTGATCGCTCATGAGTATATCACCGAAAACCTGTTGGAGGTCTATCGGGAGACGCTGAGCCTTTCAGGCAAGCTTCTCGAGTCGATTTCTCAGGCCGAGCAATTCATTCAAAATCAAAAAACTGACGCCTGAGAATTCCTTTGGGCTTCGCTCCCTCGCCGCTCTTCACCTTTCAAGTTTCCTCTCCGCCCCTCGCCCCTCGCCCTCTCGCCTCTTCATTTTTCGTGAGTTTTTGTGCCTCTCCGTGGCCAATCCTTCACTTCCCTTTTCCAGTTTCGTCTTCACCATTCTCTTCCGCCCATGTCCGAATCGATTTCCACATCACCGCAAGCCGACGACCAATGGACGACGGTCATTACCGCCCGCGCGAACATCCTCCACATCCCGTTCCGCGAGATTTGGGAATACCGGGAGCTCGTGATGCGGCTTGTTCACCGCGACTTCGTGTCGCGTTATAAGCAGACGATCCTGGGTTCCGCCTGGTATGTGATTCAGCCGCTCTTCACGAGCCTGATGTTCACGCTCGTGTTTAACAAGATCGCAAAAATCTCCACCGGCGAAATCCCGCCGATGCTCTTTTTCATGGCAGGAACTGTCTGCTGGGGATATTTTTCGTCCTGCGTTACCAATACAGCCACGACATTCAGCTCGAATGCCGGGCTGTTTGATAAAGTTTATTTCCCCCGCCTGGTTGTTCCGATCTCACAGCTCATCGTCAACCTGATCGGTTTCGGAATGCAGATGGGCATGTTCCTGATCTTTTACGGATATTATTACTGGCACGGAGCACCGATAGGGATGGGGTGGCGCATCATCGTCCTTCCGGTCCTGCTGTTTCAAATGGCGGCCCTGGGACTCGGGGTCGGGTGCATGGTTTCCGCCGTCACCACCCGATTCCGCGACCTCCAGATCATGCTCGGCTTCTTCATGCAGCTTTGGATGTATGCCAGTTGTGTGGTTTATCCGTTGAGCCTCGTGCCGGAAAACTGGAGGTGGATCTACTCGCTCAACCCGATGGTCTTCGTCATCGAGGCGTTCCGTTTCGCCTTTATGGGACAGGGAACCGTTTACCTGATCCAGCTCATTATCAGCATGGCGGTGGGAATCGTCGTGGTCTTTCTCGGTCTGATCCTGTTCAACAAGATGGAACGCACATGCGTGGACATGGTCTGAGGAAAATCAGAAATGCGGAAATCGGAAATGAGAAATCCATAATGGCCTCGCGATTGACAGAGGAGTTTCGAGAGCGGACGAAGCGCTTTGCCGTGCAGGTCATCCGACTTTATGCGTCATTGCCACGGGACAATGAACCGGCGCGGGTTTGCGGCAGGCAGCTGCTGAGGGCTGGAACGTCCGTCGCGGCGCATACGCGTGAGGCGTCCCGGGCGCGCTCGGATCAGGAATTTGCATCAAAGCTCGGCGGCTGCACCCAGGAGGCGGATGAGTCTCAGCTCTGGCTGGAACTACTCAGGGAAGAGTGTGCGATTCCACCTCAGTATACCGAGGCATTGGAAATGGAATCCGGTGAACTCATAGCCATTATGACCAGTATGATCAACCGAACAAAAAACCGGGTGGCCTCCTAAACGATTTCCCATTTCTAATTTCCAATCTCCCCATTTTCTCCCCCTTCCATGTCTGACGTCGTCATCAAAGTAGAAAATCTCTCGAAGAAATACCGGCTGGGGGTCATCAACCGCCGGATGCTCGTGGATCAGATCGAGAGCTGGGTTTGCCGGAAAACTGGTCGGCCCGACCCCCATGCGTCAGTTTTCGAGCAAGCCACCGACCGGATGCCGACGCCCTACGATTTCTGGGCGCTGCACGACGTAAGCTTTGAAGTCAGGCGGGGAGACATCGTGGGTATCATGGGCCGGAACGGCTCCGGAAAATCCACCCTTCTCAAGCTCCTCTCGCGGATCACGGCTCCGACCAGCGGCTGTGCATTCCTCAAAGGCCGGGTAGCCAGCCTTCTCGAAGTCGGAACCGGGTTTAATTACGAACTGACCGGCAGAGAGAACGTTTACCTGAACGGAAGCATTCTCGGCCTCAAACAAAAGGAGATTGACGATCGCTACAAGAGGATTCTGGATTTCGCGGAAATCCCGGACTTCATGGATACCCCGGTGAAACGCTATTCCAGCGGCATGCGGGTGCGGTTGGCATTTTCTGTTGCAGCCCACTTGGATCCTGAAATCATGATCCTCGATGAGGTGCTTGCCGTCGGCGATGCCAAGTTCCAGGAGAAATGCCTGAACCGAATCACGGAGATCAAAGATTCCGGGGTGACCGTGCTCTTTGTTAGCCACTCCGCTCAAAGCGTGATGGACCTTTGCACGCGCGGCCTCGTCCTCGACGACGGGCGCGTCATCGGCGATGGATCGGCCAAGGAAGCAAGCGAAAGCTACATGGCATCCCTGCATCTCCAGCGGCAGCCCGCGGCGATGGTCGGGATCCCCGACAGCCGGATCGGCCGCCAGGCTGGCGCGATCGGCCAATACCTCTGCGATCAACTTCCCGCAGGCCGACTCGTCTTCAACGCGCCCGTGGAAACCCCCGATGGAATCCGGATCGTCGATGTCGGATGGATTTCCAATTCCCGCATGCAGACCATGCGCACCGAGCCGACGTGGAGCGCCGCGCCGGACGTCAGCGTGAGCATCATCTCCATGGCGAAGTCGCCCCAGCAGGCCGAAAACGACAACCACTTCCTCCTGAGAGCCGGCGCGTCCGAGGCGTGGATCGTATCGCCCAACGGAGCGTTCATCCGGCACAAAGATAACCACAAAAGTTTTTTGCTCGGGAACGTGCCAGGCAGCTTTGAAGCCTGAACCCCTCAAACACTTGGGGGGCGGCACCTAGTCCCGCCGGATCACCCAGGAACACAGGCTGGTCTATCGGGTTGTTGGCAACCGCCTCCTCTTCGCCCAAGTACGATATTACTACTGAATG
>JBAXXD010000188.1:0-5019 GCA_037128135.1 Verrucomicrobiia bacterium
GCGTGCTGGTGATGATCCGCAGCCTGGGGGTTCTGGCAAAAAGCCTTCCCGAGGGAGGTCGTCCTGCCAAGTGGGAGGATATTTACAAGCCGGTGATGAGTCCCCTCCCCCCGGCTTCCCGCGACATGGTCCCTGCGGTCGAGCTCGCCCAGATTGCTCTTTCGCTCATCAACGATCATCCGGCAGCCCTGCTGGAACGGTATCAGAACGCAGGAGCAGTCCCCAACCAGCGCAGGAATGGGCTTACAGCGATCCTTTTGACGGCGGTGCAGTTTCCGGAATTCACCGCCAGCAGAGACTTACTGCAAAAAGGAGAAGCCGGTTTGCGCGATTATTTGCAGGGGGCCTTCCATCTCGACGGCGGCATGCTGGAACAATCGTTTAATTACAATCTCGGCGATGCGGCCTCCCTCGGAGAATTGGCCGCCTGGCTGCGGCCGATCCAGCCGGAACTCGCCAATCTTCTGGAAGAGCGGCAAATCGGATTCTATCGCGTAGTGGCGTCGCTGGCGACCCCCTTGGCTGGCCTGCCGGCCATGTCGAGCCAGGGCCCGGGCAATCCCCCTCCGGTCTGGGCAGATCCCGATGTGCGCCAGAAGTGGCTGGCCGGGCAAATCAACAAACTTCCCGGCACGAACGATCCGCTCGTTTCTCAGATTGCCGGACAATTTGTGGATCCGGCAAAGACGACAGCCCCGGCGTTCACTTCGGTGGCTTTCCCGTTCAGCGGCTACTATGTGCAGCGCCGCGATTGGCGTTGGGACAGCCCCTATCTTTTCCTGCAGGCTTGCCGGCCCGGAAGGGGCCACAAAAACATGGGACACAATGCCATTCAAATGACGGCATATGGGCGTCCTCTCCTGGTGAGCAATGGCGTCCCGGTTTACACTCCAGCCCAACTGCCCGAAACCATGCGGCCGGATTTCGCCGCGATCAACGTGCTGCTGGATGAACGCTCATCGCTGAAGGTCAACACCGTGATGGTGGATGGAAAATCCCAAAACAGCGATGTGCCGGTGGCGCAGATCGGCCATGCCACGCCGATCGAAACGCGATGGCACACATCCCCGCACTTCGATTTTGTTGAGGGATTCTATGACCTCGGCTATCCGAAGCCGAACGTCGCTCACCGGCGGCAGATCATCTTTGTCCGCAACCCGGGATTCTGGATCATCACCGACATCCTGACCAACCGCGACCAACAGGAACACATGTTCACACAGATCTGGAATTTTCCTCCGTGGCGTGAGGGCCCGAAAAGCCCGGTTTATGGCTTCAAGAACGAAGATGTCGTTCTCAACCTGCCAGCAAGCCAGTTGCACACGGAAGACCCCAAAGGTCCTAATGTCTGGCTGTATCACTTCGGCGCATCCCCACTCGAATATACCAAACACTATGGAGAGAAAAATCCCTACCTGGGCTGGTATGCCATCGGGTTTGGAAACATCACCCCCGCGCCGGATGTCATGGTGAATTGGAAGAGCTCGCAGAATTCTGTCCTGGTCACCGTGATTTGGCCCACTCCCGACGGGGCGCCTCCGGGGGTTAAGCCGCTCAACCTTTCGCCTTCAGGCGATCCCTCCTGCGCCGCTCTTTCCCTCACACTGCCGGATGGCAGCGTCTTAGCTTATCAGTCTTCCCATGAGCCTAAGTTGATCGAGCGAGAGTCATTGCGAATCGAAGCCCGCACATTGCTCACCCTGAAATCCCCGGACGGAGTCACGCGCGGCCTGGTCCTGGATAACGCGGGGACGGCTCCCAACAATTTTGAATTCACACGCCAAGGGAACACCATGGCGAACCGGATCCCGTTTCTCATTCCGCAGGGATTCCACTGGAAGGACACCCCATCGGGCCTCGCTCCCGACTATTCTTCCGCATCTCGAAAATCTCCTTGAATGGGATGTCAGGGAAAGTCGGGCCCCTCGGCGATGTGCCCCCTCCGCCGGAACGCTGCCGCGCCATCCCAAATGGTGGGGACGGATCGCCGAGCCGTCCGACTTGTTCTGATATTCCCGCTTGCACCCTCCTCGCAAGAGTGCCAGTATAACCGACTTGAGAAGCGGATGCACCAGCAGGATTTAGCGGAGCTTTGTTGGATCATAAGTATCTGAGAATCAATAACTTGCCTCGTGGTGTAACGGTAGCACTGCAGATTCTGGATCTGTGTGTCATGGTTCGAATCCATGCGAGGCAGCCAATTGACAAGAAATTCCTTTGTGCGATTTTTTAAAATCCGGAGCGACCCCTGACGTGCAACCTCGCTGCCATTCCAGCGGAGGAAGTGGGCGCCGGGATCTGATTGTTTGCCTCGCTTCTGCTCCGTCGCTCCCTGCCTGATGTCCTGCGCCTGTGCAAAATTTGAGACTTCCGACGAGCGCGCGGAGTGGTTTCGCCTGGCGGTGGCCGGGCTTGTGGCCGGGCAGTCGATGGTCATCGGGCTTGCGGTGAACCTCTCGCCGCCCGACGAGACGACGCGGCTGGTTCTGCACGGGGTGATGGCCGCTTCGGCCGCGGCGGTCTTTTTTTTAGCCGGCCTTCCGATCTGCCGGGCGGCGGCTGCGGCGCTGAGGCGCGGAAGGATCGTGATCGAGCAGCTTTTTCTGGTGGGGATTGCCGGCGCGTTCGCGATTTCGGTGCATTCGACGCTCACCGGGTTCGGGGATGTTTATTACGAAGTCGTCGCGATCCTCGTCGCGATCTACACGTTCGGAAAATTGATCGGGGAAAAGCGCAGGAAGGCGGCGCTCGATGCCGCCCGCTCGCTCGGCGAGGAATTCGACACGTGCGAACGCCTCCTGCCGGACGGCCTGACGGAGCCGGTGCGATCCCGCGATATTTCCGTGGGCGACCGGCTTGTCGTGAGGGCGGCGGGAGCGATTCCGGTGGATGGGACGATTCTCGAGGGGATCGGTTTTGTCCAGGAGACCGCGATGACAGGCGAGCCGTTTCCTGCGGTCAAACGCCCCGGCGACACCGTGCTCGCCGGATGCTTTTCCGTGGACGGGCTTTTCACCGTCCGCTCGTCGGTGACGGGAAACGCCCGGCGGCTCGACGCCCTGATCGCCAGCGTGCGGGCGGCGCAGGCGCGCCCCTCGGATCTCCAGCACGAGGCCGACCGGATCGTCGCGTGGTTCCTGCCGTCGGTCCTCACGGTTTCTGCGGCGACGTTTGCATTTTGGATCTGGAGGGAAAGCTGGATCGCCGGGCTGTTCAACGCGCTGGCGGTGGTCGTGGTCGCGTGTCCGTGTTCGATGGGACTGGCCACGCCGGTCGGAATCTGGTCCGCGCTGGCCGCGCTCGCCAAGCGGGGGGTGATCCCCCGCGACAGCAACCTTGTCGAGCGGCTCGCGCGCACGGACGCCGTCGTTTTCGACAAAACCGGAACGCTCGGCGAGGAGGAGCTCGAACGCGTGGACTTCGTTCATGCAGCGGGCGAGGATCGCCAGGAGCTGCTCTGCGGAGTCGCCTCGTTGGAGGCGTCCAGCAACCATCCCGTCGCACGCGCGTTCCGCATCGCAGGAGCCGGACCCGTGCCGACCACCGCCATGCCGGGCGCCGGGATCGAAGGCACGGTGGACGGCTCGCTGATCCGCGTGGGAAATTTTGATGTGGTGCCGACCGGCCAGCAGACGGCCGCGCGGGAACTTGCGGCGAGACTGAAAGGAACCTCCTCCCACCTCGTGTATGTGGTCAGGAACTCCCGGATCGCCGGGGTCGCGCTCCTGCGCGAGAAGCTGCGCGATTCGGCGCACGACGCGATCCGCGAGATCGAGGCTCTCGGGCTGCGCTGCGAGGTGATGACCGGCGACCGGGCCGAGGCGGCGGCGATTCACGGCCTTCCCAATGTCCATGCCGGCCTCACTCCCGATGGCAAGGCCGCGCTTGTCGCCTCGCTGAAGGCGCAGGGCCGACGGGTTCTCTTCGTCGGAGACGGAGTCAATGACGCGCCGGCCATGGCGGAATCCGACGTGGCCTTCTCGATCGGCACCGGCAGCGCGCTCGCCCGGGAAACCGCTTCGGCGGAAATCACCGACCTCCAGGCCATCCCGTTTGCCATCGCGCGGTGTCGGCACGCGGTCCGCGCGATCCGCGGCAATCTGCTTTTTTCCGCAGCCTATAACGTCATCGGCCTCCTGCTCGCGGCCACCGGCCTCCTGCATCCGGTCGCCGCCTCGCTCCTCATGCTGACCTCGAGCTTCATCGTGACATGGCGTGCCCTGCGCGAAACGCGAAGCCAACCCTGACCCGAGTGGATCGGTGCGATTTTCCCGGCTTCATTGCGCGGAGTGGATCTTGAGGATGCGCTTCACCTCTTCGAGAGCCCGGGGGTTTTGGTGGGCACCGTGGTCGGAGGGGACGATAAGTTCGCTCTGCGCTCCTGCGAGATGGCTGCTCCAGTAGGGTACGACACCGTCGCTCATCTCGGGTTTGGTATGGTCCTTGTTTCCGCCCAGTCCGCGGTCGCCGCAGATCACATGATACGGGATGCCGGGTGTGATCGGCACGGCGTTGATCGCCTTCACGAAGCGGTTGTTCGGCGCGAGGGTATCCACGCTGTTCGGCATGCGCTTGAGTTTCAGCTCGTCGCTCCGAAAGGTGGTGATCTTGAACGCGTCCCGGCCGGCGTTGAGGAGACTCCCCGGCGCTTTCACAAACATCGAGCCGATGCGGCCAAGCGGGTTCCTGGCGATGTCGCTGCCCCGCAGCGGCGCGGAGATAAAGATCACCCGACCGACCTCCGGGCGATGTCGGAAAATGATCGCCTCGGTGAGTAGTTTTTTGCTTTCCGGAAGAAGGGGAACCTCCTCCGGCTTCTTTTTGAAAATTTCCATCCAGACCTTGTCGCCCGTGTCGGTGATCAGCAACCGGGCGATGCAGCTGCCCATGCTGTGCCCGATGACCACCATCGGTTTTTTCATCGGGTATTTCTTTCCGATAGCATCGAGTTCGCGCCTCAGGATCGATGCGGAATACGGATACGGATATCCGCTCGGGTAGCTGTAAATCCAGAACTGG
>JBAXXD010000189.1:0-4975 GCA_037128135.1 Verrucomicrobiia bacterium
GCCGCATCGATTTCGTGCGGGCCGAGAACGGCGGGATCCCCGTCCTGATCGCCGCAACCGTGTTTAAGAAACGCAAGGACGCCGCATGAACACGCCCTCTGATCCGCCCATGCTTGCGACAAATCCGCCAGCCGGCAAGGCCTATCATTGCGGGACATTAACTTACACAAAAATGGGGCTTTTCGCCCTTTTTGCCTGGCTGCTGTGGGGGGATTTCTGCTACACGCTGATGGAGGCGGTGGTGCCGAGCATTTTGCCGCTGAAACTGAAATCTCTCGGGTGTTCCAACTGGATGATGGGGCTAATTCTGACGACCGCTCCGGGGATTCTGAACATGACCGTCTGCCCGTATGTCAGCTTTAAAAGCGATCGGCACCGCGGCAAATGGGGCCGGCGTATTCCGTTCATCCTCTGGACGATGCCATTTCTTTGCGGCAGCCTGGCGCTCATGGGGCTGGGTGATGATCTTTGCGGGACCCTGCAGAGACACTCCGAGTTTTTGCGGCAATTCACTCCTGCCTCGCTCACGATCGTTCTGCTTGCGAGCTTTCTTATCATGTTCCAGTTTTTCAACATGTTTGTCGGCTCGGTATTCTGGTATCTTTTTAACGATGTGGTTCCGCCTCAATTACTGGGGCGATTTATGGGGATGTTTAAGATCGTCGGAACGGGGGCTGGCGCCCTCTATAATTTCTTTATCTTTGGCTTTGCGGGGTCGCACATGAGGGAAATTCTTCTCGGTGCGGCGGTGCTTTATCTCCTCGGGTTCGGAATCGCCTGCCTCATGGTCAAGGAAGGCGAGTATCCTCCGGTTGAGGGGGAAAGCGACGATTCCACCAGAGGGATGAAGGCCGTCATGGTTTTTTTCAACGAGTCCTTTTCGCATAGGTTTTACTGGCTCAAGTTTATTGCGGGGGGATTTAGCGCGATCGGTGGGGCCATCGCGATGTTTGGTCTCTTCTTCAATCAGGAAATGGGGCTTTCGCTCGACCAGATCGGAAAAATCGCAGCGGTTGGTTCTGTCGCGATGATGGCGGCGATGTCTTTCATGTCGATTTTTGTGGACCGCTGGCACCCGCTGCGTATCTGCACCTATGGATCGGTCATCTGGGTGCTCATCAACGCCATGTTGGGAGTTTGGCTATTCGTAACCCTCCCCAGCCCTTACTTTTTCTGGTTGAATCTGGGCAACGTCGTGAGCGGGGCGTTTCTGGGCGCGTTGCTTACTGTTGCTGGGCTGCCATGCGACATGCGGACATTTCCTCAATCCAGATTCGGACAGTTCTGCTCGGCCCAAGCCCTGCTCCGGTCAGCCTTTACCGTGCTTGCCGGAATCTTTGCCGGGGTGTTTATCGACTTCGTCCGAAGCCTTTGCCATGGCTCCGACTACGCCTACCGGTTCAATTTTGTCTGGACGACCATTTTTTTTGGAATCGGTTCGATGTTCCTGCTGAAGGTCTACGTCGAATGGAATCGGCTGGGCGGCGATAAACATTTTCATCCGCCGGCCCCCTGGAGTTCGGAGGGCGTTGAGGAAATGCCAATCGTGCCGACTGTCGGCCCACAAACAAAATGGCTGGCCATCGCTTTCCTTCTGTTTGACGGGATCATGGGGCTGTCTCTGCTGAGCGTTCCAGCCCTGATGTGGCGGATGTATTCGAAGCAGCAGATGTTCGCCTTCAAGTGGTATGGCTTGGCGGTTTTGCCGCTTTGTATGCTGGGCTGTCTTTGCTGGATGGTCCTAAAACAGAGAATCCGTCGAGACATCGCTGCGGCCAAAGACGGTGCGCCGCTTCGTAACGGCATTCCGCACCATGGCCTTCTCATCCTTCTTGGCATCCAATTTCTGCTGACCGTCGGCCTTTGGGTCTGGCAGGTTCTGGTCACGGTCTCCTTGAATATGGAACAAGGAGCTATTGCCTTCGGAATTGCGAACGGGATGACAAACCTCCTGCTGATCGGCATTTTGGCTCTGATGTGCAGAGTGGAACGCGGATTCTCGGTCACCGTCGATGAGCAGTATACGCCGGCAGATCATGTTTCAACGTGAGCTTCTATGATTTTATGAAAACAAATTTTGCCGATCAATCGATTCTTAACACTTGGGGCGGAGGGCAGTTGCTGGCGTTTTCCGGATTTGACGGAGACACCGACTGCGAACGAGAGCTTCTGATTCGCTCCGTGGCGGGTCTTGCGGCGTTTGAAGTAAAGCTTCCGCAGGCCGGCGGAGTGGTGATTGCCGATCTTGCGCCGCCTGCGGCATGTTTTCTCGCGGGCGACCATTTCGAGCTCGAGCTTTGCTCCGGTGAGAAAGTGCGCGGCGCATTCCTGGACGCGTGCCATTTGCTGATTCTCGGCCGGGTCTCGGTCGCCGGGCTTTCCGACGCGCTGCGCATGAAGCGCGGGCCGGGGCGCGTGCTTCTCGGCGAGAGTTCCCATTTCAACGAGGAGCTGCTCACGGCGGATTTCGAGGCGGCGTGGAGCGCCAGGAGAGGATGGCTCGCAGGGCTCACTCCGCCCGCAGGGCTTTCCGATGCCGAACGGAGCGCGTTCTACAAGGCGTGTTCCATGATGAAAGGCCAGCTTCGCTCCCCGGCGGGAAACATCACCTGCCGTTGGACAACTCCGGATCGTTGGCCCCACCGATGGCTCTGGCTGTGGGATTCGGTATTCCACGCGATCGGGCTGCGACATATCGCTCCCGGGGCCGCGAAGGAGGCCCTTTCAGCCCTCTTCGCCTCCCAGCACCAGGACGGCTTTGTCCCGCACATGGCGACCCCCGACAGATCAAGCGCGATCACGCAACCGCCGGTCATCGCGCTCGGCATGAAGATGGTTCTGGAGAAAACCGACGATGACGGATGGCTACGCGATCTCTACGGGAAAAATAAGCGCTTTCTGGAATGGGTGATGGCAAACCGCGACTCGGACGGTGCGGGATTGGTTGAGTATGAGATCGAGGCGGATGCGAATTGCCGCAGCGGCGAGAGCGGGATGGACAACTCCCCGCGCTTCGACTCCGCCACGCAGCTCGATGCGCCGGACTTCAACGCGTTTTTGAGCTTGGAGTGCGAGATCATGGCGGACTTCGCGCATCGCCTCAAACTCGCTGCCGACGCGGAATTCTGGCAGAACCACCACGCCCGGCTCAACGCCCTGATGAACGAACGCCTCTGGGACGAGGAGGCCGGGCTCTATGTTGATTACGATGTCAAAGCGGGCAAGCGCTCAGCGGTATTGAGCTCGGCAGGCTTCCTGCCGCTGATCTCCGGAGCCCCATCGCCCGAACAGGTGGCGCGCCTCGCCGCCCACCTCGACAACCCGTCCACCTTCGGCACCCCGCTCCCGATCCCGTCAATCAGCCGCAGCCAGGAGGAGTCCTACAGCAAGGACATGTGGCGCGGCCCGGTCTGGATCAACATCAACTACCTGGTCGCGCTGGGCTTCGATCGCTGCGGGCAGGCCGGCCTCGCGGAGAGGCTGCGCGCCACCACCTGCGCCGAGATCGAAAGGTTCTATCGGAAATACGGCACGTTTTTCGAGTTCTACGACGACCGGCGCGAATGCGATCCCCCGGAGCTCCTCCGCAAGGGCCGGAACGATGCGGATCTCTCGCCTTACCACCAGGCATTTTCCGACTACGGCTGGAGCGCGACCCTTTACGTGGACATGATGTTTTCCAAAACCCCGAACCGACTGACATCATGAACTTCTTTTCGGATCATCGCTCGAAATGGATCGGGCGGAATGGGGAAACCTTTCACTCGGTTGATAGCCCGGTCCTGCCCGCACCCTATTTCCGCAAAGTTTTCCCATGTGCCAATCCTGCCGGCGTGAAGATTGCCATCTGCGGTCTGGGCTACTATGAGCTCTTCATCAACGGCAGAAAGGTTTCCGAAAATGTTCTCGACCCGATTGTCAGCCAGTATGACAGGCGCGTCCGCTATGTCGTCCATGATCTCTCCGATTACCTGAATGCGGGCGAAAACGTCATCGGAGTGATCCTCGGGAACGGATGGTATAACTGCCACACGCCGGAGGTCTGGAACTTTTATCACGCCGCCTGGCGGGATTACCCGAGGCTGCTCGTCGAGATAAAATCCGAAAACGAGGAGATCCTGCGCAGCAACACATCCTGGAAGGTTACGGAAGGCCCGATCGTATTCGACGGCCTGCGCAACGGCGAACATTATGACGCGAGGCTCGAGCTCGGCGGTTGGCTCTCGCCCGCGTATGATGATTCCGCATGGGGCAACGCCAAAATCACCGCCCCGCCGGGCGGCTTCCTCGAAGCGCAGACGGCCGCGCCGTGCCGGATCACGGGGACCGTCGAAATGAAGAAAATCAACATGTTCGACGTGTATGACGCCGGCATGAATATTACCGGGCACGCCAGGATCACCGTCGAGGGGAAGGCTGGTGCCAAGGTCACTCTCCGATACGCGGAACGCCTGACCGCCGACGGCGAACTGAGCACCTACAGCCAGGACAAGTTCATCAAAGGCGGAGATTTTCAAACCGACAGATACACGCTGAAGGGGGACGGGATCGAAGTCTGGGAGCCGCGCTTCACCTATCACGGGTTTCAATATGTCCACGCGGCGGTGACCGGGGACTGCAAAATATCAAC
Source organism: Verrucomicrobiia bacterium (assembly GCA_037128135.1). Lineage (GTDB taxonomy): Bacteria > Verrucomicrobiota > Verrucomicrobiia > Chthoniobacterales > Terrimicrobiaceae > QYQL01. The sequence continues at coordinate 4,631 of JBAXXD010000189.1, forward strand.
CCTCGAGGCCCGCCTGGTCAGCTCGGATCTCAAATCCGTCGGAAGTTTCACCTGCTCCTCCGAGATGCTGAACCGGCTCCAGGACTGCACGCGCCGGAGCTACCTGTCGAACTTCACCGGCATCCCGACCGATTGTCCGCACCGCGAAAAGAATGCGTGGACTGGGGACGCGCAGCTCGCGGTCGAGACCGGGCTTTTCAACTTCGACGGGGCAAGGTCCTACAAGCAATGGATTGACTCGTTCCGGGATGCCCAGCGGCCGAGCGGACAGCTCCCGGGGATCATCCCGAATGCCGGATGGAATTACCACTGCGGTCCCGCATGGGACTGCGCACTTTTCGTCAT
>JBAXXD010000190.1:0-4662 GCA_037128135.1 Verrucomicrobiia bacterium
GAGCCCCGAGCAGGCGCAGGACGCCCACGCGCACGTCCGTGCGGTGCTCGCCTCGGGTTTCTTCTCCGCCCGAGGCTGCGGGCGGGCGGGCCGCCGTGGTTCCGGGCGGGCAGGAACCCGTCCCCGGCACTCCGGCGCGGAGCTTAGATCCGAAGCGGGAGACCCGAGCGCCGCTGACCGCGGCCACGCTGCGCGCCGAGATCGCCGGCATGGAATCCGGCGGGATGTTCGGGATGTCCGCGATGCGCAAGTATGCCGACCTGCAGGAACGGCTGAAGGGCTCCGATCTTGCGGCGATTGCGGCGGAGATGTGTGCGGCGACATCGCCGCAGGGGCGCGATACCGGACTCCAACTCGTTCTCTCCACTTATGCGGAGACCGACCCGCAGGCGGCATGGAACCTTGCTCTCGGGGTCAGGCTGCCGATGCGCCAGATGGTGATCATGGGGGTCATTTCAACGATTGCCCAAAAGGATCCGACGCGTGCGCTCGCGCTGGCCGACTCGCTCGCCGAGCCGCAACTCAAGCGCCAGATCCGCTCGATGGCGATCTCCAGCCTCGCACAAAAAGACCCGCAGCAGGCGCTCGCGCTCGCCACCCAATCGGGCGATGGACGCGATGGCGACTACTCGCTTTCCATGATCTTCAGCCAGTGGGCGCGGAAGGATCCCGAGGCGGCCAAGGCGGCGATCGCGCGTCTGAACGGGCGTCAGGCCGAACAGGCACGGCAGGCGCTCGTCTCGGCACTGGCCCAGCAGGATCCGAACGCCGCATGGGCCTATGCTTCCAGCCTTCCGGTTTCGGGTGCCAATGCCTACAGCGACCCGCGCGTGCAGGTCGTGCAGAACTGGGCGCAGGCCGATCCCCAGGCCGCGCTCAAGGCGGCGCTCACGATCTCCGAATCCGGCCCGCGGAACATGGCGGTCGCGAACGCGGTCAACGCGTGGGCCGGCAGCGATTTTCCCGCCGCGCTGAAATATGCCATCGCGGTCGAGGACGCCGGGACGCGCGGCCAGATCCTGCAAAGCCTCAGCCACAATCCGAATGCCAACCGGAAGGAGCTTCTCAGCGCGGTGATGGAACACGTTCCGCCGGGCGACAGCTTCCAGCAGGCGGTCTCGGGAATCCTGATGAACTGGGCGAATGAGAACCCCGCCGAGGCGGCAGCGGCCGCCATGCAACTGCCGCCGGGCCGCGCATTCTCGAATGTCACGAGCCAGATCGCCTCGCAATGGATTTCCTCCGCGTCCGACAAACAGGCGGTCTTCGCATGGGCGAAAAATCTGCCCGAGGGCGAGGCGCGCCAGAACAGCCTGAATTCGGTTTTTTCCACATGGAGCCGGCAGGACCCGCAGGCGGCGATCCGTGCGATGAACGGACTTCCGCCGGAGGAGCGGAAAAATGCCGTGCGGGCGGTTGCCAACGGGTGGAGCCAGACGTCTCCGGAGTCCGTGCTCCAATGGTCGGCGTCCCTCACCGATGCCTCCGAGCGTTCCGATGCCGTCCGCTCCGCCCTCTCCCAGTGGGCGAATTCCTCCCCGGAGTCCGCCGCAAAATATGTCGCCCGCCTGCCCGCCTCGGAGCAGTCCGGCCCGATGGAATCGGTCATCAACAATTGGGCGTCGAAGGACTCCGAGTCCGCCGCCGCATGGCTCGACCGCCAGCCCGCGGGCTCGTCAAAAGATCCGGCCCTCCGCGCGCTCGCCAGAAAAATCGCGCAGGAAGATCCCGAGGCCGCGCTCACATGGGTGAAGGGGATCAGCGACGAAAAGGATCGCCTCCGCCAGACCGAAAGCATCGCCCGCGATTGGATCCGGCAGGATCCGACCGCCGCGCGCGGTTGGATCTCCACCTCGAACCTCCCCGAAGAAACCCGCAAACGACTCCTCAAATGACCACCACCGAACGCCTCGAAAAATTCCTGCCTCGCGAACCACAGCTCACGGAGGCCGCGTTCGTGGCCGCCGACGCGAAGATCATGGGCGACGTCCGCCTCGCGAAAGACTCAAGCGTTTTCTACGGCGCGATCCTCCGCGGAGACATCGAGTCCATCCTCATCGGCGAGGGATCGAACGTCCAGGACGGCTCGATCATCCACCTCGCCGACGACCTGCCGGCGATCGTTGGCGCGTATTGCACGATCGGCCACGGGGCGATCGTCCACGCCTGCACGGTCGGCGACGAGTGCCTCATCGGCATGCGAGCGGTCGTGCTCGACGGCGCCGTGATCGGAGACCAGTGCCTGATCGCGGCCGGATCCGTCATCACCCCGCGCACGAAAATCCCCGCCGGCTCGATGGTCATGGGCACGCCTGGAAAAGTCGTCCGCGCGCTCGGCCCGGAGGAGCGAGCCGGCCTCCGCCACTGGGCGGAAAAATATGTCCTCGTCGCCCACGCACACCGCGCGCTTCAGGAAAAATCCCTCGGTCGGGGCTCCCCGCCGCAATGAGCCAGGCGCATCGGCTTCTGGTCACCATCGAGGAGGCTTCCCCCGGTGTGATCCGATCCGCCGGGGCCGGCACGCAACTGGAGTGGGGGCTCGCGGAGAGCCCGTTCGGTCTCTGCAGCATCGCGTGGAGCGCGAGGGGCGTCTGCCACCTCGCGTTCCCTGATCCGGTGTCCGATGCCTCCGATGCGGTGCATGCGTCATGCCCGCATGCGACCCTCTCCCACAGCGACCGCGGTGCGGAGAAAAGGATTCGGGAGATTTTTCTGCGGAAAACGGCGGGTCGGATCACGGTCCTCGTTGAGGGGACGGCTTTTCAGGTGAAAGTCTGGCGGGCGCTTCTGCTGATTCCCCGCGGAAGTGTTGCGTCCTATTCCCGCATCGCTTCCGCCGCCGGGCATCCCGGCGCGGCCCGGGCCGTCGGATCCGCCTGCGGGGCCAATCCCGTGGCTTGGCTGATCCCCTGCCATCGGGCCGTCCGGACCGACGGCGGCGTCGGGGGATACCGCTGGGGCGCGGAGAGAAAGGCGGCGATGCTCGCGGCAGAGTCCGCCCGAGGGTGCCATCAAAGAAACCGGCAAAATGTTCTTGCCACGTCCACTTCTATTAGATTTACTAATAGCAGCATTTCTATGAGCGCGACCATTCAAAAAATTGATCATCTGGGCATTGCGGTGAAATCCCTCGAGGTGTCCCGGGCCTACTACGAAAAAACTCTCGGCCTGACCGGCGGGCCCGTCGAGGAGGTGCCGTCGCAGAAAGTGCGCACGGTATTTTTTGCGTGCGGCGAGGTGCATCTCGAGCTGCTCGAACCGACCGATCCGGAGAGCCCGATCGCGAAGTTCATCGAGGCGAAGGGCGAGGGGATCCACCACATCGCGTTCGCGACCGACGACATCGCCGGGCAGCTCGCGCAGGCGAAGGAGTCCGGCGCGCGCCTGATCCACGAGGTGCCGTTCGAGGGTGCCGGCGGGAAGCTGGTCGCGTTCCTCCACCCGAAGAGCTCGTTCGGCGTGCTCACAGAATTCTGCCAGCCGAAACCCTGCTGCTGCAACTGCTCGCACTAAAACAACCATGGCCACCAAAAAAGAACTCATCGAAGAACTGGAAGCCCGCCGCGAGAAAGTGCTCGCTGGGGGAGGCAAGGACAAGCTGGAGGCTCGCCGCAAGAAGGGTCTCATGACCGCCCGCGACCGGCTCGACAACTTGTTCCAGACCGGGACGTTCATGGAGTTCGGCATGCACGCCCAGCACGCTTGCCACAACTTCGGCATGGAGAAAAAGGAGTTGCCCGCGGACGGCGTGGTGACCGGCACCGGCTATGTCGGCGACCGCCCGGTGGCCGCCTACAGCGAGGATTTCACGGTGGCCGGAGGCTCGCTCGGTGCCATGCACGCGCATAAAATTTGCGAAATCATGGATTACGCCCAGCAGTCCGGCATGCCGGTCGTCTGCTTCAACGACTCGGGCGGCGCGCGCATCCAGGAGGGCGTCGAGTCGCTCTCGGGATACGGGAAAGTGTTTTTCAAGAACGTGTATCTGTCCGGCGTGGTTCCGCAGATCGCGGTGATCGCCGGCCCCTGCGCTGGGGGCGCGGCGTATTCGCCCGCGCTGACGGATTTCCAGGTCATGGTCAAGGACCAGGCGAACATGTTCATCACTGGACCGGAGGTCATCTTTGCCGCGACAGGCCAGAAATGCACGATGGCCGAGGTCGGCAGCGCGGCCGCCCACGCGACGATCAGCGGGAACATCCATTTTGTCGCGGACAACGACGCGCACGCCATCGCGATCGTCCAGAAGCTCCTCTCGTTTATCCCGTCGAACAACATCATGGATCCGCCGCATGACCTGAACCAGCCGCTCGTGCTGGACGAGGACCCGGGGATGGATGAGCTCGTTCCGGAGGACAGCAAAAATCCGATCAACGTGAAGGACGTGATCGGGCGGCTCGTGGACAATGCCGACTTCCTCGAGGTCCAGATGGATTTTGCGAAGAATATCGTTGTCGGGTTCGGGCGGATCCAGGGGATCGTGGTCGGGATCATCGCGAACCAGTCGGCGGTCAAGGCTGGGGCGATCGACATCGACGCTTCAGACAAGGCGGCGCGCTTCATCCGGTTCTGCAACATTTTCAACATCCCGATCGTGACGCTCGTGGACACCGGCGGATTTCTCCCCGGCGTCGCGCAGGAACGCGGCGGCATCATCCGCCA
>JBAXXD010000191.1:0-4564 GCA_037128135.1 Verrucomicrobiia bacterium
CCCCACGAGGCCGAGCCGCCGCGCCACCCGCTGGCATGGCCGCTTCCGCCACCCCACGAGGCCGAGCCGCCGCGCCACCCGCTGGCATGGCCGCTTCCGCCGCCCCACGAGGCCGGCCCGCCGCGCCAACCGTTATAGCAGGCCCCTCCGTAAAATCCGCCGCCGCCCCAGTATGCGGGGGGATAACTCGGCCCACAATAGCCGGGCCCGGGCCCCACGGCATAGACGCCGGAGCAGCCGGTTTGCGCGAGCGCCAGGCAGAGCGTCAGCAGGGCGATCAGCGAGAATTTCATCATAAAGGAATGGGGGTGGGTCAGCGCTTGATAACAGAAAGGAACGGAATTTCACGGCATCCGGTCGGGGGATGGAAAACGAAGTTTCCCGGGCTGAACCCCGGGCGGAGGTTCCAGTCCGAAAACTCCACCAGCACACGCGGAAAGTTGGGGCGGTCGGTATAGGTCACCGCCAGGCGCAGCGGCAGCGCGCGCGGCCCCGACTCGATCCAGATCTCCCAGTTCACACCGGCACTCCGGAAGGCCAGATGATCGCAGGCGATGCCGCGAACCGCCTCGCGTCCGACGAACAGGCCGCTGGTCAACCCGCGGGTCAGAACCTTGTAGGGATCGCTGAAGAGAAGGCCCGCCGTGGCCAGGCGGATGCCGGTCTCGTGCTCCAGCGCCGGCAGCATCGCATCGATCGTCGCCGGCGCTTTTGTGATCGAGTAAACCCGGTTCCCCGGAGCAAACGCCGCCGCCGCCGCCCCGTCGTAATAGAAATCAAAATGCGGTGCCTCCCCGGTGAGGTGGGCGCGAAGCTTGTCCGGACGCTTGAGCGCGACATCCGCATGGGAAAACAGGGTGAGGAGCTGGCCGTTCTTCGCCGGCACATCCGAGATCGTTTGGGCCGCGTAGGTGAACGCCTTCGCCGCCGCCAGCGCCGCCCCCATCCGCTTCAGCGAGGCCAGCGCCAGGGGAGAAACCGCAGCTTCCGGCGGCTGGACGGCCAACAGAACACCGGGAGCCAGCAGCCCGGCGGCGCAGGCGGCCGCAAGAAATTTGAGAACGGTGGGCTTCATGGAATTTGTGGGTTCGGCTAATCAAAAAAATACGTCGGGAAGATGGCACCTCTTTGCAGGAATAACACTCCGCTTTTTCCAGTAATGCCAGAAATATTTCCGCGCGCTTCATCCGCACCCGCCCGCGCTGCCATTCACAAAGGCAGGAACCCTGCGGCCCCACCACCTCCCGGAATCCCTCAACGACCATGAAAAACCATCCCGTCCGCTTCGTTCCCCGCTGACAAATAATGTCCCACCTGGGACATTATTTGTAAAGGTCACGGGGGTCGTGGGGCCGAAGAACGAGCGTCCCCGGCCCGGCGAGCGCCTTCATGGAGAACGGAAAAACATCCGTTCGGGCGCAGAACTCCACGTCGGCGGGAGCGTGGAGCGGGCTGACGGGATCGAGGAAGGTCGCGGCGGCGACCGAGTTCCGGACGCGCTGGAGATAAGGCCCGGGCGGCGGGCGGTTTCCGCGCAGAAGCTCCGCCATCCACTCCGCGCAGGCGAGATCCTCGTCGGCGCTTCCGTAATGGACAGTCCCCGTGATGATGAAGGCCACGCGTTTTGCCCCGGCCGCTTCGAGTGCGGCGACGGTCGCGGAGGCGACGAGGAAGCTTGCGGCCCAGAGCGCGGGAGCTTCCGCGCAGCAGACGAGTCCGCGGGTTCCTGCGGTCGTGCGCTGGACGGCCCGGCGGCCCTGGAACGGGAAGCCGGCTGCGGCGACCGGGGAATTTCCCAAGTCGAACCCCGGCACGGGGTGGCAGTCGGTTTCGCCCATGAGGACGAGATCCGGCTCGCGCGTGCGGCGGCCGAAGGCGTCCGCGACATCCTGCACGGGAAAAATTTCCCGCGCCCCGCGGCCGAAGGCGACGGCCGCCGTGCTGAACGCGCGCAGCACGTCAATCACAACGACGGCATCCGCATCCGGCGCGCCAGATAAATCCCTCAGATCCTCCATCTTTGTCTCGGTCATGATTTGCTCCCCATATTGTCCATTCGTAACAATCCCGCAAACAAAGATCCTTTCGAGATTTATTATGACCGGGGTTCGGACACGAGCGCATTTCCGGAACGCCCGCCCGGAGATGACATCGCCCCTGTTCCGCCATTTTCTCTTTAACCTCCGGAAGTTTTTCGGCATGGTGCCCGGAATGAGCAAATCGGACATTGGATTGATCGGACTGGCCGTCATGGGGCAGAATCTCGCACTGAACATCGCGGATCACGGGTTCCGCATCTCGGTGTTCAACCGCACGGCCAGCAAGACGGAGGACTTTGTCTCCGCGAACCCGGGCACGCCCGGCGGGCTGGCGGGATTTCCGACGCTGAAGGAATTTGTGGCATCGCTGAAACGCCCGCGCAAAATCATCATCCTCGTGCAGGCCGGCAAGGCGACCGACGCGGTGATTGACGGGCTGGTTCCGTTGCTGGAAGCGGGCGACATCATTATTGACGGAGGCAATTCGCTCTGGACCGACACCGTGCGGCGCGAGGCGGATATCAGCGCGCGCGGGCTCCGTTTCATCGGCTCCGGGGTATCCGGCGGCGAGGAGGGTGCCCGGTTCGGCCCGTCGCTCATGCCGGGCGGGGACTTGGAATCGTGGAAAGAATTGGAGCCTGTCTGGACGGCGATCGCGGCGAAGGTGGATGCCGCGACCGGCAAGCCGCTCGAAGGCGCGGCCCCGGGAAAACCGGTCACGGGCGGCGTGTCCTGCACGGCCCACATCGGACCGGACGGTGCCGGGCACTACGTCAAAATGATCCACAACGGGATCGAATACGGCGACATGCAGCTGATCTGCGAGGCCTACAACATCCTGCGCCACGGCGCCGGGCTCACGCAGGACGAACTGCACCGGACGTTTCAGGATTGGAACGCGGGCGACCTCGATTCGTTCCTTATCGAAATCACCGCCAACATCCTCGGCACCAAAGACCCGGTCACCGGAGCGCCGATGGTGGATGTAATCGTGGATCGCGCCGGGCAGAAGGGCACGGGAAAATGGACGATCAACTCCGCGCTCGACATGGGGATCCCGGCCTCGACGATGTCGGAGGCGGTGTTCGCACGCTGCATTTCCGCCATCAAGGAGGAGCGCATGGCCGCATCAGGGCATCTCGCCGGACCGGAAAAACCCGCGTTCACCGGAAGCAAAGCCGCGCTGATCGAAGCCGTGCGCGACTCGCTTTATGCCTCGAAAATCTGTTCGTATGCCCAGGGGTTCGCGCTCATGCGCGCCGCCTCGGAGGAGCAAAACTGGAATCTGAAATTCGGAGAGATTTCGATGATCTGGCGCGGCGGGTGCATCATCCGTGCGCGTTTCCTGCAGCGGATCAAGGAGGCGTTCGACCGGAACCCCGCGCTGCCGAACCTGCTGCTCGACCCGTATTTCAAAGACATCGTGCTGCGCACGCAGAGCAACTGGCGCAAGATCGTTGCCGAAGCCGCGCTCTCGGGCCTCGCCATCCCGGCGTTCTCGGCGTCGCTCGCGTATTTCGACAGCTACCGCAGCGCGCGGCTCCCCGCCAATCTGCTCCAGGCCCAACGGGATTATTTCGGCGCCCATACCTACGAGCGCACCGACTGCCCGCGCGGGAAATTTTTCCATTTCGACTGGGTCGGCGACCGGCAGCAGCACGACGCCTGATCTCTCGATCCGCGAAAAAAACCGATCTCCATGAGTCTCACACTCCGCAACGCAAAAGACTGCCACTACGACCTCGTCTCGCTCGGGGAAGTCATGCTCCGCCTCGACCCCGGCGAAGGCCGGGTGCGCACCGCCCGCCGGTTCACCGCATGGGAAGGCGGCGGCGAATACAATGTGGCGCGCGGGCTCCGCAAATGTTTCGGGCTCACCACCGCCGTGGTCACCGCCTTCGCGGACAACGAGGTCGGACACCTGATCGAAGACTTCATCATGCAGGGCGGGGTGGATACTCGGTTCATCCAGTGGAAACCCTACGACGGCATCGGGCGCACCGTGCGCAACGGACTCAATTTTACCGAGCGCGGGTTCGGCATCCGGGGCGCGGTTGGCGTGCCCGACCGCGGCCTGACCGCCGCCTCCCAGATCCAAGCCGGCGACATCCCGTGGGACGAAATTTTCGGGAAGCTCGGCGCGCGCTGGTTTCACACCGGCGGGATTTACGCCGCCCTCTCCGAATCCACGCCGGACGTCGTCATCGAGGCGGTGAAGGCGGCGAAAAAGCACGGCACCATCGTTTCCTACGACCTCAACTACCGTCCGTCGCTGTGGAAATCCATCGGCGGCCAGAAGAAGGCGCAGGCGGTCAACCGCGAGATCGCGAAGCATGTCGATGTGATGATCGGCAACGAGGAGGATTTCACCGCGTGCCTCGGGTTCGAGGTCGAGGGCGTTGACGAAAACATTTCCTCGATCGAGATCGAGAGCTTCCAGCGCATGATCAGCCAGACCGTGAAGGAATTTCCGAACTTCGCCGTCACCGCCACCACCCTGCGCGCGGTCAAATCCGCCACCGTCA
>JBAXXD010000192.1:0-4280 GCA_037128135.1 Verrucomicrobiia bacterium
GGTAGGCGGCGTGCGGGCGCGAGGCATTGAGCCCGGGGAGCACGAGCCGCATCGCCTCGCAGATCGGAATCTGGACGCTGCCATTCGTGCGGTTCACCCAGGCGTATTCGTCGAGCTTTTTTGCGTTGTCCGCCCGGAGTTCCGCCAGCGTCTTCGCGCGGAACTCCGCACGGGCGGCCTCCTCGGGATCGGCGTTTCCCGCGCTCCAGCGGGTCAGCAAAAGATTGGCGCCCCAAAACAGCAGCAGCAGGGCGAGGCCGGGCAGGAAAAATCTCTGGAGAGCGGGCGGCTTGTGGGAGGCGGACATCAGTTTTTCAGGGTGATGGAATTGGGGAGGCGCGGGTCGCGGAGCGGCCAGAGCGCGGCGTCTCCGAGGCGCTTGAGAAAAACGGCTGCCAGGGTGGATCCGATGGCGGCGAGGCATGCCAAGTCCATCCAGCTCACGGCCACGCCAGCTTGGTGGAGTGCGGGCAGCACGACGACATAAATATCGAGCAGGTGCATCGCAAGGATCCAGACGGCCACACCGCACAGGAACGCGGGGTTTCGTTTTCCCGGGTTCGGGAGGAGGAGGAGGAACGGGACAAAGAAGTGCCCGGCTACCAGCGCCGTGCTGAGGATCTGCCAGCTCTCGGTGTTCCGGCGCAGGAAGTAGATCGTCTCCTCCGGGATGTTCGCATACCAGATCAGCATGTATTGGCTGAACCCGATATACGCCCAGAAAATGGTGAACGCGAACATCAGCTTGCCGAGGATGTGGAAGTGCTCGGGCGTGATGACGCCTTGGAAATACCCGGCCCGCCGGAGCGCGGTGATGATCAGCACGAGCACGCACAGCGAACTGAGCGCAGACCCCGCAAAAATATAGACCCCCCACATCGTCGAGAACCACCGGTAGTCGAGCCCCATGAGCCAATCGATCGCCGAAAACGTCAGGCAAACCGCGAACAGGGGGAGGCTCGCGAAGGTGATCGTCCGGTTGAAGACCGTGTAGCGCGGCGCGCCGTCGCTGTCCTGCAGGATCGAGTTCGCGCGCAGCCATGTGGCGGCGATCGCGAAGAAGCCGAAGTAAAACGCGGCGCGCATCCAGAAAAACCACGGGGTCAGAAACGGCTGCTTCTCCTCGAGGAGCGGGCTCGTTCCCGGCGGGATCGCCATCCAGTCCCACAGCTTCGGCGCGACGAAGACGAGCGGGATGAAGAGGACGGCCATCACGACCAGGAGGCTCGCGAGGTTCTCCAACTGCCGCCGCACGACGACGCTCCACTCGGCATCGACCGCATGGTGGACAAGGATCCAGAAGAGCCCGCCCATGCAGATCGTGAAAAAAAACATGAACGCGAAGAGGTAGGAGAACGCGAACTGGTCGGCATCGAACCCGGCCCCGACAAAGATCGCGGCGAAGGCGGCCAGCGCGGTCGCGACGAGGCCGAGGAATCTCCCCCCGACATGCTTGTAGTCGAATGTGGTTTGCTCTGCGTTCATGGTCTATTTGGCGGCCTCCAGAGCGGCGCGCACGTCCGGCGGCACCTCGGTGATCGTGGCCCCGCCCTGGGATTTCTGGAGCGCCCGCAGGTAGGCGATGATCTCCCAGCGGTCCTGCACCTGGATGCGGTCGCCGTAGCCCATCATCGTGTTTTTTCCGTTCGTGAGAGTGTTGAAAATCTCGCCGTCCGCCATGTCTCGGATCCGCTGCTGGTGGAGGTTAGCGATCGCGACGAGCCCGAACTTCGAGGAGATCCCGTTCCCGGACGCCGTGGCGCCGTGGCAGGGCGAACAGTTGATCGTGAACCGTTCCTGCCCGCGCGAGATCGCCGCGGGCGTGATCTCGAACGGCATCCCGGCCCCCCACCGGTCGCCGATTTTTCCCGTATCGAAATAGACCGGATCCGAAGAAAAATAGATCTGCCGGTAGGGGCCGGACGCCTCGCCGACCGAGCCGCCCGACGGCTTGTGGAGCGGGATCGCGTAGCCCATCGGCACGGTGGCCGCAACGGGAATCCGGCCGCCTCGCCCATCGGAAAAAAAGTTTCCCGTCACCTGCGCCCTGACCTTCGGCTGGCGGACCATGTCCGGAAAAATCTCGATCGGCGGCCGCGCGGACTTCGCCCCGCGGAACCCCGCGATCGAAACCACCAGCACCACCAGCAGGCCGAAAAGCGCGAAGAAATATCTCAGCATGGCCGGACCTCCTCGATGATGAGATGGCCACATTCGTGGCATCGGCTTCCAGCCGATGCGACTTCAGACATGGGCAGGATGCCCATGCCACATGGATGAAGGGGCTCAGTCTTCATGGATCATCGTGATGTTTGTGCCGCCGAGGGACTCGAGGAAATCCCGAACCGCTCGCCCGGAAAACATTTTATCTTCGGATTCGATGACGGCAAAAAACTTGTCCTCGGTGACTTTTTTAAACCGGTCCCAGTTGAAGAGTGCGTGGTTGAGCCTGGGGAGGCGGTTCATGAGGATCATCCCGATGACCGCGGTGAACGCGGAGAACAGGATCGTGATCTCGAACAGGATCGGAAAGAACGCGGGCACGGTGAAAAGGTTCGTCGGCTTGCCCGCGACGATGAGCGGGTAGAGGAACGTTGTCGGCGCGAACACGAGCGTCACGGCGATGAAAAATCCCGCGAGTCCGCCGAGGAACACGATCTTTCCGAGCACCGAGCGCTTCAGCCCCATCGCCTCGTCCATCCCGTGGATCGGGAACGGCGAGAAGACGTCCCAGCGCCGGAACCCGGCATCGCGGATCTTTTCGGCGGCCAGGTAAAGCTCGCGCGCGCTCTGGAACTCGGCCGCGATGCCATAGACCGGCGCTTCGGGATTTCCTGCGATGCTCTTCATCAGTGCCGCGCCTCCCCGTAATGCGGATCCGCCTCGGACAGCACCGCTTTGACCTCGAACATGCAAATCATCGGCAGAAACCGGATGAAGATCAGGAACAGCGTCGTGAAGAGTCCAAACGTCCCCGCAAACGTGCAGATGTCGACCCACGTCGGATGAAACATCCCCCACGCCGAGGGCATGAAGTCGCGCGAAAGCGTCGTCGCAATGATCACGAACCGCTCGAGCCACATCCCCATGTTCGGAAATTGCACGATGATCCACACCCAGACCAGGTGGGTGCGGAAAAATTTGAACCAGAAGAACTGCGGGGCGACGACGTTGCAGAACATCATCGCCCAATACGCCCACCAATACGGTCCGAACGCGCGATACCAGAACGCCGCGCGCTCGTAATGGTCCGCCCCATACCACGCGATGAACAACTCCATCAGGTAGGCGTAGCCGACGATCGAGCCGGTGAGCAAAATGATCTTGCACATCTTGTCCACGTGGCCAATCGACACCAGATCGTGCAGCGGCTTGTAGATCGCGCACGCCGGGATCAAAATCGTGAGCACCATCGCGAACCCGCCAAAGATCGCGCCCGCGACAAAATACGGCGGGAAAATCGTCGTGTGCCAGCCCGGGATGACCGACGTCGCAAAGTCGAACGACACAACCGAATGCACCGAGAGCACGAGCGGCGTCGAGAGCCCGGCCAGGATCAGATACGCCATCTCGTAGTGCCGCCACTGGCGGTTGCCGCCGCGCCAGCCCAGCGCCAGAATCCCGTAAAAACCTTTTTTGATCTTTGATGTGCAGCGGTCGCGGATCGTGGCGAGATCGGGGATCAGCCCGGTATACCAGAAGAGGACGGAGACGGTGAAATACGTCGAGACCGCAAACACATCCCACAGCAGCGGGCTCCGGAAATTCTGCCAGATCGCGTTCGAGTTCGGCACCGGAGCCAAAAACCACACCATCCACACCCGCCCGATGTGGACCGCCGGATAAATGCCCGCGCAGACCACCGCAAACAACGTCATCGCCTCGGCCGCCCGGTTGATCGACGTCCGCCATTTTTGCCGCGTCAGGAAAAGGATCGCCGAGATCAGCGTCCCCGCGTGCCCGATTCCGATCCAGAAAACGAAATTGGTAATATCCCACGCCCAGCCGACCGGGTGGTTGTTTCCCCAGACCCCTATGCCGGTCGAGATCAGGTAAGCGAGAAGGGCGAAGCACATCAGCGTCATCGGGACGGTGACGCCGATCGCCGCCCACCACCATGTCGGGGTCCTGTCCTCGACGATCGAGCTGATGTAGCTGCTGATCCAGCCCATCGTGCGCCGGTTGAGCACCAGCGGCGGCCGCACGACCGCGCGCTCCTCGTCGGTGAGATGGTCAAGAGTGGAGGCTGGCAGGGACATCGCTATCGGGCCTCCGAGGGG
>JBAXXD010000193.1:0-4273 GCA_037128135.1 Verrucomicrobiia bacterium
AGTGCGTCCTCGGCCTCATCGAGCGCGGATACAGCATCGTGAGCGACGATGTCACGCGCCTGCGCTCGATCGAGGGCCGCGAAATCCTCGGCACCGCCGACAACCTCTCCCGCTACCATATGGAGGTCCGCGGAATCGGAATCATCAACATCGCCTCCATGTTCGGCGTCGGCGCCGTCCGCGCGGAAAAACGCCTCGACTTCGTCGTCACACTCAAAGATTGGCACGAGATGGAAGATGTGGATAGGATCGGCCTCGACCGCGACACCTACGAGATCCTCGGAATCAAAATCCCCCATGTCACGCTGCCGGTAAGAACCGGACGCGACTTGGGACGACTCGTGGAGGTCGCAGCACTCGACCAGAAACTCAAAGACATGGGGGAAAATAGCGCCGTGGAATTCAACCAGAGATTGCTGCACATGATCAGCGAACGCCGGAGCAGGTGATGGGAATCCTTTCCAAAAAAAAACCTGCCGAGGCCGCGCCCCGGTGCGTCTCGGAGGTCGTGATCGAAAACAGGAACGGCCTCCACGCCCGCCCGGCCGCCATGTTCGTCAAAATCTCCAGCCGCTACCGCGCGGAGGTGTGGGTCGAAAAGGACGGCGAACGCGTGAACGGCAAAAGCATCATGGGCCTCATGATGCTCGCCGCCGGCAAGGGATCCCGCCTCCAGGTCATCGCCGAGGGCACCGACGCCGAAAAGGCGGTCGCCGAAATCAAAAACCTCGTCGAAACCCGCTTCGGCGAAGATTAACAAAAAAGTTTTCGTTTTTCAGAAAATGCGCCTCGCGCTGCTTCCCTGAATGCTGAAAACGGGGTTGAGAAGGACTGTTTACGCGCGCCGGAAATTCTGTTATACATTCCGACGGAATGGAAACTCCCTCCCGAAACGGCAGCGAGCGGCGGTTCGTCGGCATTCCCGTGGCTCCGGGGATCGCCCACAGTGCCGCCTTGGTTCAATGGGAGGACGACGAGGAGATTTCTCTGCGAAAAATCGGGGATCACGAGCTCCCGGGCGAGATCGCGCGATTCGAGTCCGCGCTCATCGCGACCCGCGCGGAACTCCTCGAGATCCAGCAGCGGATCGCGCTCGCAATCGGATCCAACGACGCAAGCATTTTTGACGCGCACCTGCTGGTCGTCGAAGACCGGACGCTGATTGACGAGGTGCTGCGCCGCCTCGACCGCGACCGCTGCAACATCGAATATATTTTCCACCAGGTCGCCGAAAAATACTGCCGCACGCTGGCGGAAATTGACGACCCCTATCTCCGCGAGCGCGTCGTGGACATCGAGGACGTCGCCCGGCGGGTCATCCGCAACCTTCTCGGCAAGGAGCCCCGCAACGCCGCCGCGCACGACCATCCGCATATCATCGTCGCCCACAACATCACGCCCTCGGACACCGCGCAGATGAACCGGGAGCTCGCCCTCGGGTTCGCCACCGAGATCGGCAGCAAGACCTCGCACACCGCCATCATGGCCCGCTCACTCGAGATCCCGGCGATCGTCGGGATCCACGGCATCTGCCAACTGCTCAGCAGCGGCGACGACATCCTGCTCGACGGCTACACCGGCACGCTCATCCTCAACCCGTCTCCGGAGACCCTCGCGGAATACGAGCGGATCGAATTCCAGAAGAACCAGGTCACCAAGCGCCTCGGGCTCATCCGCGAGACCGCCTCCACCACCCGGGACGGTCGCCATGTCGTGCTCTCCGCGAATGTGGATCTCCCCGACGAGATCGGCGATGTGGTCGTAAGCGGGGCCGAGGGGATCGGACTCTACCGCACGGAGTTTCTCTTCCTGAACCGAATCGCGCCGCCGGACGAGGACGAACAGTTCGAACATTACCGGCGCGCCGCGGAGAGATCCCAGCCGCACGGGGTCATCATCCGCACGCTCGATATCGGTGGCGACAAATCCACCCAGAGCCTTCACCTCCCGGAGGAACAAAACCCGTTCCTCGGCTGCCGCGCGATCCGGTTCTGCCTCCAGAACCCGGAAATTTTCCGGACCCAGCTCCGCGCGATCCTCCGCGCCGCCACGTTCGGCAATGTCCGCATCATGTATCCGATGATCTCCGGCCTCGAGGAGCTCCGGCAGGCGAACGCGGTCCTCGAGGAGAGCAAGGCCGAACTCGCGGCCCGCGGAGTTCCCTTCCACCCCTACATCGAGGTGGGCATCATGATCGAGGTCCCGAGCGCCGTCCTCTCCGCCGACCACCTCGCCCGCGAGGTGCGGTTCTTCAGCATCGGCACCAACGACCTCATCCAATATTCGATCGCCGTGGATCGCGGGAACGAAAATATCGCCCACCTCTACAACCCGACCCACCCGGCGATCCTGCGCATGATCAAGATGGTCGTGGATGCCGCCCGCGCGAACGGGATCTGGACCGGGGTCTGCGGCGAGATGGCGGGCGACATCCTCCTCACCCCTCTCTTGATCGGGCTCGGAGTGGACGAGCTCAGCGTCACAAGCTCGGTCGTTCCGAGAATCAAAAAAGCCGTTCAGTCGCTCGACGCCTCGCGCTGCGAGGAACTCGTCCGCAACGTGCTCGACATGGACGACTCCGCCGCCATCGCCGCCCTCAGCCTCGGGATGGCTCTCGAGTGCTACGCCGAGCTCGCCGATTGAGCGCCCCGCCGGGTGCGCGCCAGAAGTTCAGCCTAAAATGCGAGACCGGCCATGAACCCGAGGACGGTGGCATTTGCGATGGCAGCCGTCCCGTTCGGGCGGATCAGATACTGCGCGTAGGGCTGGATATACGACCACTGGTTGATCTGGATCCGGTAGTCGGCCTCCAGCACCATCGTGTAGTTGGGCTGATCCACGACCCCGCTGCTTTGAAGGACATCGATCCGGCTCCCGCTGTATCTGCCGTAGGCGATCGCGCACATCGCCTGGTCGTTGTCGCGCCCGGGGATCAGGCCTTTGTAGACGAGGCCCGACTGAAAATAAAAATCGATCTGGTTGATGTATTCCGGCGCAAAGGTCAGCAGGTTGAACATCGAGAGCCCCTGGTCGCCGGGCGGTGCCGACGCGACCGGCGCTGCAAAGGTTTTCCCACCGGCGGAATCCTTCGCCTGCACATGCGCGGTCGGCTCGCGCCAAAGCATTTGGTCGGCCTGAAAATAAAACCCGTAAACCCCGGAGGAGTTCGTCTTGCCGTCGAACGACCGGGCGTCCACACCGAAATAATATCCGCCCGTCGCATATTTTCCCGGCAGCGCCGAGGGGCCGAGCTTCGGGGTCCATCCGGCCTCGATCATCGTCATCAGGCCGTTGCGCGAGGGATCCTGCGCGAATCCCTCGAACGCCAGACCGTGGTTTGCGGTCGCGGTCAACTGGGGGCACGCCATGTAGAGCCCTCCTTTGAAATAAGCGGACTCCATCGGCTTGATCTGCACGACCCCGCCCCAGGTCGAGAGGCTGGTGGACCACGGCATGTTGTAGGTCAACCCCTTCGAGCTCCCGATCGCGTTGTTCACGAAAAGCAGGGAAAGCGGCTGCTGGATGAAATCCTTCTGCGGCTGCAGCCAGCCGCCTTTGAGCGTCAGAAAATCTTTGATCCCGAAGATCACGGGCGAGACATACCCGAGCCCGAAATGCGTCAGCCGCCACTGCGTCCCGGACTGATAGCGGCCGGGATTGAACATCGGATTCCCCTCGACAAACGTGTTCGGGTTCGATGCCGCACGCGGATCACGCCAGCGCCCGCCGCCGAACGCGCTCAGCCCGTGCAGCACCTCGGCGCCGGTGAGCTTCGCGACATCCACCTCCGCGTCGAACGCGAGCTCCTGGTCGAAAAATCCCCGCGCCCCCCGCTCGCTGTCCACCACCCCGTAATACACCCCGACCCACTTGCCCTTGAAGACGATCCCCCGCTCGGCCAGCGCGTTCCGCGCCCCGAACCAGCCGCCGGTCAGATACTTCCCGCCCCACCACTCGCCGAGCGCGCTTTCCTTTTCTGCGCCGCCGGCCTGCGTCCCGCAGAACGCCGCCCCCGCCAGCGCCGCCGAGGATATAAGGATAACTAATGCCTTGAGGAAATTTTGCTTTCTATAAGTTGATTTCATGCAGCGCATGAAAGAACAGCAAAGCACCGCGGGCTGTCAATCCTGCGAAACGGAAAGAAATCCCCTCACGCCCGCACGAGCCTGCGTCCGGTCAATTTCTCGAAGGCCTCGAGATATTTTTGCGAGGTTTTTTCGATGACCTCTTCGGGCAGGGCGGGGGCGGGCGGGGATTTGTCCCAGCCGAGGGT
>JBAXXD010000194.1:0-4241 GCA_037128135.1 Verrucomicrobiia bacterium
TCCAATATCCAAGGGCGGAATCGCGCGGCGGGCACTTCTGTCCTTCATCCTTGGATATTCCTTGTTGGACATGGGATCTTGAATTCCGGTTTTTTGGGTCATGATCCCTTGGCAACGCGGGCAAGTTTCGCCACAAGATCGGCTTTTTTGAACGGCTTGGCGAGGAAGTCGTCCATGCCTGCGGCGAGGCAGCGCTCGCGGTCGCCGGGGAGCACGTTTGCGGTCAGCGCGATGATCGGCACATGACATCCGGCAGCCGCCTCGATCTCCCGGATTTTCTTGGTGGCCTCCAGCCCGTCCATCACCGGCATGGACATATCCATGAGGATCGCAAAATATTTTTCTGGAACGAACGCTTGAAGCGCGCCTTCCCCATCTGCTGCGAACTCGGGCAGCAGGCCAAGGGCTTCGAGCATTTTCCCGGCAACCATCCTGCTTCCCCGGTCGTCCTCGACAACGAGAACAATGCCACCTTCAGGAGGCATGGGCACCTTGCCCGTTTGGACGGGAGGGCGATGCTCCGTCAGCGCCGATTTTTCCCGATCCGAAATAGGGGACGGGGCCATCCCTCCCGTATGAACCGGCGCTGATTCCAGCGGGAAGCGGAAGGTGAACGTGCTGCCTTTTCCAGGAGTCGAGGCGACGGTGATTGTTCCGCCCATGGCCTCGGCGATGCGTCTCGATATCGCAAGCCCGAGCCCGGTGCCTCCAAACCGGCGAGTTGACTTCAAGTCCGCCTGCACGAACGGTTGAAACAGGCTGCCGAGCTCTTCGGAGGAAATTCCGATGCCCGTGTCTTCGACAGAGAAATCCAGGAACGATCCCCCCGCGCTGTGTGGCTGATCGAATGAATTTGTAGAAGCGGCATCTTGCCGCTTGAGGCTTTCCGGCACGCGGCAAGATGCCGCTTCTACGGTTTGAGATCCTAATGATTGGGGGTCACATGGGCGGGCCGCCCCCTGGCCCGATCGGGCCACACGGAGGACAACCGATCCGGTTGACGTGAATTTGACCGCGTTGCCGAGCAGGTTGATGAGGATCTGGCGCATCCTGTGCTCGTCGCCGATGATCTGCGCGGGGACACCGGCGGCCAATTCGCAGCGGAGTTCGATGCCTTTTTCCGCGGCCGTTTTTCGGACGGGATCCTCTGCCGCCTTCACGAGGTCGGCCACTGCCAGTGGCGCAACATGGATCGCCAGTGTGCCGGCATCAATGCTGGAGAAATCGAGGATGTCGTTGACGATGGCGAGGATGTGTTCGCCGCTTTTGTAGATCGTCTCCGCATAGTCCTTTTGCTCGCTGTCTAACACGGAGGAGGAGAGCAGTTGCGCGAACCCGAGCACGCCGTTGAGCGGGGTGCGCAGCTCGTGGCTCATCACGCCGAGGAACTCACTCTTCGCGCGGTTGCCAGCCTCGGCGGTGATGAGCGCTTCGCTCAGGCTGACTTCCATGGCTTTCCGTTCAGTAATGTCTTCCTTGACCGCAATAAAATGGACCACTTCGTTCTGCTCGTTGTGGATCGGCGAGATGGTCGCGGATTCCCAATAGAGCGAGCCATCCTTGCGCCGGTTGCGAAACTCTCCCCGCCAGATTTTTCCCGAGGAGATCGTCTCCCAGAGGGCGCGGTAAAACGCCGCATCCTGCACGCCGGATTTGAGGACGCGGGGATTTTGACCAACCGCCTCGGCGCGCGTATAGCCCGTCGTTTTTTCAAAGGCGGGATTCACATATTCGATGTTCCCCGAGGGGGCGGTGATGACGACCGTGTTCCCGCTTTGTTCGACTGCCGTCCGGAGGCTTTTCAGTTCCTCCTCACGGATTTTGCGCTCGGTGATGTTGGTCAATGTTCCCACCATCCGCACAACCTTTCCCTGCGCATCCCGTTCAACAACATTTCCGCGCGTCTCGACCCATTGCCATTTCCCGGATTTCAACTTCATCCGGAGGTCAATCCCAAAGCCCTTGCAGTCTTCAATGCTCCGTTGCAGTTCCTCCTCGACGCGGCCGAGGTCATCCGGGTGAACCAATGAGCGCCAGGTGGCGTAGCTGGCGGGGAATTCCTCGCTTTGATATCCGAGCATCGAATAATAATGGGAGCTGAAAAACGCTTTTCCTGTCGGGACGTTCCAGTCCCAGAGCCCGTCGTTGACCGCGTTAAGCGTCAGGGCGTAGCGCTCTTCACTCAGGCGCAAATTTGCGGTCAGCCGCTCCGCCAGCCTCCGGGCATTGAGCCGGGTGTTGATCAACGAGAGGAGCAGACCCGAAAGCAGGAGGCTGATGAGTGTCCCGCTGCCCAGCACCAGCCACGCATTGCTGTAATCGCCACCCGCTCCTCCCGCCTGGGAGAAACTCAGGAGCCAGCGGCGACCGGCCGCATCAACCGGGATCTGCTTGGTCAGGAGGGCCGGGTCATTGCGATGAAAATCCGCAGATGTGGGATCCGGCCGCTTGGGTTCATTGTCCAAGCTGGGGGACGCCGCTTCCACGGGCTGGCTGTCGTAGAGCAGAGCCTCGGGGGAAGGCGTCTCGCCATCGAAGATTTTCAAATGGATGCGCCAGTGATCAAACAGGTCCCATCGTCCCAGAATCCCCGTCATGAGGTCGGTCATCCGGTAGGGGCTGTAAACCCAGCCCATGAGAGCGGCGCGACGCTCGGCAACGGTTTCATGCGGCGACCCCAAGCGATACACCGGCACATACATCAACGTGCCGGCCTGCACGTCCTGTTCGGTCTCCTGCACGAGAGTGACCTTACCCGAGAGGACAGCCTCATCCCGATCCCGCGCACGCTCCATTGCAGCCCGGCGGATCGGCTCGGTGAGCATGTCGTAGCCGAAGGCGCGGAGGTTGCGGCCGGAAAATGGCTCGAGATAAATAATGGACGAGTATGCCTCCCGCTCGCCCGCCGGCCAGACCCGGTAGTCGGGGAATCCCTCGGCGCGGATCTCCCGGGTGTGTTGCGCGAGTTGCGGGCCGGGCACGAGCGCCGCGAAGCCGATGCCTTGGATGCCGGGAAGCTTCTGGCTGACTTTTTGACGGTCGGAAAATTCGCGCCATTCCTCCCGCGTGACACCATTGTCATCCGAGAAGAGTCCCGCCCCGCTGCGCAGGATCTGTTCGTGGGCGTCGAGACGGGTTTCGATCGTAATCTGCACCTCCTTGCAGATGGAGTTAAATTCCCGTTTCGCCTCCATATCCGCCTCGGATTTTTGCTGTTGGGCGACGATGGCGGTGACGAGAAGTCCGGCAGCCAGCAAGCTTCCAACGCCCCAGAGATTGCGCGAGGCATGGTTGCAACGGGTGGAGACAACGACGGTGGCTGCGCCGATGAGAAGCACCAGCAGGAAACCGACAGGCAGAGCCACCCTATTGACCACATTCCATTTCCAGGCGCTGGCATCCAGATCCATGCCCAGCACGGCGACCACAGCGCCGGTGCGCGGATCGGTCATCGGGATCAGCCCCGAAACCCACACGCCCCAGCGGTCGGCAACCGGGCCTTCGACGGCCGCAGTCCGCGTGTCGAACACCCGGCGATACTCTGTCGGAACGTCGGCATAAACCTCCCCGGGCGGAGTTGCGTCCGCGACATTGCGCGATTCGCTGTCCGCCAGAAAAAAGATCGAGCCGTCGCTCCTGCGGCCCATCAGGTAGATCCACTTGCAATTCGAATTCGCGGAGCCGATGGATATCAGATCGTCCTTGAGCTGCTGATAAACCGGCGAGGCCAGATCCGCGTCCGTTCCGGTGAGCGTCTGGACCTGCGCGACATTCACCATCTGCGCGACATCTTGCGTCTGATGGAGCAGTTCCGCCCGCATCTCGCGATCGGCCAGCACGACCGCCCACCACGCAACCAACGCCAAAACGGCAAGGAGAAGCAGCGCCGCCGCGACGGGCTTGACCCAGCAGTGAAAAGAATTCAGCGCCTTTGACGGATCTGCCGGGCCGGCGGGTGAATTTTCAGCGCGGATCTTTTTTTTCATCGTCTGCGGGGAACTTCCTGTAGTGGCGGGGATCTGAAATGAGTCAAAGAAAACCCAGCATCATTAAGAGACTTCCGCGGCTATTTTGACAATGCCAGAATCCGGGAAATTTGACGCGCGCGAAATCCTTCGCCTGAGCCGCTGGCCTGCGGACAATTTTTGGCGCAGTGAAGAAACAAGTGGCTGCCCCGCATGGACTCGAACCATGAATAACGGCTCCAAAGGCCGCTGTGTTACCATTACACCACAGGGCAG
>JBAXXD010000195.1:0-4231 GCA_037128135.1 Verrucomicrobiia bacterium
CCATCTATCGGGCCTTCTTCAAAGCGGGATACGCAAACTGATCTCCCTTGCTTAGCCAGAGCGGAGGCCGGGGGCGGCATCTCTCCATTATTTACGCTTGCGTGCGGATCAGGGAAACCCGACGGATCTTGATGCCGCGTTGACGGGATGATATCATACCCGACGGTACATTTTGAATAGAACCTCTTCCCCTGCGGGCGATCAGACACACGCTTTATGAAAATTGTTTTTTGCGGCACGGGGGAGATCGGCCTGCCCGCTTTTTTAGCGTTGGCGGATTCTCCCGCGCACGAGTTGGCCGGCGTGATCACCCAGCCCGACCGTCCGGCCGGGCGCGATTTGAAGCCCCGCCCGCCAGAGCATCCACCATCAGAATCCGCGACGGATGCGCCAGGCTCTTGATCACCTGGGCGCGCAAGACCGCTTTTTTCGAGGGAGCAACGGTTGGGACATACGCAACTATTTTCCCAAATAGCCACGCATGTCAAGCGATCATTTCCCGCGTGGGGCAATCTTCACAGGGGCATCCCCAAAGGGAATGAATCTTCGTTCAGTTTTTGCCGCTGATTGCGGGAAAAAACGGAAACCGCACCGCCCGAAATCCGTGC
Organism: Verrucomicrobiia bacterium; assembly: GCA_037128135.1. Lineage (GTDB taxonomy): Bacteria > Verrucomicrobiota > Verrucomicrobiia > Chthoniobacterales > Terrimicrobiaceae > QYQL01. Next base: position 609 of record JBAXXD010000195.1, read on the forward strand.
GGAAGAGCGGTGGGAGAGTAGGATCTCCGGCGGCCCCGCTCGGAGGCCGCCGGGAGATCAAAGCTTACTTGACGTGCGCCGAGACGAGCTTGGTCATCTCGAACATGCTAACCTGCTTTTTGCCGCCGAAGACGACTTTGAGCGCCTCGTCGGCGTTGATCATCGTCTTCTTCGCGGGATCCTGCAGTTTGTTTTTCTTGATGTAGTCCCAGAGATTTTTTGTCATCTGGCTCCGGGGCAGCGGCTTCGAGCCAACGATCACGGCAAGAGCTGCGTCGGGCTGAACGGGTTTCATCAGTGCTGGGTTTGCTTTGCGTTTTGTTGTGGCCATAGTTTGTTGGTTTGGAATCTGCGGGGGTGATTTCCAGGCAGGCTATACACCGCGGCGCGGGAAGTAAAGCCCCTATCTTCCGGATTTTGCGGCCCACGCGAACGAGCCGTCGGGGTTGGAGATCTCGATGAGTTCGCCGCTGAACGAGCGCTGCCGCCAGAGCGCGGCCTGCTCAACCTGGATGTCCGCGAGGCTGCGTTTTTCTTTTGCCGCGCGCGCCGTCATGAGCGCCATGCGATCCTCGTTTTCGGAGGCGACGGTCTTCCGCATGTAGTCGCCCGCATCGCCCGGCGTGTCCACGCGGATCGAGAGCTGCCCGTCACGGCCCTCGCCGACGAGGCGCGAGTTTTTAAAATTCTGGATGTCGGCCATCCGGTTCCGGCGGCCGGTTTCGACGTCAGCCGCCTGCTCGGCGGCGGCCGGCTTTTTTGCGGTTTCCTTGCTGTGCTGGTAAACGTCGAGGCGCATCGAGATGTCCACCTGGATGGGTTCGGCGGTCGAGAGGTTGACGTTGGGGGCCGAGCATCCGGCGAGTGCGGCGGCTGCGGTGGCTGCGGTGGCTGTGAGGAGGATTCTCATGGTTTGTCTTTCCAGCGCCCCTGATCCGATTCGTCGGCGTGGAGCACGATGTCAAATTTGCGCGATCCGAGCGGTCCTTGCAACTTCAACCCGAGGATCCCCTGCCCGCGGACGGCCCAGAGGTCGCCGTCGGCCTGATCGTAGTCGAAGTCGCGCAGGGACTCGAGCGCGAGGCGGGTGCTGCTTCTTTTGAGGTTGCTCCAGGAATCCGGGAGGTTCGCGAGCAGGTCGTCGAGCTTCCCGATCTCCATGCGCCCGGGCTTTGTCGCGCGGAAGCTCCCCTTGACCCGCTCGATGTTGCTTCCAAACGCGTCCATCTGGAGATTGAAATCCAGCGGGCCGCTCATGCGGAAATTTTTCGGCGCGAGGACATCGGTGAGCTGCCGGAGGCTGATCCGCTCGCCGGCCAGCCATCCGATCCAGGGAGCGCCCTCCACGAAAAGAAAGCTGAAGCCGCCGCTCATGTAGCCGTCGGTGAAGCGCCCGCCGAAGTCGCCGTTGATCCCCGACTTGTCGAACGTCGCCGAAAGCCAGGCGTCGGACCCCTGGAACTGGCGCCAGCGGATCGCATCCAGAAAAACTTTCCCCACGAGGTTGTTCTCGTTTTTTTCCGGGGGATACGCGAACTGGAGGTCTCCCTCGCGGGTGGAGATTTCGAGCTGGTAATCCGGGAACGCGTATTCCTGCCGCGGGATCTGGAACGCGGTTTGGATCTTGAGGGTCGCAAGGTTGTCGAGCGAGATGTCGCTGGCGGCGGCGTGAAAATTCAGCGGCACGCCATATTTCGCGCGCCCGCCGCTGCCGACGAGGAGCCGTCCGGATTCGATTTTCAGCGTTCCGATTTTCCAGCCCGGCCCGGCTTCCGCGCCGCCCGCGAGCCGATTTTGCGCATCCTCCATATACCAGAAGAGATCCTGGCCGACGTAGATCGAGGGGCCGAGAATGACGGCCTCGGCGAGCTCCTTGCGCAGAAGCCCGCCGAGTGTGAACCGCAGGAAAACCCGCCGCATGGTGAGGACTTTGACGAACGGGTCGTAGGGCGAAAGAATTTCGAGATCCGCGATCTCGACCGATTGCGGTTCCCCGCCCAATGCGGCGGCGGCGCCGGACGGCGAGATGTCGCGCAGTGTCGTGTTGAGCAGAAAAGAAATATCCGTGGCGGTATCGCGAGTGTCCTCGAGCCTCACGCGAACCCCCTGGATATCGAGCCGCCCAATCTTTCCTGCCGCAGCCAGGCCCGCGGGCGCGGAGCTCGTCGGCGGGCCGGAGAAGATCTGCTGGAGGGCCGCGCCGAGAAGAAGGTCTCCGCCTTCGACTTCCACGGAGGCGATCTCACGGGCATTCAATATCCCCCCGGGCGTTGCCTGAACGCGGACGATGTCGAGCGACAGGAACGGGGCAGGGAAACCCGGCGCGAAGGCGCGGAGATCCCAGAGCATGAGATCGAGGGGCGCGGAAGGATCTCCCGGACTCCGCCAGTCGAACGAGCACTTGAATTCCATCTCGGGACTCGCTCCGCTAAAACCGCGCAGGGAAACCTCGGCGTAGTCGCAAACAATCCGCCGCACCGGCCACGCGAGCGCGCCGCCGGATTTCCCGGAGGGAAACGCGCTCAGCAGGCCCGGCGAGGCTTGCAGGCACGGGTTGACCAGCCGGATTTCCCCGAGCTGCCGGCGGCGCAGATCATCGAACGTGAAGACGATGCTGCCGGCTTCGAGCCGGAACAACTCGTCCCCGGTCCTGCAATCGCGCAGGATGAATTCCCGGACAACCAGCCGGCGGGGCGACTCAAGCCTCACCCGCCCGATCTCCACACGCGCCCCGGGAAGCGCGCGCTGCACCGTCCAACGCACGACGCGGGTCAGATTTTGGTGGAGATATCCCAGCACGGCAACCAGCAGGACCGCGACAAGAACCGCGAGACGCCCCGCCCGCTTCCGGCGAGATTTTTTGGATTCAGGATCGGGCAAGGCAGTCAAGAAGGGTTCCTGCAACGAAGGCGATTCCCACGACGGCATTCGCCTGAAAAAACGCGCGGTTGATGGACGCGACGCTCCCTCGGCGGGCCTCGAGATGCTCGTAAATCAGCGCCGCCAGAACAATCGCTATAAAAGAAAAATACACCCGTCCCATGCCGGCCGCGAGCCCGAATCCCGCCAGACCGACGAACGCCGCGGCGTGAAGCCAGACCGCAAGCCTCAGCGCACCCGGCACGCCAAGGCGAACGACCATCGAGTGGAGGCCATCGCGGAGATCCACATCATAGTCCTGCGTCGCGTAGATGAGATCGAACCCCGCCGCCCAAAGCAGCACCGACAATGCCAGCACAAGCGGGGGCACCGCGAAGCCGCCGGTCACCGACAGCCACGCCCCGACCGGCGCCACCGATAACGCCAACCCCAAAAAAAATTGCGCGAAGTGCGTGAACCGCTTCGTGAACGAATAAAAAAAAATGAGGCCGAGCGCGACGGGCGAAAGCAGGAAGCACAGCGGATTCAGCTGCCACGCGGCGACAATAAACCCCGCGGAGCAAACCAGGCAGACCGCGATCGCCAGCCCGCGGCTTGCGAGCCGGTGGCGACCGGCGGTGCGCGGATTCCTCTTGTCGATCTCCCAATCCGTAATCCGGTTGAACGCCATCGCCGCCGTGCGCGCGAAAACCATCGCCGCCACCACCCCGGCGGCCACCCCAGCAGACGGCCACCCCTGCGGG
>JBAXXD010000196.1:0-4218 GCA_037128135.1 Verrucomicrobiia bacterium
TCGCCCGCCTGCTTCGGGAGGCATGTTGAAAAGGTACCAGTGTGCATATTCTTGCGTTTTTCTGGCATGTGGGAGGTGGGAGCGGAGTTTTTTGCCGCAGATTCGCGCAGAGGACCGCAGATTATTTTTGGGAGCGAGGGGAGGGAGATTTTGAATTTTTGATGAGGGATGGAAGATGGCAGCGAGGCGGCCGGAGGCGTTCGCACTCCAAAGGGAGGCAGGTTGTCGTCCTCGGCCTGCTCAGGCAAACCGGCCGGGGACGGCCGCACTCCTTTGGGAGTCAAGTCGGTCTGCCGGCTACTCGGGAGACAAGATTTCCACCCGAAAGCCTGCAGGGCCGGAACTTTTCAAAGCCCGAATCCCGCGTAGCCCAGGTGCATCCGTTCTCGATGGCCAGGGCCGCGCATCCGCCACCAGTTTTCCCGTCGCCCCCGTCTCCTCACAAAGACGCCGGACAATCGCCCAGTGTCCAATGAGCCCTGAGAGGATGTCGGAGACTGCCGATTTATGGACCGCTTGCCGGAGCGGCAGGTGCCGGCACCTGGAAAACTTTAAAAAACCGGTTCGCGTGGATCAGCGGGTAGTCTGCCGCATGCGGGCGGGCGTAGAGCCGCCTGCCGAGCGGATCTGCGGGAGCCTTTCGATCGAGGATCTGCTCGGAGTTCGAGATCACGCGATCGGGCTCGTATGCAAAAATGTATCCGGCCTTCCGCCTTTCAAGAATTTCCCGCCCGTCTCCGCCTGAGAGATAAAACTCCGCCGTATCGGCGATCCCCGGCAGGCTCTGGTGCGAGGTACCGGCGACGCACGGCTGTCCGGACCACCACACGATGGCCGGGCTGAACCACCACGGGGCGATCACGCCGCGCTGGGGAAGCCCGCGGAGACCGATGGCCGCATCGCGCAATGCCGCCGCGTCGGCGACGGCTTCCGCCCGCGCGAGGAACGCCCCCTCGCCCGGATAGAGGGTTTGCTCCCACGCCGCCGCGACCGGCCAGAGCGAAAGCACGAAGATCCCCCACCCCGCAAGCCGCGATCGGAAAGCGAGCAGAATCCCGGGAAGGCTCATCGCAAAAACGAGGAGGAGAAAATACCCCCAGCGCACGTGCCAGAATGTCAGGCCGGTCAAAAGAACCAGCATCCCTGCGAAGAGGAGGCACACCGGATCGCGCGTGCGGAAAAACCGCCAAACCAAAATCGCCGGCGCCGGCACGATCAGCCATCCGGCCCACGAAAAGATCACCGGCAGCGATCCGTGGCGCAGCTCCCCGATGTTCCGCGCCCAGCTCGAAAACCTCCCGTCAAATCCCGCCACCCGGAACCCGTCCCAAAGGAATGCCAAAAATAAAATCCCGAAAAACAGGGCGAGCGGTTTTTTCGCAATCCGCAAACGCCCTGCAAAAAAGCGTGCGGCCAGCACGGCGGCCAGAAGAATCCCCGGCTCGAAAAGCGAAACCCAGAGTGCCAGCGCCCAGGCGGCGGCGGATGCCATCCCCCACCTCTCGTCCCGCCAGATGGCAACCTCCGCCGCCAGCGCGGACGCGATCAGCAGCATGAGCAGAGACTGGTGATCCGGGCGCCCGAGCAAAAACCCGTGCGAGGCGATCGGCGAAACCGCCAGGAGAAAAACCATCGCATTCCGATAGGGGATCCTCCAGCCCCAAAGCGCGAGCCCCCCAAGCGTCGCCAGCCCGAGCAGCGGAGAAATCCACGCCCCGGCCAGGGAAATCGGATCGCTCGAAAAGGCGCGCCCCCCGGCCGCCAGCCCCACAATCAGCCCATCCAGCGGCGCCGTCGTGTGCGGCTCTGTCCCCATCGGAAAATTCTCGAAATCATGGTGCCGGACCGGCGCAAACGGGTTCGCCAGCAGGATCCGCACGCGGGTCATCCGCGCGTAGCAGTCGCCGTCGGTAAAATAGGTCGCTCCCCTGAAAAAAACCGCGTCGCTATTCCATGTGAACGCCGCCAGCCCGAGGCCCGCGATCAACAGCAGAAAAACCCCTGCCGCGAGGGCGGAAAGGCGGCGGATAAAATGCAAGGGGACACCCAACATATTGTGGATCGGGCACCACTCATCCCAACATCCTGTGGAAAACACCAGAAAAATGCGAAAATCTGTTGCCTTGTCCCCCGCGTTTCCGTATTCTCATTTCTTACGGGATTTTCCCCGGAAACCCACCTTTGAATCCAGATGCCCGACGAACCGATCCCTGAAAAGCCCGCCGCGAAAAACGGCGTCCCGAAACCCGCCAATCCGACCCTGGATTTCAAGGCCAGCGAATACACCGCCGATGACTTGAGCTCGCTCAAAGGCCTCGAGGCGGTGCGCAAAAAACCGGGCATGTATATCGGCGGCACCGACGAGCGCGCGCTCCACCATTGCGTGAGCGAGGTGCTCGACAATTCAGTGGATGAATTTCTCGCCGGCCACTGCACGCACATCGATGTGACGATCCACGCGGACGGCTCGATTTCCATCCGCGACAACGGGCGCGGGATCCCGGTGGACATCAACAAGGAGGAGGGCATCCCCGGCGTCGAACTCGTGCTTACGCGGCTGCACTCGGGCGGCAAATACGGGCAGGGAAACTACGAGTATTCCGGCGGCACCCACGGGGTCGGCGCGAAGTGCGTGAACGCGGTCTCCGAGTGGTTCAAGGTCGAGGTCACGCGCGACGGGAAGATCCACGCGATGTCGTTCGAGCGCGGGGTCACGAAGCAGGCCCTGCATGTGATCGCCGAGGTGAAATCAAAAAAGCACACCGGCACGCTCATCACGTTCATGCCGGATACCGAGATCTTCCTCGAGACGATCGAGTTCAAGGCCGAGCGGATCATCACCCGCCTGAACGATCTCGCGTATATCAACGCGCCGCTCTCGTTCACGTTCCTCGACGAGCGTCAGGACGCCGCGCGACCGGTCCAGATCGTGCATCCGAAGGGCATCGAGGAGTTCGTCGGCCGGCTGGTCGAAAACAAGACCGTCGTGCATCCGAAGCTGATCCTTTTCAAAGGCGCGCGCGACAAGGTGCTCGTCGAGATCGGCCTCCACTACACGGACACCTACAACGAGCAGCTCCTCTGCTACACGAACGCCGTGCCGAACCCCGACGGCGGCACGCACAGCAGCGGCTTCCGCGGCTCGCTCACCCGCGCGATCAACCAATACGCGAAAAATAATTCCCTGCTAAAGGAAAAGGACGTGCCGATCACCGGCAACGATGTCCTCGAGGGCCTCGCGGCGGTCGTGAGCGTGAAGCACCCCGACCCGCGGTTCGAGTCCCAGACGAAGGTGAAGCTGATCTCGCCAGAGGTGGACGGCATCGTCGGCTCGATCAGCTACGAGGGGCTGATGCTGCATTTTGACCAAAACCCGAATGTCGGGAAGCGGATCATCGAGAAGTGCCTCATGGCGGCCCGCGCCCGCGAGGCCGCCCGCAAGGCCCGCGAGACCGTGCGCAAGGGCGCACTCACCGGCGGCGGACTCCCCGGAAAACTGGCCGACTGCTCGGAGCGTGACCCGGCGCTCACCGAGCTCTACGTCGTCGAGGGCGACTCGGCCGGCGGCTCGGCGAAACAGGGCCGCGACCGACGGTTCCAGGCCATCCTCCCGATCAAGGGAAAAATCATCAACGTCGAGAAGGCGCGCCTCGACAAGGTCCTGCAAAACACCGAGGTCCAGACGCTCATCACCGCGATCGGCACCGGCATCGGCATGGCCGGCGGCGAGAAGGACCAGGAAGGCACGTTCAACATCGAGAAGCTCCGCTACGGGCGCATCATCATCATGACCGACGCCGATGTGGACGGCTCGCACATCCGCACCCTCCTCCTCACGTTTTTCTGCCGCCAGATGCCGGAGCTCGTGAAACAGGGGAAAATCTACATCGCCCAGCCGCCGCTCTACCTCATCAAGCGCAAGAAACGCGAGGAATACGTAGACGACGACGCGCAACTCAACAAAATCCTCATCGGAATCGGCGCGGACGAGGTGAAGGTGAAAAACCTCGCCGATGGGAAAATTTTTTCCTCGAACCAGCTCAAGGAGATCCTCGAGCTGCTCGAGCGATTCGCGAAGTTCAGCGACGCGATCCGGCGCCACGGCGGCGACTTTGAGTCCTACCTCGCCGACCGCGATCCCAAGACCGGGAAGCTCCCGACGTTCATGGTCAAAGTGCGCGAGGGGAACACCGAGTGGGCGACCTACTTCCCCGGCGA
>JBAXXD010000197.1:0-4172 GCA_037128135.1 Verrucomicrobiia bacterium
AACCCGGGTTGGCCAGCATGTTCTTCGGAGCGGCCGGAGGAGTTTGGGAATAGACAGGCCCGGCAGCGCCCGCAAGGACGCCGGTGAGGAGGAACGCGAGAAAACGCATGGTGTTGTATATGCTCGATGCGCGGGCGACGTTCAATTTATTTCCATGCCGCCGAAGTTCGCCTCATCATGAAACCCGTTCTCCTGTCCGTCAGCGTGCGCTGATGAGCTGACGGAGGACGAACGGCAGGATCCCGCCGTGGCGGTAGTAGTCCACCTCGATCGGGGTATCGATGCGGAGCCGGACGGACAGCGATTCGGTTTTCCCGTCTTTGCGGGTGATCGTGAGCGTCACATCCTGCCTCGGCTGGATGTTATCTTCGAGGCCGGTGATGTCGAAGGTCTCCGTGCCGTCGAGGCCGAGCGTCTGCGCGCTGACCCCATCGGGAAACTGGAGCGGGAGGACGCCCATGCCGACAAGGTTTGAGCGGTGGATGCGCTCGAAGCTTTGGGCGACGACGGCTTTGACGCCGAGCAGGCGGGTGCCCTTCGCCGCCCAGTCGCGGCTCGAGCCGGTGCCGTATTCGTGGCCCGCGAAGATGACGAGCGGAGTTCCCTCGGCCTGGTATTGCATGCAGGCGTCGTAGATGCTTGCCTGCGCACCGTCCGGCTGGTGGATCGTGAGCCCGCCCTCGACGTGGGTGCCGTCGGGCTTCGGCGGGATCATGAGATTTTTGATGCGGACGTTGGCGAACGTTCCGCGCGTCATCACGCGGTCGTTCCCCCGGCGGCTGCCGTAGCTGTTGAAGCCGGCGGCATCGATCCCGTTTTCGACGAGGTATTTTCCTGCGGGCGAGCTCGGCTTGATTGCTCCGGCCGGGGAGATGTGGTCGGTGGTCACCGAGTCGCCGAAGATCCCCATCGCGCGAGCACCGGTGATATTCGAGATCGTTCCGGCTTTCATTCCGAAGCCAGTAAAGAACGGCGGTTCCTGGATGTAGGTGCTGGCGCGATCCCACTCGTAGATCTGCCCGGTGCTGGCGGGGACTTCGTTCCACATGGGATTTTGTTCGGCGAACCCGGTGTAGAGCTTTTGGAAGACCTCCGGCTTGAGCGCCGCCCGCATCTCGTGGCGGATCTCTTCGAGCGTCGGCCAGATGTCTTTCAAAAAAACATCCTCGCCGTCCTGATCCTTCGCGAGCGGCTCCTTCGAGAGGTCGATGTCCACGCGCCCGGCGAGCGCGAACGCGACGACGAGGGGAGGGGACATGAGGAAATTCGCACGGATGTTCTGGTGGATGCGCGCCTCGAAATTCCGGTTCCCCGAGAGGACGGCGGCGGTGACGAGGTCGTTTGATACGATGGCGGATTCGATCTCCGGGCTGAGCGGGCCGGAGTTGCCGATGCAGGTTGTGCATCCGAAGCCGACGATCTGGAATCCGAGCTGGTCGAGATACGGCTGCAGGCCGGATTTTTCGAGGTAGTCCTGCACGACCCGTGAGCCGGGGGCGAGCGAGGTCTTGACCGCCGGGCCGACGCGGAGCCCGCGCCCGACGGCTTTTTTTGCGAGGAGTCCCGCGGCGATCATGACGCTCGGGTTGCTGGTGTTCGTGCAGCTCGTGATGGCGGCGATGACGACCGACCCATCGCGCAGCGTGGCGGCGGGGTTGATCTGCGCGCCGCGCCCGGCGGCGGATTTTCCGTATCCGCCCTCGGAGACCGGCTTGGTGAGCAGCGAGGCGAATGCGGCCTTGAGGTTCGGGAGGTTGATCCGATCCTGCGGGCGCTTCGGTCCCGCGACGCTTGGCTGGACGTCCGAGAGGTCGATCTCGATGTCCACGCTGTAGTCGATATCGCCCTTCTCCGGCATGCCGAAAAGGTTCTGCGCGCGGAAGTAATTTTCGAACGCGAGGCACTGGGCGTCGGTGCGGCCGGTCGAGGCGAGGTAGCTGACCGATTCGGAATCCACCGGGAAGAACCCCATCGTCGCGCCGTATTCCGGGGCCATGTTCGCGACCGTCGCGCGGTCGGTGAGCGGCAGGTTTGAGGCGCCCTTGCCATAGAATTCCACAAACTTCCCGACGACCTTTGCAGCGCGGAGGAGTTGGGTGACATGGAGCGCGAGGTCGGTGGCCGTGACTCCTTCGCGCAGGCGGCCGGTCAGGTGGACGCCGACAACTTCCGGCGTCAGAAAATAGACCGGCTGCCCGAGCATCCCGGCCTCGGCCTCGATCCCGCCGACACCCCAGCCGACGACCCCGAGCCCGTTGATCATCGTCGTGTGCGAGTCGGTGCCCACCAGCGTGTCCGGGTAAAAGATTTCCGATTCTGGGCCCCCGATTTCCGGCTTCCGGCTGAGCACTCCCTTGGCGAGGTATTCGAGGTTGACCTGGTGGACGATGCCGATTCCGGGCGGGATCACCCCGAATGTTTTGAACGCCTGCTGCCCCCATTTTAAAAACTGGTAGCGCTCGCGGTTGCGGCGGAATTCCATTTCGAGGTTCAGCCGCAGCGCGTCGGCCGAGCCGTAAAAATCCACCTGCACCGAGTGATCCACCACGAGGTCCACCGGCACGAGCGGTTCGATGATCGCGGGATCCCCGCCGAGGGCTTTGACCGCGGCGCGCATGGCCGCGAGATCCACCAGGAGCGGAACCCCGGTGAAATCCTGCAGGACGATCCGTGCGACCACAAACGGGATTTCCTCCGGCGCGGGCGCCTTCGCGTTCCAGTGCGCCAGCGCCTCGACATCCCTCGACCGGACTTTTTTTCCGTCGCAGTTGCGCAGGACAGATTCCAAGACGATGCGGATGCTGACCGGCAGCCGCGAGATCCGCCCGATGCCGGCCTCCTCGAGCGCGGGGAGCGAGTAAAAAAGGCCGGAGCGGTTGTTGCCGGCATCAAAGGAACGCAGGGTATCGTAGGGCGGTTTCATGGATATTGGCGGCCAATCAAGCAGGTTTGGGGGATTTCGCGCAATACTTGGGACGGATTTTTTCTCATATCCCGGCCGAGGTCATCGTAACTTCCCGCAAATCCGGCTGTTCCCGGCGGCATACAGGCGGTGGCTATCACGATGAGAGTTTGGCTTTATTCCACGCAAGCCAAACACAACGCCGCTCATCCCTCCTTGGGATGAAGTTCGGGATTCAACAGATCCAACAACTGCTCGTAGCTGTAGCTCTTAACCAGAGCAGACAAGACTTGTGAAAGATTTTTGCTGTGGGGTTCGACGCCTCGGATCAATTCCAGGAGGAGATCGTAGTCTGCGCCGATGGCAGCGCTCCGGATCTGTTCGGCCAGATCCGCAGGCAGCGAGGACAGTTCCTCCGGGGGGGAGACCGGAGTTTCCCCGGCAGCCGCCGGAACAGTCTCAATGGTATCGGCATCATAGTCATACTCCACTCCAAGCAGCAGGCGGATTTTCTCAAACAGCTCCTCCTCCCGGAACGGCTTTGCGAGAAAATCATCCGCGCCAGCATCCAGGGCCTCATTGCGCATGTTTTCAAAGGTGTTGGCGGTCAGGCTGATGATTTTGACCTTGCTGTCCCGGCCCGCAGTCCGGATCCGCCGGATGGCATCCACCCCGCCCAGGGTCGGCATTCGCATATCCATCAGGACGAGATGCGGGTGCCATTTCCGGAAAATGGCGAAAGCGTCTTTTCCGTTGCTCACCGCGCGGGCCTCAAACCCCGCCCGGGAGAGCATCTCGGTGAGGAGTGCCTGGTTGTCCTCCCTGTCGTCCACGATCAAAATACGACGGGCGGGCTGCCCCGGTTTCAACCCGGCGACCCGGCGGAGACGCGGAGCCCGTTGCGTGCGGCACATCTCTCCTTCCACCAAAGGGATTGAAAAACTGAAGTTTGACCCTTTGCCGACCTTGCTGGTGACGCTGATATCGCCGCCCATCAGGAGAGCGATTTCCCGGCTGATGGCCAGGCCGAGCCCCGTGCCGAGTCCTGATCCCGGCTGGTGCTCGCCATGCACCTGCACGAAAGGCTGGAAGAGGGTTCCGACCAACTCCGTCGGGATGCCGATCCCCGTGTCCTCCACCTCGAAGAGCACTTTGCGCAGCCCGATGCCTTCCAAAGATGCCCGCAAGACAATCCCTCCTTTGCTGGTGAATTTCACGGCGTTCCCCAGCAGGTTGATGAGCACCTGCAGCAGCTTGCCCTTGTCCGCGA
>JBAXXD010000198.1:0-4105 GCA_037128135.1 Verrucomicrobiia bacterium
TCTGCATCATTTTTGAAGACCCCGAGATTACGCAAAAGCGCAAGCTGGCCGACCGTCCCTACCTCTACGATGTCGGCCGGAAAGACGATCCCTACTGGCACCATGGATTCTAACTTCTCCCAAACAAAAGCCACTGCCCCTGCCTGCTTCTGCTGGCGACGGCCGCTATCCTTTGACATTCCGCAATATGAATCCGAGTCAGCCGACACGATGCCCAGAGGAATGCATAGTTCCCAACTACACCCACATGGTCGCCTTTCTGAAGAAGACCGCGCCGGACACGAAGTTCATCTGGATCCGCTGTACGCCGTGGCGGGCGATCCAAGCTGACGGGACTCAGACGCTGGACGGCCCGTCCAACGAGCGGATTGTCAAATACAACAGCATCGTTGCCACGGTCAATGAAGAAAGAGGGGATACCGGAAGTCGATCTCTACGCCATCGCAGAGAAGCAGAGCCTCGCCTCGTGCAAGGGCAACCCGGATGTCCTTCATTGGTGGCCGGAGGCTTCCAAGCTGTTCGCCGACGCCATCATCAAGGAAATCGAGAAATGAAACAAGAGCTGTTTCGGGATTAGTTGAAAAGTAAAAACCAACGAAGAAGTGCTGGTCAAAAAAGGCTTCACGGATTCAAACAAACATGAAAGGAAAATGAATATGGAAAAGACAAAGTTTATAGCACATAATGAGCACGCGCTCAACGAAACACCCTGCCATGGAGGGGAGGGGATATGGCATTGCAGAGATATGATGTGGGCGGTGGACAGAAAAGACAGGCTGTTCATCAAATACATCCATAGCGACATTATTCCGCCGGGATCATCGTTCGGATATCACCAGCACGACGCTCCTCCCGAGGAGGAATGGTATATCTGTATTTCGGGGCACGGGGTGATGACTCTCGACGGCAAGGATTACGACATGGGCCCGGGAGACATTTCCGTCTGCTACGGCAATGGGTTCCACGCACTCAAAAACACAGGGAATGAGGACATCCGGCTGGTGGTCATCTACGCCAGCGCGATCAAATAAGGGTGACACATGAAAAAGGACAGACTCCGGGTCGGCGTTGTCGGGTTGAAAATCGGCGATGGCCACGTCGCGGATTATAAGGCCAGCGCTTCCGTTGAAGAGGTGGTCATCTGTGATCTCGATGAGCGGCAGCTCAACGAAGTCGGCGACAGGCACGGCGTCAAAAAGCGCTACACCGATCTCGCGGCGATGCTGGCCACGGAGAAACTCGACGCGGTCAGCATTTGCCTGCCGAACAAGTTGCACATGCCGATGACCATTCAGGCCATCGAAGCCGGGTGCCATGTCCTTTGTGAAAAGCCGATGGCAAGAAACGCTGAGGAAGCGGAGCAAATGTTGAATGCCTCCCGAAAGCACGGCAAGAAACTGATGATCAATTTCAATCAGCGTTTCGAGCCATTCCGGCAAATCCTGAAAGGCATGATCGACGACGGCGACCTGGGGGACATCTATTTTTCCAGGACTCTCTGGCATCGCCGTCGTGGCGTGCCGTGGTGGTATCCGCTGGCCAAGGGCAAGGAGATGTGTGGCGGGGGACCGTTGATCGATCTTGGCGTCCATGTCCTTGACCGCGCCATGTGGCTGTGCGGGTTCCCGGAACCTGAATGGGTGCTGGGAAACACCTTCTGCAAGATTTCAGGAGATGAGGCCAAGAAGCGTGGACTGCCTGGATTCGAACTCGAAGACATGGGCGTCGCCATGATTCGCATGAAAAATGGGGCCATGCTGGAATTGGAGGCCTCCTGGGCCGCCAACCGCAAGGACGAGGAAATCACCACGCAGTTGTATGGCTCCAAAGGCGGCGCCTTCCTCCGCTACATCGGGGGTGGCACCGAGTATCATGAGCTGTATTTGGACGTCAATGGCCGACAGCATAATGTTCAACTCGACCCACGCTCGATCAAACCGGTGCCAACCATTCGCCAGCTTTTTCTTGACTCCATCCTCAATGACACGGAAGTCCCGTGCACCCCCGAGCAAGGACTGGTCATCAACAAAATCCTTGATGCGGTTTATCAAAGCGCGGAAACCAAGGGGCCGGTAAGGGTCTGTTGACGAGAACAAGGCGAACCGATGTCACATACATTTATGAAAAAGACAATACTCAAAAACGAAGCAACACACTCATTCCTATAAATGTTCGAAATCCAATCCGTCTATTTAACCGGACATCCGTTTCCTCATCTATGAAAAAATCACTCTGTCCCGCCCTCGCTCTGGCGCTCAACGTCTCTGCCCACGCGCAATCCCAAGATCCCAAGCCACCCTCGGATCTCGGGAAGCCCCCAATGGATCAGGCCGCAATTTACGGCAAAAAGCGGACTGAAATTGTCCAGGCTCTCGGAGCCATGGAAAAACGTCTCGACCAGCAAAACAAGAAACTCGAATACGCGCCGGTCACCAAGTACGCGTCCAAAGTGGTCCGGCGGCAGCAAGGTGGCCGGAAGATCGCCATCTGGTCGGATGCGATTGACGCCGCGCTGGCCGAGACCGGCGGCGTTTTTTTCCCGGCTTCCGACGAGGCGTATTACATTGATCGCCCCATCATTCTGGACAGCGGCATGCACATCAAGGCCGATGCCGGCGCGACGATCCGGTTGGTCGAAGGCGCGAGGGTTTGCATGGTGCGCAACCGGAACTTGGAGGTCGTCCGCGGACTCGCACCCGGAGCCGTGCCGCCATCCGGCCACCGCGACCATGACATCTCTGTCGCCGGCGGGTCGTGGGACCATGCAAGCAGAAAACGCGACCACGAGGACGTGCGCGAGGACGCAGCCAACCCGACCCTATTCAATGCCTGGGGGAATTTCCTGTTCCTGAACGTTAAGGACGTCTCCCTCACCAATCTGCGGATCATGCGTTCTCCAGCCTACGCGTTCCTGGCCGGCAACGGCGAGAACTTGCTGTTCCGCGACATCTATTACGAGGAATGCTTCAGCGACGGCGTGCATATGCAAGGCCCGACCAAAAACATCGTGGTCAAGAACATGGCTGGCTGCACCGGTGACGACTTCGTCACCATGAACAGTTACCGAGACGAGGTGAGCGAAGGCCCTATCGACCACGTCTGGATCAAAGGCCTGCGCATGGAAGGAGGCATGCGCGGTATGCGCCTGCTCGCCAGCAACGGCGTCCTGGCCGACTACCCGCTCACCAACGTCGTGGTCCAGGACGTCACCGGCACGCGTGACTGCAAAATCACTCCGTGCGGGACGCCACCTGGCACCAAGGGAGGCGGCGACGTCGGCTTTATGGATTGGATCTTCCTGGAGAACATCGACTTCCTGGACAGCTGGGTACAGAATGGCTATAATAAATGGAACGGTTGCATCCAGGTGCACACGAACATCGGCCACCTCTACCTCAAGAATATCCGCGGCGGCAGGCCGAACATCACTGTGGGTCCTGCTGCCTACGCCATTCGTGCCGACACTGCGCCTGGCTACACCCTGAAATTCGCCTCCGAACTTGACTGCATGGTTGAGAACCTGGTCCTAGAAGGCTTCCCCAAGGAGGAACAAGACGATATCGTCGAGATTCTGCATGGAAAACAAGGGGGAAAAGGGGAGATAAAGAATCTTATCTTCCAGTAAAGACCAGCTTTAAAATGATGAAGCACCAACAAAGTGAAGGGCTGAAAAGCCGACCCGAATCCAAGATTAACCCAAGGAGTAAAATGAAGGAATTGATTGTTTCTTTTGCACTGATGTCGCTCGCGGCTGGAAGCCTCTGCGCTGAAGATATGGCGCAGGAGTTCACCGCTCAGAGCGTGTTCAGTTCTCACATGGTATTGCAGCGGGAACACCCGATAAGCATCTCAGGGACTGCGGCGTCAGGCAAATCCGTGCATGTCGAGTTCGCGGGGCAGAAGGTTGCCGCAGTGGGCGACAGCTCCGGCAAGTGGGCCGCAGTGTTTCCGGCGATGGCTGCGGGGGGGCCGTACACCTTGACGGTCACTGGAGGCAAGGGATCGACTCCTATCAAGTTCGAGGACGTGCTGGTCGGCGAGGTCTGGGTTTGTTCCGGGCAGTCCAACATGGAATGGCCGCTGGACAAGTCGCTCAATGCCGGGC
>JBAXXD010000199.1:0-4057 GCA_037128135.1 Verrucomicrobiia bacterium
CGGCCATGCACGGGAGGACGTGTCAACCGAAACGGATGCCAGCGAGGAGCTCAACGGTCGCCCGCCAAGTGTTATCGACGATTTCCTCGGACTGTGATCGGACGTGAAACCCGTGGAGAGTGAGGTTGTCTGCAACCGGATTGCGCCTGCGGCCGGATCCCATCGCCTGTGGAATAGATCGCTATGTTGGAAACCATTTCGCGCACGAACCCGGAATTGCGATGGAGGTAGCGGGAGCGGCGGACGAGTTCGGTCCTGTCAACGGATCAACCGGATGAATGAGCGCACCAGGCTGGCCGCGCGGCGCTTGCGCCACACGCCATCGCCCGTGGCGCTGTCGCGCTGGCCACCGCCGTTCGTGTTCCCCTCAATCGTTTCAATCGAGTCGGCCGAGATCTGATCCTTCACGATGATTCCGATGTGCGAAAACTCGAAAATCACGAGGTCGCCAGCTTTCGCGAGGGCGGTCTTTTTCAGAACTTGGAGCCCCTTTTCCTTCGCCCACCGCTCGAAGTCGAATGCGCCAGCCGTCTGCGGCCGCCAGTTTTCGACAGAAAGGTCGTTGCGCAACGACAATTTCTCTCGAACTTCCGGCGACTGAAGCCATTCGCGCAAAATCCAGCAGATGAAGGCCGCGCACCACGGCCACGGGGCGGGATTGAGCCAGGTGGCGGATTGATATTCCACGATGCGCGGGCCGCGGTTGTTGCCGCCTACCTCGTGCGTGCCCACCTCGTGGGTGCCGATTTCCAGGAGTCGTTTGATCGGGTCCATGAACCCGATGTGGCGTCAACCTGAAAGGAGGGCTGACTCCCTTTGTTGAGGGGTCTATTTTTTCTGAACCAAGGGAGACTCAAAAAAACTGATTGCCTCGGCCACTTGCTTGTCCTTGCAAATTGCGTGCTCCATTCCCGGCACGTCAATGAGTTTCGCTGCGTAGCCATTCTTCTCGTAGCCGCCTTGAAAAATATCGAGCAGGTTGCCGTAACGAAAATCTTTTGCGCCGGTGATGATGGCAAACTTGATCTGTTGCCGGGCGGATTCTTTTCGAGCTTCATCAAGGATAAACCAACCATATTCATCCTTCTCGGTGGCTTTGACTTTTTCTACTTTTCCCGGAAATCCGACTCCGCAGATGGCGAGCACGCCTCGGAAAAGCTCGGGATGCGCGAATGCAGCATAAGCGGCTATGCGCGCTCCACCGGAAAACCCGCCGACATAAATTCGCTTGGCATCTATTTTCGCCATTTCCTGAAATTTTCGAGCAGCAACCACCGCCATTCCTGCACGTCGCCCTGTTGGCTGCTTGTTGCCCACTGATTGCGGAGCCACAAAAATCAACTTGTTCTTGTCCAGAACACTGGCCCAACCCGGCGGAATATCTGCAAACTCGTCCGAAGGGCTCAGGAACACGAGCAAGCCAGATGGGAAAACGCTGTTGTAGCCGGATGGGTAACGAACGAAGAATTTCTCCCCATCAAGGTTCACGTCATAGGTGATATTGGGATCCTTGCTCTCAATTTGAGGCACTGGCCCATTGAGCGCTTGAAGCCCGGAAGTCGGCCCCGCCATAACCACGTTGACCGTAAGGCAAAAACACAGAAGAAAAATCAGACGTTGCACCCGCGTAGTCAAAACCGATCAATCCTGTGGGTCAATGCGACTCTTCAGGCTGATCCGCTGCGGAAAACTCCCGCCCGATCAGCTTGAGCATGACGACGGCCACGACCTGCATGGCCTCGCAGTCCCAGAGGTGGTTCGGGCGGTTGCCGATCTGTTTCCAGAGCCATTTTCCACCGGCCTTGACCCGGTGCTCGCTCTCCATCTGGGCGAGATAGTCGTCGTCGATGTCGTCGGGCACTTCCCAGGTCGAGCCTTTCTCCGGGCGCTGGTTGCGACGGAGCCGGGCGAGGATGTCTTTGCAGTTGAGGTTCGACCAGTAGAAGACGGAACAGCTTTTGTTGTGGGAGAGAACAACCTTGCGACGGGGCGAATAGAACCGGTGGACAGGTTTGCCGTCACGGGTGCGGTGGACGAATGTGGCGCGTCGGTCGCCGATGAGCGCAGTCCAGCCGTAGTCGCCGCAGTGGCGATAGACCTCGTAAGCGGCGTGGCCGGCATCGAGGAACACGAGGTTCGGGTGGATCGTGAAGCGTTCCTGCAATGTGCGAATGTCCTCGAACGTGAGGATCCGCTCGTTCCAGATGAGTCGGGATGAACCGTTCTCGCTCCATGCCCGCACCACGGCGAAGAGGTGATCCATCTGCACGTCCACGGTAAGCACGCGCAGTGGAGCCGATATCGCCGCAGGGTCATACGGACCGGGGATGATGCGGCCGTTTTTGTCGAATGCCGCCTCTTCGTCCCAGAGTTCGCCCTTCCGGTAGCCGGTGCGCTCGATTTCGAGTTTGTAGTCCTCGCTGGTTTCGCGCCACGGGATCGCGAGCCGCTTCTGGTAGAATTGCTGGAGAAGCGAAAAATCGCCCTGCCGGGAAACCGCCTTCGCCCGTAGGTAAAGTTCGGCAAGTCGCCCCCAGCTCATCGCACAGAGAGAATTCCAGTGAAACCCGGCGTTCTCGGGCGAGGCGTTCGGGTTCTGGGCGACAAACTTGCCCGTGGCGTTGAGTTCGCGCCTGACCCGGTCGGTATCCTCAAAATAGTGATTGCAGCCGGTGCAGTGGAGAGATGTGGTTTTCTGCACTTCGCCGTAGTCCCAGTCGTAGTCGTCACTGCGAGCGGACTTGCTCCACTCGATGTTCTCCCATTTGAACGGCTGGCGCGTGCTGCATTTCGGGCAGGCGAATGTCCATTCCCGCTGGTCGGTCATCTCGAATTTCCGGGATGTGTCGTCGCCTTCCTCGCCAGCTTGGCTCATGAAGAGGCATTTCCCGAGCCATCCGAACGCGGCGACGCGGGCTTCCGCTTCCGCCATGTGGCCGGTCGGCCACCTCCATGTCTCGTCACCAACGAGGTAGCGGATCGACCGGCGTTGGAGGTTCGTTTTGTTGTGCGCCCCAAGAATCCAGAGCGTCATGCCGTTGGAAAATTGGATCGCGGCGGTTTTCTTTTTGTGCCGGTCGCGAGGATAGAGCGCCCGCACCGGGGCGCATTCGTCGAAGAGCTTCTGGAGGCGGGATTCGCTTTGGTCGCGGGCGTCCTCGTCGGTCTGATCGAGCCAGAGCGCGGGGCCGGGAAGGTTCGCGATGATGTAGGAAATCCCGATCTCACCCACGCTCGTCTTGCCGCACTGGATGGCGGCGATAATCGAAACGATGCGGATGGACGGATCGACCAGCGCCTCAAGCGGCTCGCGCAGCCAGGGCGAATGCTCCGAGCGGAACCTGCCCGGAACCGGCGAATATGGGATCGAGGTGATGTGCTCCTCCGCCCATGCCCACGGCGGCCTGCGGTCGGGCGGACGCCAGACAGCACGCCAGATTTTATCCAGCTTGTTCATTCTGGCCGTCGTGGAGGAGTGCCGCGAATTCATCCACGGCAATCGAGAGTTCCTTGCGGATCGCGATCGCATCAAGCCCGGAGAGGATCGGCGGGATTTCCTGTTCGAGCCGCTTGCGAAGGAGCGCCACAGCCTGCCCTACATGGTAGGCCCAACGGGTTTTCACATCGTCCAAGAGCACGTATTCGCCCTGCTTCACTTGGAGTCGGAACTCGCGCTCCATCACCTCTGCCAGCAGCTTCCGGGCTTTGAGAGACGACTCGACATCCGAAATGTCTTCGTCGTTTTTGAGCCCTTGCTGTTTGACGAACTCCCGCCAGGCCGCCACCTCATGCGTGCCGTTTGCGTTCGCCTCCGGTGCGCCTTCCAGCTTCCGCCAGGAATGGATCGCCTGCCGCGTCACCCCGAGCGCCTCGGCCAGTTCGTTGTAGTTGGCCGCGAGCGTGATCCCGCTCGCCACCGACCCGGAGGCCATCGCCTGAAGCATGTTGCGCTCGGAACGGGTAAGCTTTCCACCCGCCTGAACGCGCTGGATCAGGTTGGTGAAATCACGGTTGAGAAGTTTGCGAGCGACCTCGGGCGGAATCGGTTCCATCCACG
>JBAXXD010000200.1:0-4043 GCA_037128135.1 Verrucomicrobiia bacterium
GCTCCACCCCATCGGGCAGCGAGAGGCCGATCTTCCCCTTCAATACCGCTTGAAATTCCCAGGCCCTGCGCCGCTGGAACGCAGAGCCGTTTCATCTGGAAAGCACAGAAGCAGGCAGAGACAAAGAGAAGTAAAAATCAGATAAACTTTTGAAACCCGATCTGCCAGTAAGATCGGGATGAAAATTGAGGAGGGCAGCGAAAATTTGCTTGCACGGGTAACCCTTCGGCTCATGGAAGAAAGTGAGAGGGAACGATTCGACCAGCGGGCCGAATGCAAACTCGCCCCGGTTTTTTTTCCCTCCGGAGAATGAGACTCCCTGGGACAAAGGGCACGGCAAGCTCGTGCGCCGCCGCATAAAGACTCTCGAAGTGAGCCCCGAGGAAATCGGGCTCTGCGGCTGCTGGCGCATTGCCGCCGTCGAGCGCGTCACAATCGATCTTTCCCTGCCCGTCGCCCAACAAGTGCCTGTTACCGAAATCGCCTACTATGTGGGCAGCAACACCCAAGAGGAACTCGACGACAAAGCCATGCTCTCAGCGATCGTCGGCCACTGGGACGCCATCGAAAACGGAACCCATCGCGTGCGCGACGTGACCTTCGGCGAAGATGCCAGCCGCGTCGCCCTCCCCAAGGCTGCCCGCAATATGGTAACCCTGCGCAACTTTGCCAACGGACTCTACAATCTGCTTCTTTTTCGCGAGAAAATCGTGGCGCCCTCCCTGCCTTCCTGGCGGCGATCCATGAGCAACAGCCAAGCCCTCAAACACCTGCTGCGATAACGGATGGTCAACTTCTGCCCCTCTTGCTCATTGCTTGCCATGACCTAAAAATTCCCATCGCTTTTATTCCGCGAGGACCTGCGTTCTTCTCGGCGGACGCCGTTTGCACCGCCCCACGCTCCCGGCACGCCCGCCCTACCAGGCCCGCTTGATCTCCTGCCAAACTCACGCAGACCACACGGCTACAATGAAAACAGATGAAATGGCTCTGCGCTGGAACGCCAGCGGGTTATCTCCGTATTGGCGCTCCCGCGGTTCCAAGGTAAATCAGCACTTCTCCATGCCTGAAGAATGAGCGAGAATGTCAAGCGATTGAGTTCATCTGTTATTCTTCTAACCGTCGGAATGGCGTAACATTTCATCGATAAACCTGATAAAATGGTTTTCTCTCGGTACTGAAAGGCAAAAATTATGATCGATAATAACGTGATCAAACCAGCGCTGAAATGGGACGCCGCAGCCGGGGCGCGCCGGCACGAGGAGGCGCTGGCCGGCCTTCGCGCCCTCGTACACCGGTTCCCGGACTTCGATCAGCCGGTGCTGACGTTAACGCCGGCAGTCAAGCTGCTGTGGATGGAAAATAACGTGCTGGAATCGTTGCTCTATGCCCGCTATGATCCTGCGGCGGCTCTGGGCACGCATGAGCTCTTTTTCCGCCAGCAGCGCGCCGACGGATTGTTCCCCTGCATGCTGGGTTCGGGCACCAAGGACGGGCCGGCGGAATACCTCGGATTCTCGCAGATCCAGCAGAACGTGCCGATCGCCAGGACCTCGTGGGAGCTGGCGAAGTTGACCGGCAAGGAGGATTTCCTCGCCAAGGCCTATGCCGCCTGTGCGCGTTTCGACGACTGGGTGCGAACGTATCGCGATACCCGCAAGACGGGATTGGTGGAAATGTTCTGCACCTTTGACATGGGACAGGACAACAGCCCCCGGTGCACGAAGATCGGCATGTCCAATGCCTGCCCGAATAAAGATGCCGCCCAATGTCCGCCATACGAAAACCTGCCGGTGCTGGCCCCCGACCTGTCGGCCGTTGTGTACGGCGCGCGCCGCGCCTTGAGCGAGATGGCCACTGCCCTGGACAAGCCGGAGGAGGCGGCCATGTGGACCGAACGGGCAGAAACATTGCGCGCGCTGATCTTCAAACACTGCCAGGATCAGGACGACGGGTTTTTCTACGATGTCGATCCCCGCGGCAGGCATCTGCATTTCAGGGGCTCGCAATTATTTACCATGGCCCAGGAGCATCTTTTCACCCCGGCGGAGTTTGAACTGATCTGGTGCCGCTATCTGCGCAACCCGCATGAGTTCTGGACGCCGTATCCCTTTGCCAACTTCTCGGTTTCCGATCCGCACTTCGACAGGAAATACCTTGGAAATTCCTGGGCTGGACCGGCGAACTGCAATATTGCCCTGCGGACGTTGCTCTGGATGGAACACTACGGCAAGCACGACGACATGCGGACACTGATGGAGCGCTGGGTTTCGATTCATCTCCGGTACGGGTTCTACTGGCAAATAAACCCCTGGACCGGCGATCCCTCCATGGATCCCGGCGAAATCGCATGGTTTACGGAAGGGAATCCAATGTCCAACATGAGCGTGTGCTACCTGGTATTCACTGAGTTCACCAGGAAATTGGGGCTAATCGGCTGACATTGATACTAGCAGGCTGTCAGCATAAATTCTGGCTTTTTGCCCTTCCCCTCATTCCAGATCAATCCAAGCCTCGCATGCACTGGAGGCGCAGTAGAGGCGACTGCCACGTCAAAGGTTACATCAATAATTCCGGCTCCTCATCGCGACTCTGCGTGCGCCGCCAGAACTGAGGCGAAGAGCCGAACTGGGATTTAAAGGCGCGGGAAAATGCGCTCGGGCTTCCGAATCCACACTTATAGCCGACAATCTCCAGCTTCATCGTCGGATCAGACATGAGCTGCATGGCCCGGTGGAAACGCATCTGATCCATGATCTGATTGGGGGAAGACTGGAGCACCTCATGAAAAAGTCGCCGGAGGTGGGCCGTCGAGATTCCCGCAGCACGCGCCATATCGGGAAAAGCCGGGTTCTCTTCCATTCGTTCGGCATACCAGAGAATCGCGGCATTCACTCGACTCTGGGGGTAGCTCGAGTCAGCCTCCTCAGCCTGAGCGGCCTCGCACGCGATCAGGCTGAGAGCCATTAGGGCGTGCTCGTAACAGATCATCATGCCAGGCGCGGGGTGGTTCCAATACCTGTCGACTTTACCTGCTAATTCGCGAATTTGATCAACGCTTCGCCGAGTCAGCGCTATTTCAATAAAACCCTTGGGGTTGAGCAATCGGGTCAAAAGTTCCGGAGCAGAAAGGAAATGGAAGACCGCTACCTCCGAGGTGCGGCCTTTTTCGCCCACCCAGCCGTGCGTATGTCCTGGTGGAAAAATCCAGAGGCGATGAGACTGCATCGGCTGGACCCCATCGGGCATCGAGAGGCCGATCCTCCCCTTCAATACTACTTGGAATTCCCATGCCCTGCGTCGCTGGAATGCCAGCGGGTTATCTCCGTACCGGCGCTCCCCGGTTCCAAGGTAGATGAGCATGCTTCCATGCTTTGGTTTTTGAGCGAAGATGTCAAGCGGATGAGCTCATCCGCTATTCTCCCAGCGGCCGGAATGGCATAATCTGTGCCGATGAACCGGACAAATCTCGTGTTATCCACCGCCGCCGCGTTATTGATAGCGTCTTCCTCATTCTGCGCCCTTGCCGCCGACCCAGCAAAGGAAGATACCGTAAAGATCCAGGTCACACCCGACCGCAAGGAGGCCCTGTATCAATGCGGAGAAAAGGTAAAGTTTCAGGGGGCGGTTACGAAGAATGGCAAGCCGCTGACAACCGGAAAAGCGACCGTAAGAATCACCAATGACGGGAGAAAAATCATCTCCACTCAGGAAATGGACCTTTCCAAAAATAACCCGTTCGAAATCGAAGGCACAATGGCCGTGCCGGGATTTCTGCGATGCGAGGTGACATTGGATAAAGACAAAGGTTGCGCCGGAGCTGGCTTCGAGCCGGAGAAAATTCAACCGGCCCCGAACCTGCCGGAGGATTTCAACAAGTTCTGGAGCGACGGGGTCCGGGAACTGGATCAGATTCCGCCGGATGTAAAGCTCGAGCCGCTCCCGGAATTCTCCACGCCGGAATTCGATTGTTTCAAAGTCAGTTTTGCCAACATCGACAACACCCGGATCTATGGATTTCTCTCGGTGCCGAAAGGCAAAAA
>JBAXXD010000201.1:0-4006 GCA_037128135.1 Verrucomicrobiia bacterium
GAGAGGAACACGGAAAACCAGCGCGATAGCGCTTCGGAAAGAGGGGAAGACGAATTTTTTGTGCAGGGAGCACAACCGAAGAGAAGCAAAGCAACGTGTTTCTCCAGACTCGATCTTGCGCGCGGATTAGGGGAAGAAATCGGGCGTTGCCAAACTGGCTCCGGAGGGATCAGAATAATTCTGCTTTTACTTGGAACTTTCAGTTTTCGATCCCATTGCGGGAAGTCGCACTCAGACAATGAAAAAAAAGATTCGAGCGATCGTTGCAAATCCGCCAGCCCGCGGGCGGCCCCCGGAAGTTGATGAAGGCGCGAACGCCAGTCAGGCAATTAACGAGCATGGTGGAAGCGACGATTCCGACGATGCGGCCGCCGAGCTGGTCATTGCCAACAGGGAGCTCGCGTTCCAGAACGAAGAGAAGGAAAAGCGGGTTGCCGAGCTGAATCAGAGCAAGGCTCAGCTCCAGCTCCTTCTGGATTCCACAGCAGAAGCCATCTACGGGCTCGACAAGCATGGAAAGTGCACCTTCTGCAACTCGGCCTGTCTGCGGATGCTGGGATATGAGAGTGAAGACGAGTTGCTTGGAAAGAACATGCATTGGCAGATTCACCACAAGCATGCGGACGGCTCCCATTTTCCGGTCGAAGAGTGCCGTATCTTTCGCGCTTTCCAAGTGAACGAAGGCTCGCATGTGGATGATGAAGTGTTATGGAGGGCAGACGGCACCAGTTTTCCTGCGGAATACTGGTCCTACCCACAACGCATTGCTGGCGTGGCGGTGGGTGCGGTCGTGACATTCATCGACATCACCGACCAGAAGCGGCTCGACAACGAGCTGAGGACATCGCGCCTACGCCCGCAGCCTCATCGAGGTGAACCTCGATCCCCTCGTCACCATCAGCACCAGCGGAAAAATCACGGATGTCAACGAGGCCACCGTCCTGGCGACCGGCATCCCGCGCGAGCAGCTTGTCGGCGCCGACTTTTCCAACTACTTCACCGAACCGGCCAAGGCGCGCGAGGGCTACCAGAAAGCATTCACCGAGGGCATTGTGCGTGACTATCCCCTGACCCTCCGGCATACCTCCGGCCGGACTACCGACGTGCTGTATAACGCCTCCGTCTATCGGGACGCACAAGGGAAGGTGCTGGGCGTCTTTGCCGCGGCGCGCGATATCACCGAGCGCAAGCTGGCGGAAGCCATCGTCCTCCAGAACCTGGCCCGAGCCGAGGAACTCGCCCGGCTCAAGTCGCGGTTCGTCTCGATGGCCAGCCACGAGCTCCGCACCCCGCTCGCCAATATCATGCTCGACTGCGATCTCCTGAAAAATTTCGGGAATGCGATGTCGGCCGAGAAGTCGCAGTCGGTTTTTGCTGGCCTGATGTCCGGCGTGTCCTCGATGGTGCGGACTCTCGAAGACCTTCTTCTTGCCGGAAAGCTCGAGGAAGGGAAGCTGCCTTTTACCCCTGCCCCTTTTCTCCTGCTCGACTTCCTGAGAAGGTGCTGCCTGGAGGTCCAGCCCGAACCTCCCTCGCGGATCGAGATCGCCTTCCGCGATGACGGGTTGGGCGTCACGGCCGACGAACGCCTCCTCCACCACGTCCTGAAAAATCTCTTAGAAAACGCGCTGAAATACTCGCCGGACGACACCTCCGTCGAGCTCGGCGCGGAGGTTCGGCCGGGCTCGCTCACGCTTTCGGTTCGCGACCGGGGGATCGGGATTCCGGAGTCGGAGAGAAAATTCCTCTTCGACGCGTTTTCGCGGGTTTCGAATGTCGGGGCCAAGCCCGGCTCCGGGCTCGGCCTCTTCATCGCGCAGAAATGCCCGCAGGCCCACGGTGGCCTGGTGCGATACGCGCCGCTGTCCGACGGATCGGTTTTTTCTGTCACCATCCCGCTTTCCGCCACCGCCGATTTGAACCCAGCCACCTGACCAAGGAGGAAATCGCAGCGATCGGGCCGTTCAAACAGTTCCACCGCACCGAGCGCGAACAGCAGGGCCTCGGGCTCGCGATCTGCAAGGCCCAGATCAAGTGCGATGGATGCCTCCTCGCATTCAAACCGCTGGAGCACGGGCTCAAGGTCGAGATCTCCCTCCCGGAACAGTGATTGCCCGCCATGCCCTCGAGTTTGGCCGTTCTTTGCCCCGACAGGGCAAATTCCACCAGCCTCAGGTTGCGAGGAACGAGCTGCCCTGGGTATCGTATCCCCCAGGATCAACCCCGCCGGGGTTGTATCCAGATCTCATGTCCTAATCGTTATCCGGATCCAAGCATGGGAAGAGACCGGCGCCGAGAAATTTTCTGCAAGACTGACAGCATTGGGCGGGACGCCGGTTCTCCCTGTTTGCACCTTCAGAGATGCGCCGTTCCTTCCGCCGACCTGTTTTCGGATTTGCTTCGGAACATTTTTGGGCGATACTGTATGAATAGCTGGAGGAAACTTTATGGAAATCACCATGCCGGTCGGTTCGATTCTTGACAGGAAGGGGCGCCAGATCTGGGCGATTGGCTCCGGGGCGACTGTGTACGATGCCATCGCGCTCATGGCGGAAAAAAATGTGGGTGCGCTTCCCGTGATGGACGGGACGAAGCTGCTCGGCATGATCTCCGAGCGCGACTACAGCCGGAAAATCATTTTGCACGGCCGCGTCTCCCGCGAGACTCCGGTGGCGGACATCATGACCCGCGATGTCATCACCGTGGGGGCTGGGGATTCCGTCGAGGCGTGCCTGGAGGTCATGACGAAAAATCATATCCGGCACCTGCCGGTGATCGAGGGTGGTCTCCTGATCGGTCTCGTCTCGATCGGCGACCTCGTCAACTGGATCATCCTGGCCCAATCGAACCAGATTGACGATTTGCAGCGTTATGTGACCGGGGCGTATCCCGCGTGAGCATGGCTGAAGACATTCTCCCTGACCTGCAGGCGTGCGTGCTCTGCGAGGACGTGCGCCAGGAAGCCGGTGGCCAGCAGACTCTCGTCGGGATCATTGGCATGATCCCGGCGCCGGTGATGCCGATCGGGTTCTTCAAGCTCTGCCTCTGGACCCGCTGGTGCGGCGGGACCGGAGAATTTCTCCAGACCTCGCTCATCCTCAACCCGGATGACGATCAGCCGATCGCGCAGAGCGAGGTCCGGTTTTCCCTGCCCTCGCTCGACGCCCATGCGACGAACGTCCACGTCTTCGGAGGAATCCAATTTCAGAAGCACGGGCTTTACACGGTCGAGGTGCGGGTGGACAACGCGCTCCGGCTCCGCTTCCCCCTGCCGGTCGTGCCGGTTCCGCAGCACGAGGCGTAGCGCGCACTCAGCTCTCGAAGAGCGAATTCCGGATCGCCGCCAGCTCGTTCTGTTCGGTGAGTTTTTTCGTGACGCCTCTCAGCCGCCGGCCGAGGGTTCCCGCGACGCCGATCAGAATCTGGATGCCCGCTTCCGGATAGTTATTGATGAAATCCTCGAGATCCGCGCGCGTGATCATCCAATACTGGCTCGGCTCCATAACGACCACCGAGCAGACCGCACTGGCCGGATCGAAAAGATCCACCTCGCCCACCCACTCGCCCTGGCGGATGGGCCCCAGAAGAAGATCCCGTCCCTCGCCATCATGGCGCGCATGCAGTAGCCCGGAGATGATGAAAAAGAGCTTTCCGTGCGAAGCCCCTTCCTGGATCAGAACGTCTCCGGGGTGGGCAAAATGAAAGCTTCCGTAAGCGCTCAGGGAGTCGCGATCCTCCTTGCTCAATTCGGAAACCAGCCCGACCGCCGGCAGTTGTGGAGACGTGAGTGGCATGTCCACTACCAAACACAATTTCCCCGCTTGCACAAGCAGGAAGCCCCGACAGCAGGAAGCCCGACAGCAGGAAGCTCGGCCCCTAATCCGCGCGCAAGATCGAGTCTGGAGAAACACGTTGCTTTGCTGCGCTTCGGTTGTGGTCCCTGCACCAAACATTCGTCTTCCCCTCTTTCCGAAGCGCTATCGCGCTGGTTTTCCGTGTTCCTCTC
>JBAXXD010000202.1:0-3974 GCA_037128135.1 Verrucomicrobiia bacterium
CAACTGATACCGGAGCGCAGCGGAGAGGGTGCCCGACTTCTGGCGCGGCAGCGCCCCCCATCAATCTACGGACGGCTACGGCGAGCCGTCCCCACCGAAGCAAGTGGCGCGGCAGCGCCCGGTAGGGGCACATCGCCGCAGGTGCCCGACTTCTGGCGCGGCAGCGCCCCCCATCAATCTACGGACGGCTACGGCGAGCCGTCCCCACCGAAGCAGGTGGCGCGGCAGCGCCCGGTAGGGGCACATCGCCGTAGGTGCCCGACTTCTGGCGCGGCAGCGCCCCCCGATCGATCTACGGCGGCTGCGGCGAGCCGTCCCCACCGAAGCAAGCCCCACCGGAGCAGGCGCCGCGCCTTCTTCTCACGGCTTCTGCTTCCGGATATGTGTGACATTTACCCAGAGCGGAATGCAAACTATAAGAAAACCGCATCCATCGCGAGGTTACCCGGACAAATCCCCCAATAGAAAAAAATTTCATTTCGATGAATTTTTTTCTTGCATGTCATACAAATCGTGTGTATCTCCGCCAATAGTTCCAACCCGAACTCGCGTTCAGAAATCACAACTAGGAATCCTCTCACCATCCTGAAATCACCCGCCATGAAATCTACCATCCCTTCGATCCACAAACTCCTCTTGCCGTTCTTCGCCATTGTGGCGCTGGCTCCGCTGGCCGTCGCCACGACCTACACGAACAACAACACCGCGACCAATCTCAACCTGACCGGCGCCTGGATCGGCGGCACCGTGCCGACCTCCACCGACATCGCCCTCTGGACCACGACAGCCAACAACGCCCCGTCGCTCGGCGCCGATTTGTCCTGGCAAGGGATCCAGTTTACCGGCACGACTGCCCAGGTAACGATCAACGGCGCCAGCAACACGCTGACGCTGGGGTCGTCGGGGATCGATGCGTCAACGTCCACGAAGACCTTCCAAATCAATTCGTCGGTGCTGCTCTCCGCCAACCAGACATGGAATATCGGTAGTCGCATCAATTTCGGGCTCAATGGTGCTCCCGGCGCCGCCAATTTGAATATTAACGGTAAGACGCTGACCATCACCGGGGCCGGGTTTCTCATGACTTATGCCCCCATTACGGGATCCGGAACCATAGACTACGAGAATGGCGGCACCAATACTCTGAACCTCCAGACGAGCAACTTCTCCGGCACGATCATCAACAATTCCGGAGGCGGTATGTACCTCATCGGCATCCCAGGCTCCTCGTCGCTCACAGGCGCGCCGACGGTCACTGGCGCAAGCGGAAAGACCCTTTATCTGCAAAGCCTCACGAGTAACGCCAACATCGCCGGCGGCCAGGCAGTAACCATTTATGGCACCAATACCGTCGGGACCCTCTCGGGCGCGAGCACCTACACGGGCAGAACCTCGCTGCTACCCAGCGCCGGCACCGGCAACAACATTACTGTCCGCGTCGGAGTCGCTTCGGTCGCAGGCGTCAGCGGAGCCTTTGGAAACAACGCGGCCATGACCAATAATGGGATTGTGGATCTCAATGGCTACAACACGCAGATCGGTTCCCTGAACGGGGGTGGCGTCTTCACCTTGGGGGCGGCGACATTGACCTTCGGGAGTGCCGACGTTGTAGCTTTTACCGGCATCATCTCTGGCAGTGGCGGCCTCACAAAGAACGGTACGGGCTCGGAGCAATTAAGCGGGCAAAGCACTTACACCGGCGCGACCACGATCAATGGCGGCGTTATAGAAAGCGGCGCCATGGCGTGGGTTCCGGGGGTCAGCAGCGGCATCGGGGTTAACTCGGCGGTGACCATCGCAAACACGGCGGGAGCGGAGTTGTATAACTATGCGAACTTGCAGATCGGCTCTCTGGCGGGCGGCGGCACGACTGGCGGAAAAGTCCACCAACAAGGTGGCGGGGCTCCAGGGGTTACTGTGGGGGTGGCGTTGACCATCGGCGCCGACAATACCTCTACGAACTTTGCCGGCGTCATCTATGACAACGGTGCCGCCAACGTCGGCAACATCATCAAGATCGGCACTGGCACGCAGACGTTCTCCGGGAACAACACCTACATCGGCACGACAGTGGTCAACGCAGGTATGCTGACGTTGAACCGTCAGATCGGCTCGCTTGCGGCGGCCAGCAACCTCAAGATGGGAGGCGGCACGTTTAATATGGACAACACCGGCGCCTCCACCGCCCTCACCCAGAGCCTCGGCGTGCTCACGCTCAGCGCGGGCGACAGCACGGTGATGACGACCCGCACTGCGGGGTACGACCAGGCACTGACGTTCTCTTCCCTTGGAACACGCTCCGCAGGCGCCACCGCCAACTTCGTCAACGGCGGAGGCACCAACAGCGCAACCAACGGGTTCAACCTTACGGGCGTGACCGCCGGATTTATCAACCAAGCAATGTTTTATGGCGGCAGCAATTATGCCTGGATGAATGGCAACGGAACTTTCGTTCGAGGGATCGACTACTCGGCCGATACTGGCGCGGAGAGCATCGCCGCTTCCACAGCCGCGTTCACTGCCGGAAAGCTTTACGAGAAGGTGACCGGCAGCGGGGCAATCACAGCGCAGACATCGCAGACCATCACCACCCTGAATATTGATAACGCCAACAACTTCGTGCTCGCGGGCGGAGCCACGCTCACGGTCAACGGCCTCCTCAAATCCGGCAACGCATCGGGAGGCACGGTCAGCGGTGGCACGGGGATCCAGGCGGCGAGCGGAGCCGAGCTCGTCGTTCGCACCGATGCAGCCAGCGACTCGCTCACCATCAGCTCCCCGATTCTCGCCAATGGAGCCAGTTCCCTCACCAAGTCCGGCGCAGGCACGCTGACGCTCTCGGGCGCGAATACCTACACCGGCAACACCACGGTCAGCGGAGGCACGCTGGCCTACGGCGCAAACGACGCGATCTTATCCGGCAACGTAACCGTCAATGGCGCGGGCGCGGTTCTCGCCATGGGCAACTACAGCGACACCGTCGGTACGGTCACCCTGACCAGCGGCAGCATCACCGGAGCGGGCTCGGGCGTTCTGACTGCCACCAGCTTCGTCATGAACACTCCAGACGCAGCCACCAGCGTCACCGCCATCCTCGGCGGCGCGGCGGCCACCCTGACCAAGTCCGGCGCGGGCACGCTCACGCTCTCGGGCGCGAATACCTACGCTGGAGCGACCACGATCAGCGCAGGCACATTGAGCGTGGGCACGATTGGAAATGGCGGAGTGGCGGGCAATCTCGGCCAGGCGACCAATGCCGCAGCCAACATCGTTTTCGACGGAGGCACGCTGCTCTACACCGGAGCCAGCTCGGTATCGGACCGCGCCTTCACCATCAATGCCGGCAAGACCGCGACGATTAATACGACGAATAACCTCACCCTCGCGGGCCCCACCGGCGCAGCCACAACCGGAACGCTCACGAAAATCGGAGTGGGCACGCTCACGCTCACGGGCGCAACGACCTTCACCGGCAATACCCTGGTGAACGAGGGGACGCTCGCCTTGGGAAATAATCTGGCCCTCCAGAGTAGCACCATAGACACCTCAGGCAAGGGCGTTATTTCCGTGACAGGCTTTACCACTCCCACTTTTGGGGGGCTCAGCTATGGCGCCCTGGGCACTCAGGATCTGACCTCGGTGATCACCTCCGGCTACAGCTCTATAACAGCCCTCACGTTGAATAACTCTGCCACCAACACCTATTATGGAGTCATCGCCGAGGGGGCCGCTGGCATGACCTTAACAAAGACTGGCGCGGGCACTCAAGTCCTCATGGGCGCGAATACCTACACCGGTCTCACGACAGTCAGCACGGGAGTCTTAAATATCCAGAACGCCTCCGCGCTCGGCACCACGGCGGCAGGCACATTGGTGACGAGCGGTGCCGCCCTCCAGCTCCAAGGTGGCATCGCGCCGACAGGGGAAACCCTCACGCTCAACGGCATGGGCATCAGCAACGACGGGGCCCTGCG
>JBAXXD010000203.1:0-3972 GCA_037128135.1 Verrucomicrobiia bacterium
GTTTCTGGGTGGGCGGCGCGCCGAGAACCCCAGTGTATCCGTCCTCGATGATCCCCGCGTTGGCCTGGAAGTTGTCGATGCTCTTGTCGAAGTTGCGCGGCAGAAATTTCGAGGCGGCCTCGAGGCTGGGTTCGAGGACATGCCGGGTGAGCTGGTGCCCTTTGACAAATCCGTAGAGCCCGTTCGACGTCTCGTCCCCGTGCAGGGAAACGACGCCGTCGAAGGCGAGCTTCATGAGCTGGCCTTCGAGCACGAGGACTTCGATCTCCTCGCTGCCGCGCCAGAACTCGCGGTTCATGTCGGCCCCGCTTTTCAGCCAGCGCGCATCGCGGGCGTAGCCCCACGGGTTGCACACGGGATAGACAAAAAGCTCGTAGCCCAAGGCGGGTCGCGGGTCGTCGTGGAGGCGGCGGAGGAGCTCCACCGCCGCATCGGTCCCGCTGGCCTCGTCTCCATGAACCCCGGCAAAGATCCCCACGCGCAGGAAGCTCCCCCGGTCGCCCGGCCCGGCAAACAGAAACCGAGGGAGGATTCCGTCTGCGCCCCGGGCGTCCTGGTAGTTGAGGTGCGCGGGGAAGAGGCTCTCCGATTTCCCGGAGAGCTTTTCCACCGGCTCCAGCAGAGCCCGGAGGCTCCGCCGGGAATCCGGACGGCTTGGTGATGATTTCACGGTAGGCATGATAGGATTTACGCCGCCGCTTTGCGAGCTTCCTCCGCGAGCGCGGTGCTGAGATAGCGTTCGCCGGTGCTGCATCCGATGGTGACGATGAGCTTGCCTTTGTTTTCCGGACGCGCGGCGACCTGCAGGGCCGCCCACACATTCGCTCCGGTCGAGATGCCGGCAAGGATGCCCTCCTCCAAAGCGAGCCGGCGGGCGGTGTTGATTGCGTCGTCGTTGGTGACCTGCACCACGTCGTCCAGGATCTGGAGGTTCAGGTTCTTCGGAACAAATCCGGCTCCTGTTCCCTGGATCTTGTGCGGTCCGGGTTTGAGCGGCTCGCCGGCGCGTGTCTGCGTGATCACCGGAGAATCGGAGGGCTCGACAGCGATCGCCTGGAAGCCCGGCCTGCGGGATTTGATGACCTCGCTCACTCCGGTGATCGTGCCGCCAGTTCCCACGGCGGAAACGAGGATGTCCGCGGCGCCGCCGGAGTCGGTCCAGATTTCCTCGGCCGTGGTGAGCCGGTGGATTTCGGGATTTGCGGGGTTATTGAACTGCTGCGGGACCCAGGAATCAGGAGTTTCCGCATGGAGTTCCTCGGCCCGGACGATCGCCCCTTTCATTCCCTCCGCCGCCGGAGTGAGCACCAGCTTCGCTCCGAGAAGCGCGAGGAGCGTCCGCCGCTCGATGCTCATGCTCTCCGGCATCGTGAGGATCAGCTTGTAGCCCTTCGCTGCGGCGACAAACGCCAGCGCGATCCCGGTATTGCCCGACGTGGGCTCGATGATCGTGGTCGAGGGCGTGAGCCGTCCGTCTCTCTCTGCGGCCTCGATCATCGCGGCCCCGATGCGGTCTTTCACGCTGCCCAGCGGGTTTGCAAATTCCCCCTTGAGAGCGATCGTCGCCGGGGATCCGGCCGCGATGCGGTTGAGTTTGACAAGCGGCGTGCGGCCGACTGTCCCGATAATGTTGCTATGGATTGGCATGGTTTTGGTTTTTTGATGGTGATGTTCGGATGGATGGGCCTCAATCCGCAGCCAGCGCCTGGTCGAGGTCGGCCGTGATGTCGTTGATGTTCTCGAGGCCGACCGAGAGGCGGACGTAATCCGCCGTGACGCCGGTGGTTTCCTGCTCTTCGGCCGTGAGCTGCTGGTGGGTTGTGGATGCGGGATGGATGACCAGGCTCCTGGCGTCGCCGATGTTGGCGACGTGCGAGAAGAGCTTCAGGGAATTGATGAACTTCTTCCCCGCTTCGAGCCCTCCCTTAATTCCAAATCCGACGATCCCGCCAAATCCTCCCTTGAGGTATTTTGCGGCCACATCGTGGTTCGGATCATCTTCAATTCCGGGATACGTGACCCAGGCGACCGTGGGATGGGTCTTCAGGTGTCGCGCGACGGCCAGGGCATTTTCCGAATGCCTCGCAATTCGCAGCGGCAGGGTCTCGAGGCCCTGCAGGAACTGGAACGAGTTGAACGGGCTGAGCGCCGCGCCGATGTCGCGCAGGAGCTGGACGCGCACCTTGATGATGAACGCGACATTTCCCAGTCCGGGAAAATCCCCGAGCGCGTCCCAATAGACGAGCCCGTGGTAGCTCGGATCCGGTTCGGTGAACTCCGGAAATTTCCCGTTGTTCCATGCAAATTTTCCAGAATCCACAATCACTCCGCCGATCGATGTCCCATGGCCGCCGATGTATTTTGTGGCCGATAGCACGACGATATCGGCGCCGTGGTCGATCGGCCGCACCAGCCCGACCCCGACCGTGTTGTCCACCACGAGAGGAATCCCGGCCTCGTGCGCGATCGCCGAGATCTTTTTGAAGTCCGGCACATCCAGCTTCGGATTGCCGACCGTCTCGGCGTAGATCGCGCGGGTCTTCGGCGTGATCGCCTTGCGGAAGGCCGCAGGATCCTTCGAGTCCACAAACTTGACCGTGCGGCCGAGCTTCGGAAACGTGTAGTGCAGGAGCTGGTAGCTTCCGCCGTAGAGGTTGTTCGCCGCGACAATCTCATCGCCGACCTGCGTGATGGCCAGAAGCGCGAACGTCGTCGCCGCCTGCCCGGATGCGACCGCGAGCGCCCCGGTGCCACCCTCGAGCGCGGCAATCCGCTTCTCGAAGACATCTGTCGTCGGATTCATCAGCCGCGTGTAGATGTTCCCGAATTCCTTCAGCGCAAAAAGATTTGCGGCGTGCTCGGTGCTCTTGAAGACATACGACGTCGTCTGGTAGATCGGCACCGCGCGCGAGCCGGTTGTCGGATCCGCCACCTGCCCGGCATGCAGCGCGAGCGTTTCAATGTTTTGTTTGGACATGATGTTTATTATTTGAGGTTTGTTGGTTTGTGGATGGGAGACGCCTCCGGGACACAGACCCCGGAGGCGCTGCTCTTCCTCCTGCTAGAATTCGTATTTCGCGGTGAATCCCCAGACGCCGTTGGCGATCTTGTCGCCGACGTTGCCGAAATATCCGTATCCGCCGGCGATCGTGAGGTGCTTGTTCACGATCCAAGCGAGATCAATCGTCACCCAGTCGCCCGACTTGTTGACCACGCCGGGGATCGGCGTGTAGTTGTTGGGCTGCTGGCGGTATTCCCCGGCGAGAATCAGCCAGTCGGTCAGGAAGATCGCGACGCTGCCCTCGAACAGGAAGCTGTAGTCCCGCGAGAAGCCCAGCAGGCCCAGCTCGGCCCCGCGCGTGGCGCGGACGCCGGCATTGAACAAAACCGGACGCGGCAGAAACGTGATCAGCTTCGACCCATACAGAGTGAAGTCCACCCCCTGGTTATACCCGAGTCCGATGGACGACAGTGCACCGCCCAGCTCCCTGTTGATCGAGCTGATCCCGCTGTTCACCTTGTAATGCACGCCGCCGGTGATCGCCGGAAGCCACTTCTGGCCCCAGTCGTTTTCTTTGATGAACTGGAAACGGCCGTTGAAGTTGTGCAGGGAGACGGATGTCGTCCCGAGGTTGATCCCGGTTGCGTTGTGGATCGCACCCGTCAGGCTCCCGAGAGAATACCAGTCCCAACCGTACCCGAGCTCGATCCGCTCCCATGGACTCCATGTCAGCGTCGTCGGAACCAGCACGCGCCCGGCCCCCAGACTGATCAGCCCCCCGCCAATGGCCGGACGCCCGACGAGCTCCCCCTTGCGCGGCGGGTTCACGATGTAGGCCGAAAGCGTCGTGAGCACTCCGCCGTTCCCTTCGATCTGATGCAAGGGAAGTGGCGCCCCTTTCTCAGCCACCACCTCTTCTTTGACGATCACTTTCTTGTTGTCGGTCTGCCCAGCTCGGACGACCGGTGAAA
>JBAXXD010000204.1:0-3875 GCA_037128135.1 Verrucomicrobiia bacterium
AAACGCCCGCGCCCTCTTCGAAAGCCACCTCCAATCCGTCTTCACCCAGCGCGGCAAAGGGTGGGTGGAGAAGAAGCTGGAAGACATCGCGGATGCCGACTGCTCACTCTCATACGGCATCGTTCAGCCGGGAGAGGAATTCGACGAAGGGATGCCCATCGTCCGTCCCACAGATTTGACGACCAAGGTCATTGACCTTAGCGGCCTGAAGCGAATCGACCCCAAGCTTGCAGGAGGCTACAAAAGAACGGCACTGCAAGGGGGGGAACTGTTGCTATGTGTCCGAGGCAGCACCGGCGTCGTGTCGATTGCGGCGCCTGAACTTGCCGGCGCGAACGTCACAAGAGGAATTGTTCCCATTCGTTTCAACCGCTCACTCCTGGTGCCGGAGTTCGGTTTCTACCTCATCAGCGGTGGGCCTGTTCAAAGCCAAATCCGCGAGAAGACTTACGGCACAGCATTGATGCAAATTAACATCCGGGATTTGCGTCTCATCTCGCTTTCGATTCCTCCGTTGAAGGAACAAAAGGCAATCGCCGCCAACCTCGACGCCCTCCATGAAGAAACCCAACGCCTGGCCCGCCTCTACGAGCGGAAGCACGCCGCGCTGGAGGCGTTGAAGAGGTCGCTGCTGCACCAAGCCTTCACTGGGGAACTTTAGCCGCTTGACTCAGGGCTGGACTTATACTTGACTTACCGCGTGGCCTACGAACCGCAATTCACCATCAGCCCGCGCCTGCTTTCGCTGGTGGAGACCGTTGCTGCGTTGCGCGAACGGATCCAAGGGGCAGCGGTGGAGTTGTCGTGGGTTCCCGCGTTGCAGAAAGACACCCGCACCCGGAACGTCCACGCATCGACCGCGATTGAAGGTAATCCGCTGACGCTGGAGCAGGTGAGAGCTTTGGAGGAAGGTCGGGAACTCGTGGCATCGGATGGCCGATCCAGCCGCGAGGTGTTGAACTATTTCGCCGGGCTCCGCTATGTCGAAAAACATGCGATGAAGCAAGTCCTCCGGCATGAAGACCTTTTCGAGTTGCACCGGATTCTGGCGGACAGTGTGATGGATCAAGGCTCGGCAGGAAGCTACCGGATGATTTCCGTGCGTGTGGGCAAGCATTTTCCGCCCGCCGCCGCGGATGTCTCCGGACTGATGTTCGAGTTGCTGGAATGGTGGAACCTGAAATCCGTCGCACTGTCCCCGGTGCTCAGTTCGGCGATCCTGCACTATCGGTTCGAGGACATCCACCCTTTCGCTGATGGCAATGGGCGGACGGGCCGCGCCTTGGCTCTGTGGGAACTCTATCGTCGGGGCTTTGACAGCCACCACATTTTTTCAGTGGATGAATATTATTGGGAGGACCGTCCGAGCTACTACGCCGCGCTGGATGCCGTGCGCTTGGCTGGCGAGGATCTGACAGGCTGGTTGGAATACTGTGCGGAGGGGGTGAGACAGACACTCGAACGCGTGTGGCTGCGCGTGCAGTCCTACCATGTCAAATCGCCTGAGAAACTTGTTTTGCGACCGAAACAGGAACATTTGCTCAAACTTCTGCGCGATCACGGCAGCATGGCTCCCTCCGAATTGTGGGAAGCTCTCTCGGTTTCGAAACAAGGCGCGATGGATTTGCTTCGACCCTTGTTGGAAGCGGGTTTGGTCGAGAAAATCGGGGGTAAAAAAACCGGGCGATACACACTCAAATCATCATGAACGAAGCCGAGACGAGAGCCGAGCACATTGATCCCGCGCTGAGGGTCGCGGGCTGGGGTGTCGTCGAGGGCAGTCGGATTCTGCGGGAATATCCCATCGCCCCCGGCCGCATCGAGGGCCATGGGCGGCGCGGGCAGGCGCTCAAAGCGGACTACGTTCTGGAGTATCGCAACCGGAAGCTGGCCGTAAACGAGGCCAAGGCTTTCGACAAAGCACTTACGGAAGGCGTCGCCCAAGCGAAGGATTACGCCACAAAATTGGCGCTCCGGTGGGCCTACGCCACAAACGGGCAAGGGATCTACAGCATCGACATGCAGACCGGGAAGGAGGGCGAGGAGTCACGGTATCCCACGCCCGACGAACTTTGGAACATGACGTTCGCCGAGGCCAATGCTTGGCGGGACCGGTTTGCGGCGGTTCCTTTTGAGGACAGGGGCGGATATTTCCTGCCGCGCTACTACCAGGACATCGCCATCGAGCGGGTCATGGAGGCGATTGCAAACGACCGGCAGCGCATCCTGCTCACGCTCGCCACCGGCACGGGCAAGACATTCATCGCATTCCAGATCGCATGGAAACTTTTCCAGAGCCGGTGGAACCTCACCCGCGAACCGACCCGCCGCCCGCGCATCCTTTTTCTTGCCGACAGGAACATTCTTGCCGATCAGGCCTACAACGCATTTTCGGCGTTCCCGGAGGACGCCATGGTGCGGATCGAACCGGGGGACATCCGGCAGCGGGGCAGGGTGCCGAAAAACGGGAGCCTGTTCTTCACGATTTTCCAGACATTCATGAGCGGCCCGCCGAAGGATGGCGAGCCTTCCCCCTATTTCGGTGAGTATCCGCCGGATTTCTTCGATTTCATCGTCGTTGACGAATGCCATCGCGGAGGCGCGAACGACGAGAGCACATGGCGGGCGATTCTCGAATACTTTTCCTCGGCGGTTCAGCTCGGCCTGACGGCCACGCCCAAGCGCAAAGACAACGTGGACACCTACGCCTACTTCGGAGAGCCGGTCTATACGTACTCGCTCAAGGACGGCATCAACGACGGGTTCCTCACGCCTTTCAAGGTGAGGCAGATTTCTACGACGCTGGACAACTACATTTACACGCCGGATGACAAGGTGGTTGAGGGCGAGGTCGAGTCGGGGAAAACCTACGTGGAGGAGGATTTCAACCGCAGCATCGAGATCCGGGAACGCGAAAAGAAGCGGGTTGAGATATTCATGGGCCAGATCAACCAGAACGAGAAGACGCTGGTTTTCTGCGCCAATCAGGCCCACGCCCTGATCGTTCGGGATCTCATCAACCAGATCAAGACGAGCAAAGATCCGAACTACTGCCAGCGGGTAACCGCCGATGATGGAAATCTTGGCGACCAGCATTTGCGGGATTTTCAGGACAACGAGAAGACGATCCCGACCATCCTCACCACTTCGCAAAAACTCTCGACCGGGGTGGACGCCCGGAACATCCGCAACATCGTGCTCATGCGCCCGATCAAGACGATGATCGAGTTCAAGCAGATCATCGGGCGCGGCACCCGGCTCTATGACGGGAAGGATTACTTCACGATCTATGACTTCGTCGGAGCTCACATGCATTTCAGTGATCCCGAGTGGGATGGCGAGCCCGCAGACCCGGAAACGTGCTCCAAGTGCGGCGCGTATCCCTGCGAGTGCGAACGCCCCGAACCCCAGTCCTGCCCGGTCTGCGGGAAGCGGCCCTGTGAATGCCCGAAGGAGCCGTGCGAAGTCTGCGGGAAAGTCCGCTGCGAGTGCAACAAGAGGAAAAAAGCGAAAGTGAAGCTGGCCGACGGCAAGGAACGCACGATCCAGCACATGATGATGACGAGTTTCTGGCATCCCGACGGCACGCCGATGTCGGCCCAGCAGTTCATGGAAATGCTCTTCGGTCGGCTGCCCGAGTTTTTTCAGGATGAAGGGCAACTGCGCCAGCTTTGGAGCGTCCCGGATACCCGCGCCAAACTGCTGGAAGGACTCGCGGAGAAGGGATTCGGCCACGACCAACTATCCGAGATGCAGAAGATCATCGATGCGGAGAAAAGCGACCTGTTCGATGTGCTCGCCCATGTCGCCTACGCCCTGCCGCCACTCACCCGCGAGGACCGAGCCACCAAGGCGAAGGTGGAAATCAGCACCCA
>JBAXXD010000205.1:0-3781 GCA_037128135.1 Verrucomicrobiia bacterium
CCACGGTTGGCTCGACACGTGGCACAGCTTCAGCTTCGCGGACTACCACGACCCGTGCTGGATGGGCTTCCGCAGCTTGCGCGTCATCAACGACGACCTCGTGATGCCGGGCATGGGATTCGGCATGCACCCGCACCGGGACATGGAAATCATCACCTACATCCTAAGCGGCTCGCTGGCGCACAAGGATTCCATGGGCAACGGCCGGATCATCCGGGCCGGCGAAGTTCAATACATGTCCGCCGGATCCGGCGTGCAGCATAGCGAGTTCAACCCGTCGAAGGACGAGGCAGTGCATCTTCTGCAAATCTGGATCCAGCCAGACAGCAAGGGGCTCACTCCACGATACGCCGAGAAATCTTTTTCAAATGTGCCCCCCGGTGCGTTCCACCTCGCTACGAGCAAAACCGGTCGCGACGGCTCTCTCTCCATCCGCCAGGACGCGGATCTCTGGCTGGCAAAACTTGGAGCGGGCGATACCGTCACGCATCAACTCGCAGCCGGCCGCCACGCCTGGATCCACGTCGCGGAGGGCCGGGTGACACTGAACGGAAAAACCCTCAACGTCGGCGATGCGGGAATAGTGGATGAGGCCGTTTCCCTGATAATCGCCGCCTCCAAACCGTCACAGGTGCTCCTCTTCGATCTCAACTAAAACCAAACAAACAAAAACCAAAACATCATGACCAAAATCCTCGTTCTCTATTATTCCACTTACGGCCACGTCGAAACGCTGGCCTCCACCATCGCCGAAGGTGCCCGCACCGTGGACGGCGTTGAAGTCACTGTGAAGCGCGTGCCCGAAACCATGTCGCCCGAGGTGGCCAAGCAATATGGAGCAAAACTCGACCAATCAGCACCGGTCGCCTCGCCGCAAGAGTTGGGCGATTACGATGCCATCCTCTTCGGTACGCCCACCCGTTTCGGCAACATGGCGGCACAGATGCGCAACTTCCTCGACCAGACAGGCGGGCTTTGGATGAAGGGCGCGCTCGTCGGAAAGGCGGGAAGCGTTTTCACCAGCACCGGCACCGGTGGCGGAAACGAAAGCACCATCATCAGCTTTGTTACCACGCTCATGCACCAGGGAATGATTTATGTCGGCCTCCCGTATAGCTGCCCCGAGCTGGCGGACATCAGCGAAGTCAAAGGCGGCTCGCCGTGGGGTGCCGCGACGATCGCGGGCGCAGACGGATCACGGCAACCCAGTGTCAAGGAACTGGCTCAAGCCCGCTTCCAGGGCCGTCATGTCGCAAGCATCGCCGCAAAACTCAACAGCTAACCCACGCATCAAAAAAAAACTGGAACGACACACAATGAAAACACTGCAGCTCCTCATCAAAACCAACTCCAGCTTCGGCC
This sequence comes from Verrucomicrobiia bacterium, assembly GCA_037128135.1. Taxonomy (GTDB): domain Bacteria; phylum Verrucomicrobiota; class Verrucomicrobiia; order Chthoniobacterales; family Terrimicrobiaceae; genus QYQL01. Next base: position 1,363 of record JBAXXD010000205.1, read on the forward strand.
CGCTCATTGCGCGGCTTTTCCTGGGTGTTGTCATGTTCCCGCATGGCGCTCAGAAAGTCTTCGGCTGGTTCGGAGGGCACGGCTTCACGGGGACGATGCAGTTCTTCACTGGCATGATGCACATCCCGGCGCTATTTGCCTTTCTTGCGATCGCCGCCGAGTTCGCCGGGGCGCTCGGGTTGATCGCCGGGCTGCTCAGTCGGGTGGCCGCGTTCGGCGTCGCATCCGTCATGGTTGTGGCGATCTTTACAGCGCATGCATCAAACGGCTTCTTCATGAACTGGGCCGGCAGCCAGAAAGGCGAAGGGTTCGAATACCACCTGCTCGCCATCGGCCTCGCGCTGGTCGTGATGATCCAGGGTGCGGGCAAAGCCTCGCTGGACGGGCTGATTGCAAGCCGTCTCCCGAAATAACTGATGAGCGCCACGATCGGCCATGTGCATTTGAAGGTATCGGACCTGGAACGTTCTCTCGCGTTCTATCGCGACGTGCTGGGTTTTGAAGTGACGCAAAAACTCGGATCGCAGGCAGCGTTCCTGTCAGCGAACGGCTATCATCACCATCTCGGCCTCAATACGTGGGAGAGCGCGGGCGGGAGGTCTCCCGCGCACGGCACGACCGGCCTCTATCATGTGGCCTTTCTCTTTCCATCGGAGGCGGAGATGGCCGCCGCCGTGCGCAGGGTGACGAATGCAGGTATTCCGCTGGAAGGTGCCGCGGACCATGGCGTCAGCGAAGCGGTCTATTTGAAGGACCCGGACGGCAACGGCGTGGAGATTTATTGGGATAAGCCAAAAGATGGCTGGCCACGAAAAGCGGACGGTTCGCTCGCCATGTTTACGGCCCCTTTGGATGTGGAACGCCTGCTTCATGCAGACGCCAAATAGATCTGCGCGCGCTCGATGACCTGCCCGCCGGCAGCGGCAACCGCATTCCCCTCTGGCTTTTCGGCTTTCTTTGCTGATCAAGGAGGCATGTGCGACTTCCATTTGAAGATCACATGTCGGAAGGACCGACTTGGGAACGCTATCTGCTCGTGTGGTGTGTCCGGACTTGAACAACAGTGGGGACGCGCAGGCGGGTCGGTTTTCAAGGTGCATGGCACGCCCTGCTGCACACAAAATGAATGGGATCTCCGGAAGGAAAAACCGCTTTCGGCTGTGCGCCGCAGATTTCACGCGTATCGGAACTCCCTCCTCAGGGAAATATTCTGAGAGGAGGCGGCGTATGGATTCCTCCACTTACCTTGACCGGGTGGGGCCTCAGGGAAATCAATTTTCGTCCGGGCCAACAAACTTTGCACCGTCGGCGATTTTCCGAATAAGACCATTGAAGATCAGACTATGAATCGGATAAAGGGCATACCAGTAAAGCAAGCCGAGCAATCCCTTTGGCTCAAAGAAGGCCGTCTGCAAGAGCTGCGTCTGCCGATCGGATTCCGGGCGGGCCTCAAATTCCAGCCACGCGCGTCCGGGGACTTTCATTTCCGCCCGCAAGCGGATGAGGCGTCCCGGCTCCACCATTTCCACGCGCCAAAAGTCGAGGGTCTCGCCCACGCGCAAATCCTCGGGGTCGCGCCGGCCCCGGCGCATCCCAACTCCACCGCAAAGCCGATCCGCCATTCCGCGCAGCTGCCAAGCCCAATTCATATACAGCCATCCCCGGCGTCCGCCGAGTTGCGCAAAGCTCCGATAGACCGCATCCGCAGGGAAGGACACCATCCTCTGTCGCCGCTCGATGAGAAGTCCCTCTCGACTGAGGAGCGTCCGTGGCATCCGGTTGCCTTGGCTGGAGGTCAGCGCATCGCTCCAAGCTGTCTCCACCCCTTGTCTCTGCACCCTGGCCAGTGCAAGACGCACGGCGGCATCGAAGCCCATCGGCTCAATGCCGGGAAAAAGTCGGCGGGCCGTGTCATCGCGCACAATGACTTCGTTGCCTAACCCTTTGATAAGTGGCTGCGCAATGTTGGCGGGAATGGGGGTGACCAAATGCACCCAGTAGGATGAGAGACGGGGCGTCAACACCGGAACGGCGATCAATCGCCGCTTGAGTCCCCTGGCTCGTGCGTATCCGGTCATCATGCCTGCATAGGTCAGAACATCCCTCCCTCCAATTTCCAGAATGCGGTTTGCGCTTTCCGGGCATGCAAGGGCCGCCACCAGGTAGTCCAGAACATTGCGAATGGCAATAGGCTGGATTTTTGTGAAGACCCACTTGGGGCAAATCATCACGGGAAGACGCTCGGTCAGATAACGAATCATTTCAAAGGATAGGCTGCCCGATCCTATGATGACTGCGGCCCGGAATTCGGTCACCGGGATGCCTGCCTCGCGCAAGGCATCCCCGGTTTGTTGCCTGGAACGCAAGTGGGGCGACAGGTCCGCCTGCGGGTCGCCCAGGCCGCCGAGGTAAACGATGC
>JBAXXD010000206.1:0-3655 GCA_037128135.1 Verrucomicrobiia bacterium
TGAGGTAAACCCCGATGAGCGCGATCACCAGCGGGATGAAAAGGTCCTTGCCCGCACGGATCAGAACGAACGAGATCGCGATCACGACCATCCAACCTGCCGCCTGGAGCCCGCGAAGCCCACGGGCTCCCAACGCATTTTTTAGTTCGTTCCGCATCTCAGAAATTTCTCCTGGCGGGCATGGGGATCCTCCTTCAGCCCGTTTTGTTATCGGACTGCCCGGATCCCGTTTAAAATCTCAGGCTGCCGCAGGCTTGCGCGCGGAGAGCCCGAGTGCGAGCAGGGAGCTGCCATTAAAGATGAGGCTGACTCCGAAGAAGAAGCCTAATATTGCGGCGCTGTCGGACGGCCAGCGGTTGTAAACCATCACGCCCAGAACGAGCGAGGCCAAGCCGCTGACGAGCATCCAGACCCAGCCGGGGGTGGTCCGCATGGTGAGCGCGGTGGCGGAGACAAAAACTCCCTCGATGATGAGGAAGAACGCAAAGATGAGCGTGATCATCACCACGCTGGTGACGAGGCAATTCAGCAGCGCGATGCCCGCCGCAATACGAATGAGGCCCGAGAGTGCCTCCATCACGCGGTGGCCGGTGTGCTTTCCGAAGATGGCAAGCCCGAGCGCGATGGCCCCGCTCACCAGAGCGACCACTCCAAGGAATTGCGCGATCACCAGTGAGAAGACCAGCGGAGAGCCGATGGCCGAGAAGCCGACGAAGATCGAGAGGATCCCGCCTGCAATCAGCCAGCCCCGGCTTTTCGAAAAATCCGTTGCAGCTGAAGTAAGGGAAGTGTCGTTGCTCATAGTCCAGCGGTTCTCTCATTCCCATTGGAAAACGACAATGATTTAATCCAGGCGGAATGCTACCGCGAGGTTTCGGGAGTTTCCCTGATCCCGAAAAAAATCGCGTAGAGCACGGGTGTCACGATCAGGGAGAGGACGGCAGCGAACGACAACCCGAACATAATGCAGACGGCCATCGATCCGAAGAACGGGTCGGTCAGCAGCGGGATCATGCCGAGGACGGTTGTGAGCACGACCATGCACACCGGGCGCATCTTGCTGGTTCCTCCGTCGAGGATCGCCTGATATGGCGGCATTCCTTTACTGATTAGGGTGAGGATCTTGCTGAGCACGACAATCTGGTTCTTGATCAATTCGCCGCCGAGAGCGAGCACGCCCAGCATGGCCATGAATCCGAACGGCATTCGCGTGAGCAGCAGTCCCGCTGTGATGGCGATGATGGCCAGCGGGATGACCAGCCAGATCAGGAGCGTGGTGCGGATGGAATTGAACAGGCACACGACGATGAAAACCATCAGCGCGAGAACGTAGGGAAGCGGTTCGGCCAGGGCGCTGCGGGCGCGGGCGGAATCTTCATGCTCGCCGCCCCATTCGAGCGAGTAGCCCGGAGGCAAGGCGATCTGCTCGATTTTCGTCTTCACTCGATCGCGCAACTGGCTGGGCAAGCCGGATCGCGGGTCGGCATGGACGGTGAGCGTCGGGAAGCGATCCCGTCGCACCACGACCGGGTCTTCCCAGACGACCTCGGCTCCGGCAGTGACCTGGTTCAACGGGATCATCCGCCCAGCGACCGGGCTCCAGATCTGCAGGCTGTTGATCGCGCCGATGTCATCGCGCTCGGCCAAAGGCGGACGGGCGACGATCGGCAGCAGCCGGGTCTCCTGCGGGAAGACGCCGGTGCCTGCGGAGCCGGGCTCGCGGTAGAAGCCGACCGAACGACCTTCAAAGCTGCTCCCCAGCGCACGGGCAACCTCGACGCGGGTGATCCCGTTCCGGCGCGCCTGAAATTCGAGCAGCGCCGGCCGGATCACGTTTACCCGCTCGCGCCAGTCGCCGCGCACGCACAGCGCACCGCCATCGTCTTGAAGAACCTTCATCGCCTGGTTGCCGAGCTCGCGCAGCGTCTCGGGATCGGGACCACGGAAGCGCACCTGAATGCGCCCGCCATCGCCGGGACCGAGTAGAAATTTTTTGGCGATCGCGTTGGCGTTCGGGTGATTTTCGTCCAGTTGTTTCTGGATGTTGGCCATCAGCCCATCGATTTTCCCGGGGTCTTTCACATCGACAAGAAATTGCACATAGGCCCGGTTCTCGTTTTCGGGGGAATAGACGAGCAGGAAGCGCAGGCCGCCGCCGCCGATGAACGAGGTGACATGGGTGACGCCGGGCAGACCCTGAACATATCTCTGGACCGCACCGGCGAACGCTTCCGTCTCGCGGATATGTGTGCCGGCGGGCAGAAAGGCATCCACCATAAATTGGGGACGGGTCGCGGGCGGGAAAAAGCTTTGATCGACCTTCCGAAAGCCGAACCCTGCCACGACGAAGGCGAGGACGCACACGACGACCACCGTCCATCGGAAGCGGAGCGCCAGAACGAGGAGTTTCCGGTAGAACTGAAACAGAGGCCCCGCATAGGGGTCGCGGCTTTCAGACTCCCCGCCGGCGGCCTTTGGCTTGAACAGGAGATAGCTCAGCAGCGGCGTGGCGGTGACCGACGACACCCAGCTCAGGCTCAGGGCGATGAGGATCACCCAGAAGAGCGAGTTCGTGTATTCGCCGGTGCGATCCTCCGAGAGACCGATCGCCGCGAAGGCGATGATGCCGATGGCGGTCGCCCCGAAGAGCGGCCACTGGTTCTCCGCGACCACCTCGCGGACGACCTCGAGCTTGTTCCTGCCCGATTCGATCCCGACCTTGATCCCCTCGATGACGATGATCGCGTTGTCCGTGAGCATGCACAGCGCGATGATGAGCGCGCCGAGCGAGATGCGCTCCATCAGCAGGTCGCCCTTCATATACATGACGAGGAACGTCGCCATGATCGTGAGAAACAGGACCAGGCCGATGATGAAACCGGTCTTGCGGCCCATGGCGAAGATCAAAACGATGAAAACGATCGCGACCGCCTTGCCGAGGTTGAACATGAACTCGCTGGTCGCCTGCGAAACCGCTTCGGGCTGGAAGTTGATCTCGCCGATCTCCATGCCGACCGGCTGGTTCGATTTTAAATCCGCGAGCTTTTTCCGGATCGCCTCACCCATCTTCACGACGTTACCACCCTGCACGGTCGAAATGCCCAAGCCGATGGCCAGCTTGCCGTCGTAGCGGAGCAAACGCCGCGGCGGATCCTGGTCGCCGCGCTCGAGCGTCGCAATATCCCGGAGGCGGAGCTGGCGGCCCGATTGGTCCGAGCCGATCACGAGGTCGAGCATTTCATCTGCCGAGGCGAACACCCCGGTCGGATCCAGCGCGACGTGCTGGTCACCGACACGGATGCGCCCGCCGTCGGCGGCGATATTTCTCTCCTGGAGTTTGCTATAGATCAGCTCCTCGTTGAGGCCCAACTGGGCGAGGCGCTGCCGCGAGATTTCGAGGAAGACGACTTCCTGTTGTTCGCCGAAGAGCGCGATGCTCTTGACGCCGGGCACTTGGAGGAGCTCGCGGCGCAGGAACTCGACGTAGCGGCGCTGCTCGGGAAACGAGTAGCCCTCGCCGGTCACCGCGAGGAAGATGCCGTAGACGTCGCCGAAATCGTCGATCACCATCGACTGCCCGCGCACGGCGGGCGGCAGTTGCGCCTGCACATCCGCGATCTTGCGGCGGAGCTCGTCCCAGACCTGCGGGATGCGG
>JBAXXD010000207.1:0-3533 GCA_037128135.1 Verrucomicrobiia bacterium
GAGGACGACGACTCGCTCTCCAACCTCCTCGACGTGCATGTCTCGAACCTCCGAAAAAAACTCGGCCGCGAGCTGATCGCGACCCGGCGCGGCCACGGGTATTCCATCGGATGAAATTTTTCCACTCGGTCCGTTGGCGTTTGCAGCTTTGGCACGGTCTGCTGCTCGTGCTGGCGCTGGCCGGCTTCGGGTTCACCGCTTGGGAGCTGCAGCGCGCAAACCAACTGGGGCGCGTTGACAGGGAGCTGGAGCAGCGGATGGGGATCATCGAGGGGGCGATGCGGCCCCGCAAAGCTCCGGCGGACAACACCCCTCCGCCGCCCGACAAACTGCGGCTGCCTCCTCGCGAGCAGGATCTCTTCGACGGCATGCCGGGCCAGATATTTTATTATATCGTCTGGCTCGGCAGTGGAACGAAGGGCACGGCGTCCGCATCGGCTCCCGTGGGCGTCCCGCGCCCGGAACGGATGCCCGGGCCGCCTGCCTTCCGATCGCGCGGCACATTCCGCGAGTGCTTTCACGACACGCCGGACGGGGACTGCGTGCTTGTGGGCAGGGACATCGGCGATGAGCTTCTCGGCTCCCTCCGCGCCGCATGGCTGCTGGCCGGAGCCGGTGGGGCCGTGCTCGTGCTCGGGCTGGCTGGCGGCTGGTGGATTGCGGCGCGCGCCCTGCGCCCCATCGCCGATATCAGCGCAACCGCTGCAAAGATCTCAAACGGCGAACTCGGCCAGCGCATCCGTCCGACCGACAGCGAGAGCGAACTCGGCCAACTCTCACGAGATCTCAACAACACTTTCGCCCGGCTGCAGGCGGCCTTCGTCCGTCAGGCGCAATTCACCGCCGACGCCTCGCACGAGCTGCGCACCCCGGTCGCCGTGATCCTCACGCAGACGCAGTCCGCGCTGGCCCGCGAGCGTCCGGCCGCCGAATACCGCGAATCCCTCGACGCCTGCCAGCGCGCGGCTCAGCGGATGCGCGGGCTGATCGAGACCCTGCTGCTGCTGGCGCGTTTCGATTCGAACGAAACACCGGAATCCCTGGAACACTGCGACCTGTCCCGTATCGTTACGGAATCCGTCGAATTGCTGGAGCCGCTTGCCGCCGAGAAAGGCATTGCCGTTTCCGTGGAAACCACGCCAGCCCATTGCCTGGGCAACGCCGGGCAACTCGCGCAGACCGTGAGCAACATCGTGGGCAACGCGATCCAACACAACCGTCCCGGCGGCAGCGTGCGCGTGGCGGTTCATGCCGGAGCGGGCGGCGCGATTCTCTCGGTCGCCGATACCGGCCGGGGCATCCTGCCCGAGGATCTCCCGCATATCTTCGAGCGGTTCTACCGCGCAGAAAAATCCCGCGCTGGCGGGCAGGGACATTCCGGCCTCGGCCTCGCCATCACCAAAGCCATCGTCGAAGCGCACGGGGGCACGATCGATGTCACCAGCAAACCGGGCGAGGGCAGCACATTCGTTTTGCGCCTGCGGGCGGAAATTCCATTCGACCGCGCTCCTCATCTCGGACAGAATAAACCGCTATGACATTCCAAGCCCGCATTGACCAGGATCTCAAGGCCGCCATGCTCGCCCGCGAGACGTTGAAACTCGGCGTGCTCCGCATGCTCAAGGCCGCGCTCATGAACGCCGCGATCGAAAAACACGGCGCGGGCGGAACGCTCGACGATGCCGACGCCCTTGCCATCGTCCGCAAGGAAGTCAAAAAACGCCAGGACTCGATCGAGGCGTTTGAAAAGGGCGGACGCCTGGAAATGGCCGAGAACGAACGCGCGGAGATCGCGATCCTTTCGCTTTACCTCCCGCAGGCGCTCCCGGCCGACGAGGTCGCCACGCTCGTCCGCGAGGCGATCGCCGAGGCCGGCGCTACCACCCGCCAACAGATGGGCGCCGTCATGAAAATCGTGAACGCCAAGGCCGCGGGCCGCGCGGACGGCCGCACCCTCAGCGCAGAAGTCCAAAAACAGCTCGGCGCCTGATTCCCGCCGCCACCGCGCGGGACGAAGCGAAAAAAACAATTTTTGGTTCGCGGAAGTTCCGTGAGAAGCTGATGGAACTGGCATCAGGGAAATCGCGAGAGCGGTCAGGGAAAAAGGCCGCCGGCTACAATCGGGAGGATGCGCGCGATCACGAGGCGCAACGTGCCCGAAAGCTTTTGCAGGCGGGGCTGGAATAAAAAAGCACACTAAAAAATGGCTTGCCCCTCTTCTCTCACTCCGACAGCGTGGCGTCGATCAAAGCCCTCTAAAACGGCGGGTTTCGAAGATTTCTGTGGTTTAAAAAAATACGCGGACATTACTCCCCCCGAAATCCGATTAGGAAGAACGCGCTATTGCGCCATCATTCCCGAAAAAGAAAACGGATCCTCCCAATGAGATCCAAACAACTTGCAGTAGCCCTGACTCTGGCGGCCCTCACGGGCTGCGCCTCGGTGAGCGTAACATCCTTCCACGAAGATCACTCGCTGGCACCCTCACGGCTGCCAAACAAAATCACGGTGGCCCCGGCAAAAGCCGTATTTATGGAAAGCGCCAAGGACATAGATAGCACGCTCTACCTAGAACCCGAAACCGGCCACTACCGATCAGAAGGACAAATCCCGAACAGCCCCGCGACTGGCCGGGAACTCTCCATCGCCGGATACAAGCAACTTGTCCGGTTCCTCCCGGCCCAAAAGGGGCCAAAGACCTACAAGCAGGAGATCCGGTTCGACTGCAGAATCACCGAGCAACAAAAAGGGTCAAGGGCGCTTCGCGCGCTCGTCGGGTTCGGGTTCGGTAGAACGCTGTTTGAAACCAAAACACGGGTTTTCAACACGAACAAATCCCAAACGACCCCCTGGCTGGAAATCTGGACATCTGGCAGCAGCAATCGCGAGCCGGGAGCAATCTTCTGCGCCATGCCCTCACCCCTGCTGGCTTTCAACATCCTAGCGGCAGCGGAAACCGCCGTTGCTCTCGCCAACGGCTGCGGCAAAGGGCTGACGCAAGATGCCAAACGCACTGGCAAACTGATTGGGTCGCTTGTCCTCGAAAAACTTAGGGAAAGCGGGATTGAAACCCAAAGACAACACATCAAATATCTGGGCAGTGTCCCAATCCCCCTCTCAGACCATGTGGTGCATGTGCCTTTCGCCAAACGCTGCGCTGCCGAAACTCCAACAATATACCAATAGATCCCCAGTGGTGAATGTGAATGGGGTCTTGCACAACCGGAACGCTATTCGCGGCAAACAGCATCGCGCTAGCCTGGAGCGGTGACAGCGAGCCGGATCCCCTCGCAGAGCTCCTGACACGGGATGTTGACGCGAAGCTTTTTCCCGGCATCGCGACCGATATCGTAGGGATGGATCGTCGCCGCGGTGCCCGCTTGCGAGGCGGATTTCGCGGTTTTTTTCCTGCGGGGCAATTTCTTTTTCGCGACCGGGGAAAATCCTGGCATCATGGTTCCGGCCGGGCGGGGTTCGCCCATGAGCCCGTCATAAAGCCCGTTCAGAAACGGGGCGCGTTCCAACTCGCTGAC
>JBAXXD010000208.1:0-3502 GCA_037128135.1 Verrucomicrobiia bacterium
CCGGATTGTGGGTATAGACGACATCCGGGCGGGTTGCGGAAAGGATTTGCAGGAGATCATCCTTCAGCGACGGATCCGACGTGCTTTTCGCGGCGCTGCTCGTGTAGCCGAGCTGGATCATGGCCCCGTAATTTCCGACGACGGCCGCCTCCTCCTGCTCCTGGATCCGCACCTGCTGCATCTCCTCGTCAGTGAAATTCGCGTAGGCTCCGGTGCGCGAGCTTCCGGCACCGTCCGTGCAAGTGACTCCGCCAAACCATCTCTCGTCGCTGCGGAAGCAGTCGAGGATTCCGTGAAAAAAGTTGAATTCGAGGTCGTCTTGGTGGGCTCCGATCCCGAGGTGCGTGATTCGGGCGAGGGGTTCCGGTGCCTGATCGGGAACAAAGAGACGTGCGTTGGCGTTGTGGAATTTCATGGTTTGAGTTTAGTTGAGTTTGGGAAGACTCGCGGCCGCGACCGCTTGGCCGTGCCGCTTGTCTTTTTCATCCGGCGTGCGGAGCTGGATGGCGAGCTCGGGAAATTCGTCTCGGAGGACGGCAGAGGCATTTTCGAGGATGACTTCGCCTCCTGCGCCCGATGTGACCCGGCCGAGGATGAGCAGGTTCCGGATTTCGTAGAAGTCCGAGTAGTGGGCGACCGCGTATCCGAAGCAGGTGCCGATCGTCTCGTAAATCGCACGCGCTTTGGGATCGCCTTCGGCCATGAGGGACTGCACTTCCACGAGCTGTTCGGCAAAAGCCATTCCATCGGGCAGATCGATCCCCGCAAGCGGGACAAGGCGGGCAACCCCCTGCTGTGAAAAATACTGCACGCCGCATCCCCTGTCGCCGGACCATTCGTCCACCGGGGCTTGCTCGCTGTAGTCGACCGGAGCAAACGCCAGTTCGTTGAGCCACGGACGGATTCGCCCGTCGGAGTCGACATAGCCGGCGGCCTGGCTCGTGCCAAGGGAAACGCCGAGAACAGCATTATCGTTGAGCGACATCGAACCGGCGAGCGCTGTCACTTCGCCATCGTTGACCACCTCGAACGGGATGCCCCCCCATTCCTTCTGTAGATCAAAGAAAATCCGGCGCACCCGGTTTTCAAAATCAGCCGGCGAAACTCCGCGAAAGAGCGAGGCGGCACGGACCTCATTGTTGACATAGACCCCGGCAGCACTCCCTCCGATCGCATCGACCCTTGGCAGCTTTTCGGCCGCCCGGCGGAGAGAGGCCTGGATGCCGTCGTAGTGGTAATTGGGATCGCTTTGGAAATACGGATCCCACCGGACTTCCTCCGAAAAAACAACTTTCCCGTCAATGAGCGCCGCACACTTCCGGTCGCTTCCTCCCAAATCAAACCCGATGCGGCAACCGTCAAGATGTCGGCCAAGCGGGATCGATAGTTCCATCGGCTCCGGCACGTCGTCGCTGGACTCAATCTCCATCGGGCGGCCATAAATTTTGCTCCCCATAATTTCGTAATCAAAGGCCCGCTGACCGCCTGGCGAATAAATGGCCTTGATCTGCTTTGCAATGCCAGGATCGCCAGCGATAAGAACCCGGTAACCTCCTCTCTGCCAGAGAAGGAATTTCAGCAACCGCTCGACATACAGGATATTAAGGGCGCTATTTTCTTCGGTGTGAGGAAGCACCTGCGTCCGGTAAACTGAAGTGGTTGAATCCCCCCGATGCAAGGTGAGGGCCAAGGGGGTCGAGCCGGGGTTGAGTTTCACCTTTGCGGCGTACATTCTGTTCCAGAGTGCGGCCGGGAGAAAAGTGGGATCAAGGATCGGTCTGTGTTTCATTGCAGGGAAAGTTTGCTGGTTAGAGCGTTATTAACGGTTTAGCTCGCGCCCAGGGATTGCACTGAGGAAAGCACCTGAGGGCGGTGTGGAAGGCGCTGCCATGGCCCGAGTCAAAGCGCACCGATTTTGGCGCAGGAAACTCACGCCTCCGAAACCGTTGACCCGAGGGTCAAAGAGGTTGGTTCTCATCAGGAAAGGAACAGCGGTTTGAGATGACGCTCGAAGAGGTTGTTTGTCACGCAGCCTCCGATTGTGGCACGCGCTGAATTGAGGGCTTCGAGATATGCCGGGCCCATCTCTGCGGCGACCTTGAAACTCACATGGACAAGCTGACGGAGCGAAGAGTTGAATCTCGGGTCTGTTTGCTCATGTGCCAGCGCCGCTGCCAGCGCATCGCCATCCCAGCCGCTGACAACACTGGGAGAAGGAAGCTCGTCCAGCTTGATATCGATGACGGGTGCATAGGGCAGGCTAAGCTCCTCGATTCGGCTGAAGGCCTTCGTGTAGATCTTTTTCGCAACGTCGAGGCTTGATCCGCCAGCCAGCGCAAGGCCGATCACCTCTTCGAGCCAGGTTGTTCCGGCCGTTTTGAGATGGAGCCCTGCGCCATGCTTCTCAAGGAGCTTGCGAATCGGGCAGTAGAGCGAAAACTTGTCGCTGCCGGAATGCACACTGATCTTCAGCTCTTCCGGGAGGCCAAATTCCTCCACGGCGCTACGGATTGCCACCAGATCCTGATCAAACTCGAGGGCGAACTGCCCCACGTCGCCGACATAGTCTACCCCTTTATTGAAACGTCCGGTGAACTTAGGCGCAATGGTCTGCACACGCACCCCCTCACCTGCAAGCCCGCCAAGGATAAATAGGAGGTCCAGCGGGGACTGCGGGATCTCCGACTCGTCCGTCGAAACCTCGGCGATGAAGTTGTCTTTTCCGCGTGCGGACTCAATGTAACGATAAATTTTTCCGGCCTCGCGGATGGCGAGTGCGTATCGGTCCAGAAAAGGCTCCACCATGCTGCCGTCCAGAGGGCGTTCCAGACCGAAGAATGTCCTGCCAAGGAGCGGCCGGAGGGAGTCCCGCACTGCCGATACGTCATCGGGGCCTGCTGGCTCTCCGATAAAATCCGCCACGTCGATTGTGTAGAAGTCGCAATGAGGGAGGAACCGGTCAACGGTTTTTAAGCCGATGTGGTCAGCATCCAAGTGATAAGGAGCAGTCCAACCCGAGGCTTTTACCGCGGCTTCGACGGCGTTTCTCGTGTCGGCAGGCGTGCTCCCGATCAGCGTGTGTTCGCGGTTGGATTTGTTCCAAACCGGGATAATTTCGACGCCGGCCGCGGCCGCTTTTTGTAATGCTGCCAGCTGGGCGATGCCTTCGCGTCCGAACCGGTCCCCGACTCCGAGAGTAAATTTTTCGAGTATCATGGATTTGTGTTGTGATTTAGAGGTTGAAGCGCGGGCAAATCCCCGCGAGGGATAATCCCGCGAACGAGAAGTGATGTGATGTCGTGCTGTGCGTAATGATGCTTTCGTACAAACGCGGTGTAGCTTCCGATGCCGCCCACGACTTGAATGGATTTGATCCTTGGGTCGAGGGCAGCAGCCAGCTGCGCATACACCCCTTGGTTGCCGTGCGCGTAGCACGCGACCTTGCCTGCATTCAGGCCGGGCCAAATTCCGATCACATCCAGCGCCCGGGTGACATCGTAGA
>JBAXXD010000209.1:0-3473 GCA_037128135.1 Verrucomicrobiia bacterium
ACGACACGAACCTCACCGGCGTCGAAATCAAATCCGGCTCCACGGTCGCCTCCGACTGGGCGCGTGGGTTGGCCTTCTTCCAAAAGGTCTCCGGCACCGCGCTCGCCCATGCCGAAATCCTCCATGGCGGCGCCAATTCCCTCCCCTGCGGCATCGCCCGCGCCGTCCCATGGACCCGGCTTGCGGAAAAAAAGTTTTTCGCCAACCTGTGACCGGGTGCCTCGCCGGCCCGTCGGTGAAGTCGCGCAAAATGTCAATGCGCAAGGACCCCTTCGACGACAATCACACACCCAACGGAGTTCTTGGTTTCAGAACCAAATGGGACCGTCCAAGAGTCAGGCGAACGGCGGGCGGCCAGCGGAGAAAGGCAGGTTACTTTTCAAGAAGCACCGTCACCCACCCCGACGTATCCTTGGCGTTTTCGCCCTTGGGGCTGGATCCCCAGCCAAGCGATTTCGCGGACGCATCGCCATCCACATCGTTGACCTGCACCGCCAGTTTGACCGGACGGCCAGCCGTCCACTGTCCGGAGGGAAAATTCGCCGAGGTTAAGGGGATCATGATTTCGAGGACATATCCGGTTGGCGTGATGGATGAGGCCGCCTCGATCCCGGAAATCCCCTTCGCTTTCCAAGCGGGCCGAACCACGGCAGTTCCGTCAACCGTCGGACTGATGATCGCTTGGAAGCAACCTTGGGTGAGGTCACTCTGCCACTGCATGTCCGGGCTGCGTCCGTCCAAACACACATCGACGGAATCAAAAGTCCTCGGATCAGCTCCGGCCGGGGCGGCATGGACCTTGTCATCGGTGACCTCAATAGCGACATAGATCGCCTTGTCCGTCCAGGCACCGTAAGCCTTGGCACTCAGATCCTTTGGCCCCGTCCATGCGGCCTTGTCGGCGGTCACAAGCTGGCTGGAATCCCCGATCATGGCCAGCGGGACAGCCCGGGCAATCACGCCGCTCCAATCGTCAAGTTTGCCATCGATCGTCATCGGCTCCGCCACCGAAGGCAGCTTGTTTTCGCCCTCTCCCACGGTGAAGACGGCCACTCGGCGAATCGTTTCTCCCCCAAGCTCTGATTCCATGCGAAGGATGCCCGAGCCTTTCCGCATCGAACCGTCGGGTTTCAGGATCACCTTGGCTTCCCAAGTCTGCCCAGGCGCCAGTTGTTGAGTCATTTCCGGCGGCTCCGGAGCGAATCCGAGGCTTGTCTTGAATGTCACACGGAGTTTCGCCGGGACGTTGCTGTCGTTGACGAATTCCGCCGACGCCGGGATGTCCCGGTTCGCAAGATTAAACGAAGGCACGGTGAGAACTCCGGCGGACACTTCGGAGATATTCTCTCCCACGCCGCAAAGGTAAATCGGGTTGTACGTCACCTGTAAATCGATGGCACCATGGGAAAGCGAGACCTCGCTCTGTTTGAGATAACCATTTTCCAAGGTGATCTTGGGAACGCCGAGGTTCAGTCGCAGATACCGGTTCTCGGCCACCTGCGTCGTCCATAGTCCCAGAATCCGTTTCCCTTCCTCCTCGAAAAGGAACGCCTTGATGCGCTTGTCTTTCAGACTCACCGGCTTGACGAATGAAGACCGGAAGATGCGGCCGAGGGTGATTTGACTCATCGCGCTCTGGACGAGTCCGAGGTTCAGCTCGGTGACCTCCCGAACAGGCCTCATTTTCAAGTCCCATTCCTTGCGGCGCTCTTTCGCCCAATCGGGCAGCACTGTGGCAGGGTTGCGCGGATCGGCGAACTGCGAATGAAGGTCCCGGCCGGAGAGTTTTTGCCAGTCTGCCAGGCCCTCATAAGCCCGGTCATAACCAATGGTGAAAAGATCCTTCGGGTTTTTCGCCCAAAAAATATTGTGGTCGGAGAAGTTGTTGACGAACCCATCAATGTGCGAGGGCTTGTGATAATCCCGATTCTCCATCATGGCGATGGAGTTGTCGAAAATCAGATTATCCCAAACCACACAGTCGTTGAGAAGGCAGGCCTCGGGGGCGACAAAATACTTGAGGAAACCGACCTCCCACTGGGTCGCGCGCAGCGGGGAGATTCCCGGCACCAACCGGGCCTTTTTGGCAAACTCCGGATAGTCTTTTCCCTCATGGTCATTGCCCCGGGTATAAATCCCGGCGAGGGCGACACCGGTGCCGCAGTTAAAGATGGCATTGCGCCGGATGACCACCCCGGGACTGTGGCTGTCGAGAATGCCGTTTTCCAGCGTGTTATAGACGATGTTATCCTGAACGATGTCGTCCCAGGAAATTTCAAAGAAAATCGAGCGGACCGTGTTATCGTGGCAGCGGTTTTGCTCAACGAGGTTGCCCTCGTTGAATCCGTCGAACCAGATGCCGGGACCGAAATTGAAACAGAATTCGTTGTCGCGCAGAGTGCAGTCGATCGTCGAGACCCACTTGGACCCGCCGCCCTCGGTGCCCCAGTTGAACAAACGCCAGTTGTTGTAGCGAACGGTGTTGCCTTCGACGAGAAGGCGAAGGTTTCGCCCGCCCCCGATGCCCTGACAACCGCTCCATTCGATGAGATTGTTCCGCACCACACAGTCTCCGCTGTCGCGGGTCTGGAATCCGAAGTAGGAGGACCACAGGACATGGTTGTTTTCCACCAGCCAACGCCGGCCCATGACACGGACCGCCGGGATCCCCCGGAACCAATCGGCACTGTGCAGAAGCGTAAACCCGATCAAATGAATATCGTTGATGGTCTCGTCCTTGCTGTGGAAAAGCCCATCGCGGCAGGCATATTCCACCGTGGCGTTTTCGAGGGAATCCCCTTCGCGGGGCGACACATAAACGCGTGCGGCCGGCACGTCGTGGTAAAAGGTGCTTGGAATCAAACGGTCCCGTGTTTCGGCGCGCTCCAAGGGCAACCCGTTGAAATAGATCCACTGCGGATTTCCCCCCAAATGGTCCACCACATGGGTTTTTCCAACCGCTGCAGACCAAACCCCGGAACCTTCCGGTTGCCATTCGGAAAGGATGTCGGACCCGCATATCACAGCCTTGCCGGGTTCTTCACTGCGAAAGACGATGGGGTTGTCCTCCTCACCCGAAACCGCCACCGTCACGGCTTCGCGATAAATGCCGGGTCGAACCACCACCTCGTCGCCAGGCTGCACCTTTTTGGCCGCGGCCGAAATGGTCTTAAGCGGAGCATCTTTGCTTCCCGGGTTGGTGTCGGCCGCAACGGGATTGGCGTTGTCCACCACATAGGTCATCGCCTGAGCCGCCCCGGCAGACAGAAACACCGCAGCCAACAGATAGCCAAGTATTGTATTCTGCATTTTAGAATTATGTGCGCGTGAGCTTCCCTGTTGCGAGTTCGAGAGTCGCCTTTTCCGGCCGCCACTTCCATTCAAATTTCAACCGGATTCTTCCACACGTCGAAGGGGTGGGTGCACGACGCCAAAGTTACCAAGGGTCATGCGGCTATCTGGCCTCTGGCGAG
>JBAXXD010000210.1:0-3432 GCA_037128135.1 Verrucomicrobiia bacterium
GAATAATCTCATCAAGGAGGCAAGCGCATGACACGATATTCCATAGATTTTGGAAAGAAGGAAAAAGTATTGAACTACGCCACCCAGACGTACCAGTTGTCACGGCCCAATAAGGTTGGCACAGTCATGGCGCTCATTCGCGAGTGCCAACCAAAGAAGTTTGAAGACTGGCAGGCGTGGTACTTCCAAAACGCGGTCACGAACGGCAAGGCGCCAACTCGCGTCACCATGGAAAGCCTTGCTGAATTGGGGGAACGGCTTTATGTGAAAATTAAGGAGATCGTCATCCCGGAGTGGACGGAAGCATTCAACTCGCTGACCAAGCAAGACTGCATTGACTACATCTACAATCTCACACTCAACCGTACCTATGACGGGTTCATCCGCGAAAAATCCGTGGTCGAGGACGGCCTTGCCAAGCAATTCCCTAGCGTGAAGTTTGAAGAGAGTGATCCTGAACTGGATCATGCGGGTGACATTGACTATATCGCGAAGGTCGGGGACAAGGCTTTCGGCATTCAGATAAAACCGGTGACGGCTAAGGCAAACTTCGGCAACTACTCGGCGACCGAACGGATGCGTGCCAGTTTTACGGATTTTGAGCGCAAGTTCGGCGGCAAGGTTTTTGTTGTTTTCAGTTTGGATGATGAAATCGGAAATCCCGAAGTCATGGATCAAATTCGTGCTGAAATCGCAAGGCTATCGGCAACGTTGTAGTCCTTTGGATCATAGGTTGACACGTTGATGGGGTGTCGGCAGGAATGTTGCTCGTGCCACTGAGCGCCACGAATCGAGTTTGCGGGAGCGATTGATCCCCTGATGAATCGCCAGGCAGGGTCATGCCCGAAGCAACATTCCCCGCCCCTGCAATGCCGGAACGCGGATAAGCCACTTTGCAGATCCATGAAATCCCTGCGGTCAGCGCGGGGGAAAAGTTGACATGATGTTTTCGCATGATATCGCACATTCATGGCTTTCAACATTACCTCTTTGACTGAACGCGGTCAGGTTTCCGTCCCGTCTGACATCCGTCGTGCGGCGCACCTTCGACCCGGGCAGGCCTTGCGCTGGAAAAAGGTGCCCGAGCAGGAGTTTCGTGTTTACGTCACCTCCGAAAAAGAGCCGGAAGGGATTTTTGCTGCACGGGGCTTTGCCAATGCTTCGAATCCGGCGCGGCGATCCAGAAACGAAATCATGGCCGAACTGCGGGCGGGCGAAAGCGTCTGATGTCAGTCACAGTTTCAGACCTTCTGATATCATCCAGAAAATCATCGGGAACCGTGTGCGGCTGGCGTCTCTGAAAGTTGCAGAGCACAGGGAGAACGGGCGTCCCGCCCGTTTAGAGACTGGAAATCGTATCGGAGTGATGCGCCTCATCACGGGCGGAAAACCAGCACGATAGCGCATCGTAAAATGGGAGAGACACCCAGGGGCGAGGGCTGCCGCTCGGGAAACTGCTGGAGGCAGCCCGCAGGGCGATATGAGCGGGAGCGAACGAGTCAACGGTTTGGTGCAGGGAGCACAACCGAAACGGAGTGAAGCATCGCTCATGTCCTCTTGGAAGATTCGCGAAGTTGCCCCGTTCGGGCATGCGCCCGTCGTTGTATAAGCGGCGTCCCGCCGCTTGCATGGCTTGTGCCGCGCTGCTAAACAGGCGGGCATGTTGAGAGTCCGAGCATTCCAGGGGCTGAGCCCGAAACCCGAACTGGCGGCCGAGGTCGCCTGCGTGCCGTATGACGTGGTGAACCGCGCGGAGGCCGCCGCGCTGACGGAAGGCAACCCGCACAGCCTGATGCACGTTGACCGCGCGGAGATCGACCTCCCGCCCGCGACGGATCCGTATTCGGAGATCGTCTACGCGACCGCAAAAAAAAATCTCGCCGGCCTGGTGGCATCGGGGGCGCTTGTCCGCGAGCCCACGCCGACGGTTTACCTGTATCGCCAGCAGATGGGCGGCCATGTGCAGACCGGAGTCGCCGCAGTCTGCCACATCGACGATTACGAAAACGACATCATCCGCAAGCACGAGAAAACCCGGAAGGACAAGGAAGACGACCGGACGCGGTTGATCGGCACACTCGGCGCGGATACCGGTCCGGTGTTCCTGACCTACCGCCCGCGCGCGGAAATTGACGCGCTCGTCTCCGCGGAAACCGCGCGCCCGCCGGAGGTGGATTTTGTGGCGCCGGACGGGATCCGCCATTCGCTCTGGCGGATGCGCGGGAGCGACGCGCTGGCGAAGGAGTTTTCCCATGTCCCCCTCGCCTACGTGGCCGACGGCCACCACCGGAGCGCGAGCGCGGCGAGGGTCGGACGCGAGCGCCGCGAGGCCAACCCGAACCACACGGGGAACGAGGAATACAATTGGTTCCTCTGCGTCCTCTTCCCCGCCGACCAGCTCAGGATCCTCCCGTATAACCGCGTGGTGAACGACCTCAACGGGTATTCCCCGGAGGAATTCCTCGCGAAAATCCGCGCGGTTTTTGACGTGGCTGACCGCGCGCCCGCCACGCCGTCCGCGCCCGGACACGCGGCCATGTTTTTCGGCGGGCGCTGGATCGGGCTCTCGTGGAAGACCGACCCGGCCACCGACCCGGTCTCGCGGCTCGATGTGAGCGTGCTCCAGGACAGGCTGCTGGCCCCGGTGCTCGGCATCGACGACCCGCGCACCAGCAAGCGCATCGATTTTGTCGGCGGCATCCGCGGCACGAAGGAACTCGAGGAGCGCGTCTCCGGCGGGAGCGCCGCCGCGGCGTTCTCGATGTTTCCAGTGACCGTCGATCAGTTGATGGCGATCGCCGACGCGGGCCAAATCATGCCGCCGAAAAGCACATGGTTCGAGCCCAAGCTCCGCTCGGGACTCTTCATCCACACGTTCTGACCTCCCGCGAGAGAATCAGAAGGGGAAAGGCCCCAGTCATTTTTTATTGCGCTTTTTATTCCAGCGCGTCTTTCACGCGGCTTCCGGCACGTCCCGAGCGGGATGCGTGCTTTGCTAATCTGATCCTAAACCTAAATAGGAAAATGGGCACGATGGTTTGGCGCTGAAGTTTCTCCGCAGCGCGACCGGTTTTTTTCGCGGGATTTTTCAGCCAACCTCAGCCGCTGAGTACCAATTCGGCCTCAGGAGGAAGGCCGGGAAGCTATTTTCCACCCAGCCAGCGACGGAAAAGGCGCGTCAAGAGCAGCGTCCAGCATTGGGTGAATGTCCATTGCTCCGTGATGGATCTGATGTGTTGCAACTCGTTGCTGATTCGGGTGACAGCACGGGCGATGACGTCTTGTTTTTCGTGCAAAATACTCACCTTCACGGTCCGCTGTCCCCCGCTCTGCACCTGTCGGCCCACGCCCTGCATGAGCATCGGGCGGCTGCGAACGGCTTCCCGGTGATGCTCCTCGTCGAAGAAGCGCACGTAGAGGTTCCACCAGTTG
>JBAXXD010000211.1:0-3274 GCA_037128135.1 Verrucomicrobiia bacterium
GGCTGGCGGTGCGGGGGACGTAGAAGTAGGTCAGGTCCCATATCATCTCCTCGCGCTTGCCGTTGGCGAATTCCACGGCCAGGCTCTTGCGCCAGGTGTCCAGCTTGCCCGGGGCGGCTCCGGTGCCACCGGGGACCGGGACGGCCACTTTGCTCTTAGGCGGTATTTCGAAAGGCCGGGTTTCGCCGCCGACGACGAGCTTGCCCGACAAGGCGGCTGTGGTCTGGTTGGCGAGGACGGCTTCAACCTGGCCCGCAGCGGTCGGCTGCACGTCCACCTTCAGGGCGCTGCCAGCGCCGACAATCTGGGCGGCGTTCAGATCCTTGAGCAGCTTATCCAGTCCGGCCGCGGGGCAGCGCAGGAATAGCGGGGCGGAGGTGAGCTGGACGCTGGTGACGCCGCCCTTGGTCAGGGGCTGGCGAACTTTGCCCATCAAGTCGATGAACTCGGGAACGCCGCCGTCGAACTTGACCAGCATCTCCGGTCCGCGGTCGAGCCCGTTGTCGACTTTGTCCAGGACGCACCAGACGGCGACCAGTCCATTGCCCATGCCATCCTCAAACGCGTAGCCGCGGATGCCGCCCACGGGGCGGAAGTCAGCCTTGTATCTTGGGTTCGGGAGCAGGTGGCCGAGGGTGTTGGGCACCATGCAGGTAAAGTAAGGGGCGAAATCCATGTCCAAATAGGGGTTGGAGAACCAGAGGGTGAACGTCTGGACTTTCGGCCAGTACTTCAGGCAGATGAGATAGAGCCGGGCGACCAGGGATGCGTGGATATACTCTTCCCAGCCGGAGTCGTAGGTGGGGCTTACGCCCCAATATTCGCTGCCGTCGCGGCCGGTGCCCCATTCCGGGATGAAGTATGGGCCACAGGGCGAGCCTTCGGTGTAGTAGATGGGGGTGTCGGCGTAGCCATACTTGGCCATCATCTCGATGAACTGGGCGTTGGTGGCATCAAAGTCATCAAGCCCTCGCGTGCCGTCCACGGTTCCATAGGGGTGAGCGCCAAGAGCGTCCCACTTGGCCAGGCCCTGCGTGGAGCGCATGTAGCCTTCCTGCTCGTGGAAGCCGCGGAGCCGGTTCAGGCCGGAGGTGCCGGTGTCGGGCATGGCGACGGCCTTGGGGTTGGCGCGCTTGATGCCGCGGAAGGCGGCCGCCTGGAACTTGGCCCACTCGTCGAAATTGCCGGCGCGGATCAGCGGGGTTTGGCCCTCAACCTCGCAGCTCGGTGCCCAGACCGGCACCTTGGGGTTGCGCTTGACCACGGCGTAGCAGATGTCCTCGATGCGCTGGACACGCTCCGGAGTGAACTCGGTCCAAGCCGAAGCGTTGGCCGGCTTCCCTCCCATTGGGCCCCACCACCCCAAGGCGGCGCAATAGTCCGGACGTTCCTCCGGTGTCAAGAACGCGTAGATCGTCTCGGTGAAGCTGCTGATGCGGTACTGCTGCTCAAGCCGCTCGTCGAAGCAATACGAGGTGGCGCCCCAGCCCCAGCGCATGTAGTTGCGGGCCTCGTCGCCGGAACGGGGCTTGCGCATGCCGCCGAGATTGTTTCCAAACAGATTCTTGGTGGCGTGTTTGTTCTCCAGGAAATTCATAATTGAAAAGCGGTAGTAGTCGCTGAAGACCGCCTTGCCCTCCAGGCGGTAGTCGGCGCGGAGCACGAAAACCCCGGTGCCGAGCGCCTTGGCGTCAAGCGGCAATGGCAGGGTGGCCAGGCCATCGGGGCCGAGCGCAAAATGATATTTTTTCCGGAACTGCTCCTCGCGATAGAAATCGCGAATGGAAAGCTCCAACTCGCCTTTGAGTCCAGGCTTGCCGGAGAGTTGGAAGCGGGCGTCCGGCTTCTGGCCGAGCGCCAGCATGCCGTCGGGGTCGGCGGTCAGCAGCCGCCCTTCGACTTCCGGGCCAACGTAATCGGTGGGGGTTGCGGCCTCTTCCACCTGGATGCCGTCAACCCAGATAGGGCAGCTGGCGGCGCAAAGCAGCAGCGAAAGCACCGGCTTGTCCGGCTTGACCGTAAGAGAATATCGTTTCCATTCGGTCGACAAGACGTGGCTGTCTTTGAAGGTCAGTCCGAGAACGAGCGAAGCGCCGGGCTTGGCGGCCTTGGCATAGAAGCTGATGGTGTAGTCGCGGCCTTTGTCGACGGGAATGTAGGAGCTTATGATGGGGAAGCTGCCGCCCGCCGGCTGGATAAACAGGGAGCGGGCGCCGAACTTGGCGTCGTCAGCGATAGAATAGGCGGGCGTTTCCGATGGGACGTACTTGCCGCCGCCCCCGTACCACTTCCAGTAGCGCAGCCCCTGCTCGAAGCTGGGGTTGGGCATGAGGTTGCGGGTGGTGGGGGCAGGGACGTGGATGCGGTCGCTGGCCCAGAAGTCGACCCCGGCGATGGCCGGCGGCGCCGCAACATCGGTCACGGCGCTCGCACCCAGGTCGAGCGTGAACGAGCCCTTGGACTCAGGCGAGCTGATCGCGATCCACAATTGGCCTTTGCTCTCGCTCAGCGAAACGGCGCAGCCTGTGCCCGTCTCCACGGCGATGGCTTCCAGCGGTTTTCCTGGGGCGACCTCTATCCGGGCCGGGCCTTTCAACGCCTTCAACAGTTTCGGGCTGGAGGAAAGCGCGTCCAGCGGCAGCAGCTGGATAGCGGCGCCGTCGCAGGCGACGCCTGCCCTGCGATAATAGGCACCGCTCAGGTAAAAGCAGAAGCTGAACCCGCCCTTGGAGGCCTCCCAGTCGAAGGCAACCCTGCCGTCGCCCAGGGGGCGCAGGGTGTAGGAGCGGTCTGCGCCGGTGCTGGTGATGGTCCCGGCAACCTTGTCAAAGCGCAGCGCGATCTCACCGCCGGAAGCCTTGCCAATGCCGACCTGCTTGCCGTCCACAAAAATTTCGCAGGCCTCATCGCTGTCAAAGAGCCGGCTGCGAAAGCCGACGGCCTTGTTTCCGGAACACAGGCTGGGCGCCTCGACCTTCCTGATCTCGGGGATCCTGTTCGAGCGTGCCATGACATCGATGACCTTGAGCGTGACGGCCTGGCGTTTGGCGGCGGCGGGTTGTAAGGCCGGCTGGGGGTCAGGCAGGTGTTGCCGGGGGCCGCAGGAGCACAGTGCCACGGCGGCACCAATGCAGACGAGGGCTTTTTTGCCGTATTCTCTCAAATTAAGTGCATTCAAAAAATCGCTGTTGATCATGATTTGTAAACTGGGGGACCAGTGTGGATATTCTTGTAAAACGGCTGTTCACTCCGGGATTTCGCGGAGGGAGATGTC
>JBAXXD010000212.1:0-3258 GCA_037128135.1 Verrucomicrobiia bacterium
GCAACCGGAGCCCCTCGCGCGGATCAAACGCCCGGAAAACCTCCGGGCACATGGCAACCTGAACCCCTCCGGTCACGGCCAGGCTGAGGAACCACAAAAACATCACGGGCCCGAAGACCCCGCCGAGCCGCCCGGTCCCGAAGCGCTGCACGAAAAAAAGCGCCGCGAGAATTCCGATCGCCACCTGCTGCGAATACTCCGCCCAGCCGGGGTGGACGGCCGCGAGTCCCTCGACGGCGCTCAGCACAGAAATCGCCGGCGTGATCGCCCCGTCCCCGAGCAGCATCGCCGCACCGAACACCACGAGCGGCACCATCATCCCCGCTTCTCCCCGCTTGCTCCCGGAGGATCTCAGCAGCGCCATCAGCGCAAAAATCCCGCCCTCCCCATGATAGTCCGCACGCATGACGACCGCTGCGTATTTCACCGTCACCACGAGAAAGATCGTCCACAGAATCAGCGACGCCACCCCGACCGCCGAACCGGCCCCCGCAATACCCAGAGCCGTCTCAAATGCGTAAAGCGGACTCGTCCCGATATCTCCGAACACCACTCCCAGCGCCATCAGCGTCAGGGCGGTTTTCCGTTTTGTGGGAGGCGCTGTGGCCATGCGATCTCGTCTATCCGGGTTCCGCATCTCTGGCGAGCCCGCATTCACGCTCGCACTCGAAGGCAGTGCGCCGCATGATGCACGCTACGGCGGAAATTTTCAGCCGACACCGACAAGCGTGACATCCGGATCCCCCGCAGCTTTCCCTGCCCATCCACTTCAACCCGGAGGGCCGCTTCGTGTCCGAAACTTCACGGGCTCGTTGAAGAGACCATGCGATAGAATGAAAGTGTGCCATTATGGCATTTCTGGCGCAGCTTGAAATGAAAAGCGAGCCGTCCTGACGCTATTTGCAGACCATTCCTTTGTGAAGATAATATCATATCTCGCTATGGAAGTTCATTTTATATACATTCGATCACTTCGGCACAGGAATTGCTAATTTAAAGTTGAAATTTTTTATATATCTATATGGCAAAAATTCTAGGCATTGATTTGGGCACAACGAACTCCTGTATGGCGGTGATGGAGGGCGGTGAGCCGGTTGTTTTGGAAAATTCCGAGGGGGCGCGCACGACACCCTCTGTGGTGGCTTTCGCGAAGTCGGGCGAGCGGCTTGTCGGCCAGTCGGCTAAGCGCCAGGCGATCACGAACCCCGCTAACACGGTGTTTTCCGTGAAGCGGTTCATGGGCCGCAAATTTGATGAGATCCGCGCGGAGGAACACCGCGTGCCTTACAAACTCGTCAAGGCGGCGAACGGCGACGCGCACATCCAGGTCGAGATTGACGGCAAGCCGAAGACGTTTTCTCCTCCGGAGATCTCCGCGATGATCCTCGCGAAGCTCAAGGCGGATGCCGAGGCCAAACTCGGCGAGAAGATCGTCGAGGCGGTCATCACGGTTCCCGCCTATTTCAACGACTCGCAGCGGAACGCGACGAAGGACGCCGGCAAGATCGCAGGGCTCGATGTGAGGCGCATCATCAACGAGCCGACGGCCGCCTCGCTGGCCTACGGGCTCGACAAAAAAGCGGACGAAAAAATCGCGGTGTATGATCTCGGCGGCGGAACGTTTGACATCTCGGCGCTCGAGATCGGCGACGGGGTTTTCCACGTGTCGGCCACGAATGGCGATACCCACCTCGGTGGCGACGACTGGGACAACCGTCTCATGGATTGGATCATCGCCGATTTCAAAAAGGACACCGGCATCGACCTTTCCAAGCAGGCGGACGCCGTCCAGCGCATCAAGGAGGAGGCCGAAAAGGCGAAGATCGCCCTCTCCTCCACCCAGGAATACGACATCAACCTGCCGTTCGTCACGGCGGACGCGACCGGGCCGAAGCACATTCAGAAAAAACTGACCCGCGCAAAGCTCGAGCAGCTCACGGATGATCTCTTCCAGCGCACGATCCAGCCGGTGAAATCCTGCCTCGATGACGCGAAGTGGCCGAAGAGCGAGGTGGACGAGCTCGTCCTCGTCGGCGGCATGACCCGCATGCCGAAGGTCGTGGATACCGCCCGCGAGATGATCGGGAAGGAACCCCACAAAGGCGTGAACCCGGACGAGGTCGTTGCTGTCGGCGCGGCCATTCAAGGCGGCGTGCTCCGCGGAGACGTGAAAGACGTCCTCCTGCTCGACGTGACCCCGCTCACGCTCGCCATCGAGACCGCCGGAGGCATCGCCACACCGATGATCCCGCGCAACACGACGATCCCGACCAAAAAATCCAACGTCTTCTCGACCTACAGCGACAACCAACCGGGCGTGGAAATCAAAGTCCTCCAAGGCGAGCGTCCGCTCAGCCGGGACAACAAAAATCTCGGCACCTTCCACCTCGACGGCATCCCGCCGGCCCCGCGCGGAGTTCCGCAGGTAGAGGTCACGTTCGACATCGACGCCAACGGGATTCTCAATGTCTCGGCCAAAGATCTCGGCACCGGGAAAGAGCAAAAAATCTCGATCACCGGATCCAGCGGCCTCAGCAAGGAGGAGGTCGAACGGATGCAGAAGGAAGCCGAGGCCCACGCCGACGAGGACAAGAAGGCGAAGGAAGGGATCGAGATCCGCAACAACGCCGACACCCTCGCCTACCAGTGCGAAAAGCAGCTCAAGGAACTCGGAGACAAAATCGATGGTGCGAAAAAGAAATCCGTCGAGGACGCGATCGAGAAGCTTCGCGAGGCACTCAAAGGAACCGACATCGACGCCATCAAATCCGGCTACGACGACCTCCAGGCAAAATTCCAGGAGATCAGCGCCGAGCTCTACAAGCAGGCCTCCGCCAAGGCGGCCCCGGAGGCGCAGCCGGCGGGCGAGCCCGCCAAAAAGGACGCTGACGTCGTGGACGCCGAGTTCGAAATGGTGGACGAGGACAAGAAAAAATAATCACACTTTAACAAGCGGCCCCGGCCCGGCACCACGCCGGCCCCGGGGTCTGTTAAAAACCAACAAACCAAAACACAAGGAGCAACAGCCAACATGGCCAACGTAAACATCAAGCCTCTCGGAGACCGCGTGCTCGTGCAGGCGCTCGAAGAGAAGGAAGTCAAAAAGGGCGGAATCATCATTCCCGATACCGCCAAGGAAAAACCGCAGGAAGGGAAGATTGTCGCCGTCGGCACGGGAAAACGTGACGAGGACGGAAAACTCATCCCGTTCACCGTCAAAAAAGGGGACAAAGTCCTCATCTCGAAATACGGCGGAAC
>JBAXXD010000213.1:0-3237 GCA_037128135.1 Verrucomicrobiia bacterium
CGCTTGTATCACACAACCCTCGTTGTGTCACGTTATTTATGCAAAATGGTATGAGAAGATTTCGGTTCATAGGGTGATGGGAAGCTGACGTTGGACTATTGGAGATAAGTGATGGGAGATGGAAGATGGGAGATGGGAGGGCATTCCGGCGGATTTCCGGGCGGGTTTTCTATTCATGGGGCGCAGAGTTTGGGGCTGCGGTTTCTGGGTGGAAATGAAGGGGAAAAATACGCGCGTTGAGCGCAGAAATATTCGGCTGCGAATCGTCAGTCAAGAAAAATTTGAGATTTTCTGGGGATGGGATGGGAGATTTTCTGGGGCTGCCTGAAAATCGCTTTTGGACTGAGGAATCCCCCACGAAGCTCACGAAGGGGGCGGAGGAATTTCTCGCGCTCACAAGCCGCGTCCGTGCCGGACGCGCCGTCCACACGCCCGGCACGGGCGTGCTACAGAGACCTCTGGCGGGTCACCAGCCGGATGGCTTCGTCTGTGCGTCGGCAGGCGGTTCCAGGCGGTTCCTTGTCGAGTTGCGGATCGCGAGTTCCGGAGAAAAGACCTGCGACGGGACGGTCTTCAGCGACTCCTCCACAAGTTTCAGAGCCATTTTCACGGCGGCCCTGCCCATTTCGTAGTAGGGGTTCCTCATGGTGGTCAACGCGATCGGACAGTGCCTGCCGATGTCGTCCCCGAACCCGGTCACCGCGAGATGCTCGGGAGTCTTCAAAGGGAGACGATAGGTCAGACGGAACAGGTTGAGCGCGGCCAGATCGTTATAGCAGACGATGGCTTCCACATCTTTGTGGGAATCGATCCATTCGAAAAAGGCATCTGGCTGGCTTTGAGATCCTTCTATGATTTCCGGCTCGAGACCCGCCTTTCGCATGGCTTTTATGTAGCCATTCCTGCGGTCCGTGTTGCTGTAATGGGAATGGGAGTTAGGCGTAGCATGGGTCAAGTAGGCGATCTTCCGGTTCCCCAGGGAAATGAGGTAGCTGGTCATGGCCTCGGCGCCGCCGACATCATCGATATAGACGGCGTTGTGCGGGTTTTTTTCGTTCAGATGAATGATCGGGAACCCGCTCGCGGCGATGTGTTTTTCGAGTGCCTCCGGGATATTGACCGCATGGGAGATGA
The DNA here is from genome assembly GCA_037128135.1 of Verrucomicrobiia bacterium. Lineage (GTDB taxonomy): Bacteria > Verrucomicrobiota > Verrucomicrobiia > Chthoniobacterales > Terrimicrobiaceae > QYQL01. Next base: position 1,135 of record JBAXXD010000213.1, read on the forward strand.
TCATGGCATCGAGATGGGCCTCCTGGAAAACCGACGGGATCGAGTCCCCCTCGTTTTCGGCGGGCAGGCGGATCAACGTGATCTGGTAGCCATGCGCGGAGGCCTCATCGTAAACCCCCGCCTCCGCCCCGAAGAGCGGCCAGTCGTGCGGCCTCCGTTTGGCCTCGAAATACCCGATGCTGTAAAACCGCCCATAGCGCATGGAACGGGCCCGTGAATCCCGGCGGTAATTCCTGAGCGCCGCCAGCTTTTGCACCCGCTCAACCGTCTTCGGGTTGAGCTTCACATTGCTTTCCCGGGGATTGAGCGCCTGGGAAACCGCTCGGTCGCTCAAACCCAGCTCGAGCGCCAAGTCCATCAGCGTCACTCGTTTTTTAAACTTTTCCAAGGGGCGTCTTCCTTTGCATGGATTCTTCATTGAATCAAACGCGGAGGAAACGCAAGGGAAAACACCTGCGCCCCAAGTCTGGCGTGAAAAAATATCAAACGAAAATTCATACACAGATAATGTCCCACCTGGGACATTATTTGTAATCTTATGGATTTGGAGGACGTTGCATTTTACCTGTATTTTTCGGTCAAAACCCACCCCAACCCGAATAAGTCGCCTCACAAATAATGTCCCACCTGGGACATTATTTGTGATGGTTGAAACAGATGATCCCGGGCGGTTGGTGCGAGCGGCGGGCGGACTTTGTGGGAAGCGAGAACGAACAGGGCGGCAGAGTGCCGTGCTACAACGGAAACCTCTGGTCCACACGCCCGACACGGGCGTGCTACAAGGTCAGTTTCCCTGTATGGTCACGTCGCTTGTTCGATGGCCGCGATCGCCGCATGGGCTTCCGCTTCGGTATCGAAAGTAGGAAGGGTGAGGAAGAGCCCGTCTGTCCCGACGGAGGCCGTGATGGCGACGGCTTGTTCGACGGTGCGGCATTCCCATTGGTTGAAGAGAAGGAGCCAGCCGCGATTCCGGATGTCGCGGAACGTTTCAAGCCATTGAAGCGGGTCTTGCGAGCTCGGCTCGGGATTCCATTGGATGCCATTCAGTCGTGGCAGGGTGGCAAGCTGCTCGAGAAAGCGGAGCTGGCCAATTCCGTCGAGGTGGTAGAGCGAGCGATCGAGATAGGCGGTCATGCGGGCGAGGTCGGGCAGGACAAATTCCTCGAACATGTCGGGCGAGATCATCACGGCGGCATCACATTGGATCGCCTCAAAACGCGTCTGGCTGGCGGATTCATACCAGGAGGAATTTTCTCCGTGACCGAGGCGGGTGAGGAGTTGGAAAAAATGGTCATGGGTCGCGATGTAGACTTCCGTGGCGGCCGCGCACCAGGCGATCACTTCCTCTGCGCGTTCGACCAGATCGAGGCAGAGGTTTTCCCCTCCCCGAAACAGGGAAAGCGCGGTGAGCGGATCAACCCCCAAAAAGGGAGGATTGACGTAGCCCCGCCTCCCAACCACTTCAGCCATCGCGCGGATACGTTCATCCAGACGGACGATCAGCGGGTGGCTCGGATCGAAGCGTGGAAGCGGTCGCTCGAGGATATCCGTGCGCTCATCAACCCATGCCGTGCCGCCATCCAAGGTGTATGTGCCGCCGAGCAGTTCGTTAAAGAAGGTGATCCCTCCACTCACGGTGACCTTGGGCAGGCTCTCGCCGAGCCAAAGCACGGAATTCAGCGCATTCTCCGCATTGTGGGCGTGCCATTCGGGCAACAATTGTTTTTCGTGCCCGGTCAGCTTGTCGTCGCCGGGGAATGGCCGGAATACATGCCCGGGGTTGCGAGCGGTGATGGCCAGCGCCGGACGGCCCAAGCTCTTTCCCAACCAAAACGCATCGAGATGTCGGCGGGCGTCTGCCTCATTCGACTTAAGGGAATACGACGGGTGAGTGGTGCTCATATAGGATAAGTGATGGATACGATTTGATCGGCACGGAAGATGCTGATTCGTAGGCTCGGTGCGGTCACTTTTTGTAGGCGGCTTTCAGGAAAAGGAGCCCCCAAAACGGGCGGCGGTCGATGACGACTTCTGCCTGGACGGTGGCGCCGACGGCGAGCGGATAGGGGGCGTTTTTGATGGCCACCGTGATGCGGTAAGATG
>JBAXXD010000214.1:0-3016 GCA_037128135.1 Verrucomicrobiia bacterium
CCGAAGGTCTTCGACATTGATATCTCGGTCTGCATGAGCTGCCAGATCTGCGTCGAGGTCTGCCCGTTTGAATCCATCCGCATGGATCAGGACTACGAGCTCAGCGCGTTCGACCGGTTCGCCCCGCTCCTTCTCGACAAGTCCCGACTCCTCAAGCCGAATTCCTATTACCGCCGAATCCACCCGACCGAGGCGGCGGAGACGGACGCGCGGGTCGAGTCGGAACGGAAGAAGAAGGCCGCCACCGCCGCAGCCAAGGAGGCCGCCAAGCCCGCGCCCGCCACGGAGGGCGCGTCATGATTGGGATGATCGAACGCGCGCCGGTCGAGCTTCTCGGCTGGTTTCTCGGCTTGCTGGGATCGTTCGGCGTGCCGTCATGGATTCTCGCCGTCGTCTCGGCGGTGATCATCATCGGCACGATCATCGGGGTTTTTCTCGGCCTCTTCGCTCTCACCTCGGTGATGGAGCGCAAAATCCTGGCCCGCGTGCAGAACCGCTACGGGCCGAATCGCGTGGGATTCTTCCGCTGGCGGCTCTGCGGCCTCTTCCAGCCGGTGGCCGACGGGATCAAGATGATCACCAAGGAGGATATCGTGCCGCGGACGGCGGACAAGGTTGTCCACTTCCTCGCGCCGGTCGTGATGATGATTCCGGCGCTCATGGTTCTGGCGGTCATCCCGTATGGGCGCGACATGGTGCCGGCCGATCTCGACGCCGGGATTCTCTATTTCTTTGCCGTCGGTGCCGGGACCGAGGTCGCGGTCTTCATGGCGGGATGGGGGAGCAACAACAAGTATTCCGTGCTCGGCGCGATGCGTGCGATCGCCCAGATGATCAGCTACGAGATCCCGCTCGTCATCGCCGCGATCGTTGCCGCGATGATCGCGGGCTCGCTGTCGCCCTCGGCCATCGTCGCCGCGCAGGGCGGGTTCGCATTCGGATTCGTGCCGCAATGGTTCGTCCTGACCCCGTGGGGATTCACGGCCTGCCTCGTGTTTTATATCGCGGCGCTGGCGGAATCGAACCGCAGTCCCTTCGACCTGCCGGAGGGCGAGTCGGAACTCGTCGCCGGACACCTCACCGAATACTCCGGCTTTAAATACGCGACGTTTTTCATGGCCGAGTATGTCGGGATGTTTGCCGTCTGCGGGATGCTGGTGACGCTGTTCCTGGGCGGATGGCAGGCCCCGCTGCCCTTCCTGGCGGTCATCCCGTCGTGGGGCTGGTTCCTGGGCAAGATCTGCTTTGTCGCGGTCACGATGGTCTGGGTGCGCGCGACCCTGCCCCGGCTGCGGATCGACCACCTGCTCGCGTTCGGGTGGAAATTTCTTCTGCCGATGAGCTTTGCGGCGTTTTTCTCCGCCGCCTGCTGGCACTATGCCGGGCGCGGGCCCGCGGCATGGATCCTTTCGCTCGCCATCGTCGGGATCCCCTACCTGATCCTTGGCAAATCGTTTTCAAACCGCTTCGCTGTCTCCCGGCGGACCTACCAATTTTCCGAATGACGTGTGAGTTTTTAAAAACCTGCTGCGCCGATCCGATGAAGTTCCTCGGGGATTGGTTCGTTGTCCTGCCGGCGGCCGTCCTCCTTCTCGCGGCCGGGGCATCGGTCGTGATGCGCAACCTCATCCATGCGGCTCTCTGCCTCACGCTTAGCTTCATCGCGCTCGGCATTGTCTTCATCGCGCTCGGCGCCGAGTTCGTCGGCCTTGTCCAGCTCCTTGTCTATGTCGGTGCGGTCGCCATGGTCATCGTCTTCGCCATTCTGCTCACGCGTCCGGACCGGCTCGAAAAATCCCGCACGCCGTTTTCCGGGTTCGGTCCCGCTGGCGGCGCGGCTGCGGGGCTGGTCGCGCTGGTCGTCCTTCTCGGGTTCATCTTCTCAAGCCCGCTGGCAAAAAAGCCGCTGCCCGCACCCGCGTCGGCGCCCGCCGCCGCCATTGGCGAGGCGCTCATGGCCGACCACGTGGTCGCGCTGATCGCGATCGGAGTCCTGCTCACCGCCGCCCTCATCGGCGCGGCGGTCATCGCCATGGAGGACAAGGCATGAGGCGTTCTTCTTCGTGGCATGGGCATCCTGCCCATGCCACACATTTACCATGACGCTCCAGATCCTACTCGCCATCTCCGCGGTGCTCTTCGCGTTCGGCCTCGCGGCCGTGCTCTCGCGCTCGAATGCGATCATGGTTCTCATCGGAATCGAGCTGATGCTCGGCGCGGCCAACCTGAATTTCATCGCCTTCTGGAGATTTTCCGAAAACCCGTCCGACCTTGCGGGCATTCTGTTCGCGATCTTCTCGATTGCCGTCGCCGCCGCCGAGGCCGCAGTCGGTCTCGCCATCATCATCCTCGTCCACCGCAGGATCAAAAGCGTCGAGGTGGACGACGCCTCAAGTTTGAAAGGATGAGAAAACTGCAAGACATCCTCAAGGGAGCGCACGCATCCTGCGTGCAAAGTGCGGCATCCTGCCGCGCAATCTTCCTGCCTGGCAACCGGCAGGGATGCCGGCTGTCCCACAATGAAGGAAGGCAACCGGCAGGGATGCCGGCTGTCCTGCACGCAGGATGCGTGCGCTCCCGCGCGTTTTCCATTTCGCATTTCGCATCTCCCAACCGATGATCGCCCTGATTCCCATTCTTCCGCTGCTTGCCGCCGGGCTCACCTCTCTCCTCAAGCGCGAGCAACGGGGACCTGCGGCGGCGCTGGTCATTGGCGCTCAGTCCGTCTCGACCGTGCTGAGCCTTCTGGCGTTTCTCATAACGCTGGGGCACGGGTTTGAGCGAGTGGTCTTCAATTTTCCGTGGCTGAGCATCGGGAGCAAAACCCTGAGTTTGGGTCTGCTGCTTGATCCGCTGGGTGCGGGCATGGTGCTGATGGTGTCGTTCGTGTCGCTTCTGATCTTCATCTACAGCGTCGGCTACATGAAGGAGGATCCGAACTTCACGCGGTTCTTCTGTTTCCTGTCGCTGTTCTCGGCCGCGATGCTCGGGGTTGTCCTCTCGAACAGCCTGCTGC
>JBAXXD010000215.1:0-2977 GCA_037128135.1 Verrucomicrobiia bacterium
CTTGTCGCAGAAGTCCCGCTCGTCCGTCGGATGGAAGACCATGCGGATCCGCGCCTCCGAGCCGGACGGGATGGCGAAGGAAGGACTCCCTGCGACGGACCACGGCGGATTTGCCCGGACTTCTCCGATGGCCCGCCCGCCCCCGCTGTTTTTCAAAACCAGATCCCGCCCAGCCGATTCTCCCGATGAGACCGTGCCGAAATCCAGCAGCGCGGGACATTCCAAAACCGCAGGTTTTTCCAGCAGGCGGATCCAGACGCTGGCGGGAGCCGAAACCGGAGAATCCGGCGACTGGGCGGCAAACGTGAAAAAATCATCCCCCGCCACGGCTGCCGGGTCGGGCGTGTAGGTCACCACCGCCCCGGTTCGCCCGGTTCGCCGCGGTTCGCTCAGCGTGCCGTGACGCGGAGGCTTACGGATCAGAAACGTGAGCGGCTCCACCGCCCGCCCGCCGACATGCAGCGGGATCTCCGTTGCCTCGCTGAGAAAAACCTGAACCACCCCGGTCTTGGCGAAGGGCGGAGGCGTGGGAATCTGCTCGCGATCTTTCGCCGGGGCCGGAACGCAGGCCAGCCAGCCGAAACACAGCACCAGAAAAAACTTTTTGTTCCCAAAAATCATCTCGCTCCCGCCATCCAATCAGAATTCCAGGAAAACCGGATGCACGAAATTGATTTTCCTTGATCGCACGGCGTGCTTGCAATTTTTCCTGCCTCCGCAGATGCTGATGGTTTGCCCGCCCGTGGGCTTCCATCCGTGTGCGGGGACGGGAGAAATCCGGAGGGAAAATCAATCAACGATGGCGATACTGGAATATCAAGACAGCCCGGGTCGAACCGCCCGTCAGGTGCCGGGCGAACTGCTCGGCGAAAAGCTGACGCTGAACATGGGGCCGTCGCATCCTTCGACCCACGGGGTTCTTCGGCTGGTGATGGAGCTTGATGGCGAGGTGGTGACCAAGGCGACCCCGGAGATCGGCTACCTCCACCGCGGAGACGAAAAACTCGCGGAGAACATGCAGTTCAACCAGTTCCTCCCCTACACCGACCGGCTCGATTACCTCGCGCCGATCGCCAACAACATCGCCTGCGCGCTCGCCATCGAAAAGCTCATGGGCTGGGAGATCCCGCCGCGCGGGAAGGCGATCCGCGTCATCGGCTGCGAGCTCGCCCGGATCTCCGCCCACCTCCTGATGATCGGTTGCCTCGGGATGGATCTCGGGGCCATGACGGTTTTTCTCTACACGTTCACCGAGCGCGAAAAGATCTACGATCTCATGGAGACCCTTACCGGCGCGCGGTTTACGACCAACTACACGCGGGTCGGCGGCCAGACCCGCGACCTCCCGCCGGCATTTCTCGCGCAGCTCAGGGAATTCCTCCGCACGTTCCCGCCCGCGTTCGAGGAGGTGGACCGGCTCGTGACCCGCAACCGGATTTTTGTGGATCGGACGAAGGACATCGGGGTGATCACAAAGGAGGACGCGATCGCCTACGCGCTCTCCGGCCCGAACCTCCGCGGCTCGGGCGTGGATCACGACCTCCGGAAAAAGCACCCGTATCTCGATTACCAGAACTACGAATTTGAAGTGCCGGTCGGTTCCGTGGGCGATTGCTACGACCGGTATCTCGTCCGCATGGAGGAGATCCGGCAAAGCGTCAGAATCCTCACGCAAGTTCTGGAGAAGCTTCCGGAGGGCCCGATCAACTGGCACGATCCGAAGAGCATGCCGCCCGCCAAGGAGGCGGTCCTGACGAAGATGGAGGAGCTGATCCACCACTTCATCGTGACCACCGAGGGCGCCTCCGCGCCGCCGGGCGAGGTTTACTTTGCGGCGGAAAACCCCAAGGGAGAGCTCGGGTTCTACATTTACAGCAAAGGTGGAGGGGTTCCCTACCGGATGAAGATCCGGTCGCCCTCGTTTGTCAATTTGAGCATCATGCAGAAAATCATTCCCGGGCACATGGTCAGCGATGTCGTGGGCATCCTCGGCTCGATCGATCCCGTCTTTGGCGAGGTGGACCGATGACGCTCGCCAATCTTCTCTCGGAATCCCGGATCGTTTCCGCGATGGCCTCGACCGAGCGCTGGACCGCGATCGCGGAGCTGGTGGACTGCCTGGTGAAATCCGGGGCCATCCCCGCCGCCGACCGCGACGACGTGCTCGCCTCGATCCGCCAGCGCGAGGAGACGATGAGCACGGGGATCGGGTTCGGGATCGCGATCCCGCACGCCTCGTCGGACAAAGTGCAGGAGGTCGTCGCCGCATTCGGGCGCTCGACGAAGGGGGTGCAATTCGATTCTCTCGACGACCAGCCGGTTTTTTTCATCGTGCTCTTCGTCGTTCCGAAGGATCAGTTCCAGACCCACCTCCGCACGCTGGCCGCCATCGCAAAATTTCTCAACGACAAGGCGGTGCGCGAGGAGCTGGGCGCCGCCCCGGACGCGGCCGCGCTCCTGCGCGTTTTCGAGAGTAGATCCTCCCGCTGATGATGCTTCGCGATATCCTCGGCGTGCGTTTGCGCGCGGCCCTCGAAGCCGCCGGGCTGGATCCCGCCCGGGGCGACGTCACCCCGGCCGCCGACACCCGGTTCGGCGACTACCAGTCGAACGCCGCGATGGTTCTCGCGAAGGAGCGCAAAACAAATCCGCGCCAGCTTGCGGCCGACATCCTTGCGCATCTCGATGTCGCGGGGATCTCCGCCGCGCCCGAGGTCGCCGGGGCGGGGTTCCTGAACTTCCGCATTGAGCCGGATTTCCTCGCCGCGCGCCTCCGGGAGATGTCTGCCGACCTGCGGCTCGGCGTCGCGCCCGCCGCGCGCCCGCTCCGGATCGTCCTCGATTTCAGCTCGCCGAATGTCGCCAAGCCGATGCACGTCGGCCACATCCGCACCACGATCCTTGGCGACTGCCTCGCACGGGTCGCGCGGTTTCTCGGGCACGAGGTCATCACCGACAACCACATCGGCGACTGGGG
>JBAXXD010000216.1:0-2908 GCA_037128135.1 Verrucomicrobiia bacterium
CACCACCTTTGCAGGTCGCCTCCTTTGATGTCCAGTTGTTTCTAAGAGATGGTATAAGTTCGAGGCAGCACTCGTCGCCGATCATCGTCTGCCGGGTAATGCGGAACTCCCGCGGCGGCAGAAGGAAGCTCCCGGGTAGGCCGGTGAGGGAAGGGGCCAGGCGGCCACCAAAAATGACGGGCGCGACGGTCAGGCGGATTCCATCCACGAGGCCCAGGCCGGCCAGAGAGCGCAGCAGCGCGCCCCCGCCCTCGCACACAAGGCGCTTGACGCCGAACTCGGCCCGCAGGATTTCGAGCGCCCGCGAGAGATCCACCTCCCTGCCCCGGAAGAGGAACAGCTCGGCCCGGCGGGCGACCTCCGGCCGCAGACGTTCCGGCATCCGGGTGGTGGAGAAGATGACAAGCGGAGACGCGGAGTAGCGGAAAACTTTCCCGTCGAGATCAAACCGGCCGGCATTCGACACGATCACGCGCAGCGGAACCGGCGGCAGCCCGCGCGCCGCGCGCGCCTCCCGCAGATCCTTCGCCGAGATCCCCATGCTCATCGCATCGGCCTCCACCGTGCCGCGCCCGGCCAGCACGGCATCGGCTTCCGCCCTTGCCTCCAGCAGGCGGCGCTTGTCGGCCACCGACGTGAACCGCGACGGAGTCCCCGCACGCGTGCTGATCTTGCCGTCGGCAGTCATGGCGAAATGCGCGAGGACAAACGGACGTTTCATTCAGAAGCTCATTATTCCTCGGTTCCGTCCGCTTCGCCGTCCGGCTCTTCGGCAATCGCCTCGGCGACCTCGGGCGCATAATTTTTCAGGGCCCTATGGGCGATGCGGGTGATCCAGATCGTGACCAGCACCGTGAGGGCAAGCTCGGCCGAGTAGGCGGCCCAGGCCCAGGGGCCCTGATGCAGGCCGCCTTTTGCCGCGCGGCCGATGACCGCCCCGCCGTAGGCATACGCCGCGCTGATCGGCAGGAACCCGACCCATGAGGCGAGGAGGTAGCGCAGGAGGGACATCCGGGAGAGCCCGAACGCGCAGCTCACGAGGCTGTGCGGAAGGATCGGCGAAATCCGCGTGAGGATGATCAGCTTCCATCCGTCGTTCGTCGCCGCGTGGTCGAGCGCATGGAACTTCCGGCTCTTGGCAAACTTGCGCGCCATCCACCCGCGGAGGAGATAACGGGTCGAAACGAAGTTCGCGAACGCCCCGGCGACCGAGCCCAGCGAAACAAGCAGCGTGCCGGACCAAAAACCGTAAACCGCGCCCGCGCCAAAACTCAGTACCGAGCCGGGCAGAAACAAAACGCACGACAGCGCGTAAAGCACGACGAACCAGACCCAGCCGACCCAGCCGCTCATCTCGACCAGCCGCATCCCCTGCTCCATCCAGTCTGTCCAGGCTTCAAGCATAGCGCGCGTTCCCGGCGGACTGCCCGATACTGTCAGTTTTGCTGAAAATCGTAGCATAGGCATCCTGCCCATGCCACTTATCCTGACAGCAGCGGGCGGGCTGCCGGTGCAATAAAATGCCGCGCCGCCGCCGGCCGATGCCGGAAAAAATCGCGCGCCGTAGGGCCGTTGCCATTCGTAATGTCAAAAAATCCACCGGGAACATTTACACCGTCGGGCAGGGGCCTGGCTATCCGTAATCCAGTCTCCCTCTCGCTTTTTTGTCCGCTCTCCTCCCGGATCGCATGGCGCGAAGTGCTTGACGCCACCATAATTTACCTCCACGTCATGAAACGCCCCGGCGCAGATGGCCCCAGCCCGCTCGACATGCCGTAACCCTTCCCCCCGTCCAAACCATACTTTTATCTTGCTCAGGTGTTCATAGAACGCAAAATGCCTCCATGAAACGCCAACGGTAGGTTGTGCGCTTCGGCGCGGTATTTGCAGGACATATACCGCACGCGGTATTTGTAGGTAAATTACCGCACGCGGCTCAATAATACCGTTCGGCAGAATTTAAATCACCCTCCACAAACTAAATGAAAATAGTATACTTTTTTGGAGTCACCTTCGCCCTAATTTTCTCGCCAATCAGGGCTGATGAAGTTTCCGGTTCATTTTCGCAGCCCGTCACCAAGACATACACTTACAACTATTTGGTGGTTTTGCCAAACGGCTACGATTCGACCGAGAACCTTCCTCTTCTTTTGTTTCTGCACGGTTCTGGAGAATGCGGCAAAGAACTTGAACTGGTCAAGAAGCATGGTCCGTTCAAGAAGATCCAAGCGGATCAGATTCCCGCGATCATTGTCGCTCCCCAGTGCCCCAAGGGGGAATGGTGGACGTCAGAGGTGTTGTCGGGACTACTGGACGAGGTCGAGAAGAAATATCCCGTCGACAAATCAAGGGTATATCTCACGGGCTTGAGTATGGGCGGATACGGCGCCTGGGCATTGGCGGCATATGAGCCCAATAGATTTGCAGCAGTCGCCCCTATCTGCGGAGGGGGAGAACCAGAAGATGCTCGAAAACTGGTAGGAACACCAGTCTGGGCTTTTCATGGAGATAGGGACACTTCCGTCGACGTCGCAAAGGGCCAGGCCATGATAGACAATCTCAGAGCTGCCGGCGGAACGCCAAAATTCACGGTTTACGAAGGAGTCGGCCACGATAGCTGGACACAAACATATGAGAATAACGAACTCTACGAATGGCTGTTTTCTCAGAAGCGAAAGTAGAATAATACAGAAAAGGTTCAATTTTGAAGTGCGATAACGCCAGAAAACGGAACTGCCGAACGATGGACCTAATCCCTATGCCTTCGGCACTTCTGTCATGCCTCCTGCTTCCGCTTCGCAGGCAGGAGTCACGCCAGAAGCAAGTAGGGATAGGTCATCGGGGACGTTGGCCAAAAAATATGTCGCACTTCCATTTCGGTTCGAGTAGAACTATTTCATGCCGCTTG
>JBAXXD010000217.1:0-2878 GCA_037128135.1 Verrucomicrobiia bacterium
GCCGCCGGACAAAGCTATCCGGGTCGAGCTTCGTCAAGCCAACCCAGTTGTCCTGATAGACGGAATCGTCCCACGAGACGGACTCGATCTCGGTGTCATCCTCAAAGTGGGGATATCCACCCAGGGTCTTCATGTTGAGAGCCTGGATGCCGAGGGCGAAACGCTGGTCGCGGACCACGCCGACGCTTTCCCCGATGATCTCCTTGATGGTCGTGGGAAAGGGGCCCCAGAGGACCAGTTCAATCTTGGCGTGGTTGCTGATCTTGACCAGTTCGAAGCCGAGATAATCGGCGGTGGCGGTGGTTTTGATCTCCGCCTCCACTTGGTTCTTGTCGAAGATCAGCTTGATCGCATCGCCGTGCCGTTCCAGCCGGGACGGCCACTCGAACTCGCCGCCACAACGGACGCTGAGCAGCGGGGCACCCTGCCCCGCCGGAAGATACTCGGCACCATCTGCTTTGCCGCAGAGACCCGCGATCTCGCCTTTCAAGTTAATCTCCACCCTTAAGAATGCTGTCTCAAGCGCGATGTTCTTGTCGCTCATATTCTCTTCCTTTTTCTCCTGGCCATGATGGTACACTCAATGGCCCATTCGGCAACCGCTTTATCAACAGCATTAGATCCTTTAGTGGTTGTTATGCCGCATTTCACCGTGGTTTACCACAACGGCCCCGCCAGGCGAAATGGGCAAGTGATATTTCACCTTAGACGTGTCCCCAATCCACCGTTTATGCTTTCCCGTTAGAATTTTCTTTTCGACCCCGCGCGCCCGCTCCGTCCGCCCGGCCGGGGTTGGTTAAGCCCGGTCAGATCCGACTCAACGCAGATGGTTCCGTCGCCGGGGATGATCCGAGCCGAAAACTCATCGCCCAGTTCGACGCTGGCCGTTGTCTTCAGCATCACCACCTTGTTCGCGACATCGTTGACAACCAGATCCATCGTTCCCGGATGGCGGAACACACACCCGATCAGGTTCAGCTTGCTCGTCCCGAGGTCAGGCATCACCTGGTTGCCGCGGAAATGGATCCGGTTGTCGCGGAAGCTCGCGTTTACGATCGTCACAACGTCCACCGGCGTGTTGATGGACAGAAAGTCCGCCTGCTCGTCATAGAGGACGCGGACGTTGTCCAGGACGATCTGCTCCTGCCTGGGGATCGATGCGCCGGGATAGTACGAACGGCTCCAGCGATCATTGTCGAAGTGGATGGAAAAACCGACGCGCGGTTTTTTCAGGAAAATGTCTCGGAAGACGACATTGCGCACGCCGGCGGTGTGCGTCACGTGTGCTTGTACCATGACCCAGTCGATCCCGTCGAGAGTCACCTTGCCACTCGCGTGTGAGGGCTGCGTCGTCGAATGATACACAGTGCCATCCGGCTTGGCAAAAACGCGATACAGACGACCGTTCGCGACCACGGTGTCGGACTTCTGGACCTTCATGCCCGGCGTCCAATCGACCCAAGCGCCCGCCAGGATGCGGCAGAAGAAGCCGACAGGCGGCTTGTCGTCAGCGAGGTCGTGACAGTTCTCTACCACGCCATCCTCAATCCAGCCCAGTTCCGGGTTGCCGACGTCGTAGTCGTGCGCATTCAGCGCCACGGCATCGTCATACGTCTGGAAAACGCCGTTGCGGATAGTGAATCGCTTTCCCCTGCCGAAATGCACCCCATCCTTGTCACCTTTGACGATGACATCGTCGATCACGACATCCTCGAAGGTACACACGTGGATGCCATACTGCGCCTTGCCGATGTCAAGGCAGCGGAAATGTTCGATCCGCAGATCCTTCACGTAGAAAAAGGAGAGATGACCGTGCAGGCCATAAACATCCTGGAAGGTGCGCGCATCCACTCCGTTGACGATGATGTGCAGACCGTCAACGGCGATGTGCTCGTCATAGGTCTTGGTCAAGGCGCCTTTGTTCAGCAGAACATGAGAGAACGGGCCGTTCTCGACCGTCTTCTTCAGAAACACGCCATTGCCGAACACCAGCGAGGTGTGGCTGCCGAGGTAAACCGTGCCCGCGACCGGGTAGGCTCCCGGGCGTCTCACCACGATGGTTCCGCCGAGGTCCACCGCCCGCTGCAACGCCCGGGTGTTTTCCGAACCACTTGCAGCGGGGGAGAACCCGAACGTCCCGGCATCCGTGAACCCCTGGCCACCAGAGACGCTGGCGGTCGACGGCGACACGGTTTTTTTTATTTTCACAATATTTCCCCTGCTTCCGTGAAGGTTATTTAGCCCTTCACTATTGTATGATTTCTTCGCAACTCTTCGGGTCGTTTGACTTGATCGGAATCGAGCCAGAGCGATGCCGGGATTGCAAGCCATTTTTCAGAACCGGAAAAACTTGGGATTTTTCTGGCGGCTTTTTTTCCTTCATAATCCGGGTTGTGTTTGAACCTGGCATCAAGGCCGATTCATCGGCGAGGCGGAGATCACGCAAGTGCGCTTGTTGCTTTTCTCTCCGGCACCTGCCCCCACAGGTTAGAAAAAACGAGGCTTGCAGCACGGCTGGGACAAGGGTAAACATCAACTCAGCTGGGAACACAAAGTAGAACTTTTTGTAGAACTTTGTATATTTTCAGCCTATAAGACACAGAAGCGATTCATTTTCAACGTCCTCATAGCTCAAGCGGATAGAGCAGGGCTCTCCTAAAGCTCAGATGGTGGTTCGACTCCACCTGGGGACAATGTGTCGAAGCATCGCCCGCCCCCCATGAGATTTTGCGTCTCACAAGCTTTTCTTATTTCTCTGAGATCCGATTTCCTTGATAACCCTAACAAAGGAAATCCGCATCTCCAAGTTTGCCGCATTTTTTTCTGTCGGGGCCTGTTCAAAAGTGGACTGAGACGGTTCAAAAGTGGAATTCTCACT
>JBAXXD010000218.1:0-2863 GCA_037128135.1 Verrucomicrobiia bacterium
GCATCACCGGCTTACGGAACTTCACCTCGTCGGCGCTCATGAAATACCCGATCTTCCCCTCGTTCTCGGTCTTGCGCATCATCACGATGCTCGCCACCTGGGCCATGGCCTCGAGTTGAAGGACCCCCGGCATCACGGGATGCGACGGGAAGTGGCCCTGGAAAAACGGCTCGTTGATCGAGACCGCCTTCACGCCGATCGCCTTGGAGTCGCCTTGGAACTCGATGATCCGGTCTACCATCAGAAACGGAAACCGGTGCGGCAGCACGCGCATGATCTCGTTGATGTCCATCGCCCCGGCAGGAGCTGCGAGCGGACGCTGCGCGACGGCGACAATCGCGGCCAGGCGAGCGGCGAGGCGCTTTGCCGCCTCGGTGTTGATCCCGTGGCCCGGCTTCACCGCGACGACATGTGCGCGCAGGCGTCGCCCGCAGAGCGCGAGGTCGCCGACGATATCGAGCATCTTGTGGCGCACGAACTCGTCCGGGAAACGCAGCGGCTCCTTGCTCAGGACGCTGTCGCCGCGGGCGACGATCGCGTTCTCGAGGCTCCCGCCTTTGATCAGCCCCTTGTCCATCAGCGGCTTCACATCCTCGTAGAAGACAAACGTCCGTGCGGGCGCGAGCTGTGTCTCGTAAAATTCCGGCGTGATCTCGGCCGAGAGGAACTGCGTGAACCGCCCCTGCGGGCCGGCCTGCGTGCAGGAGATCCGGAACTTCGTGTCCGGCAGGATCAAGAGCAGCGACTCGCCGGACTCGATCGTCAGCGGCTCGGCCACCTCGAGGTAGCTGCGCGGGGCGTCCTGCGCGATGAGCCCGGCCTTCAAAATGCTCTCCACATATGCGGCGGCGCTGCCGTCGCCGATCGGCGGCTCGTTCGCGTTCATCTGGATGAGCGCGTTGTCCACCCCGAGGCCGCTGAGAGCGGAAAGGACGTGCTCGACCGTGTGGATTTTGACCATCCCCTGCACGAGCGTGGTCGCGCGCTCGACGGTTTTGACATGCGCGGCCACGGCGTCAACGACCGGCTCGTCGGGCAGATCCACGCGCTGGAATTTGAACCCGTGCCCGGCCGGCGCCGGAAGGATCGTGAGGGTGACGTTCTCGCCGGTGTGAAGGGCGCTGCCGGTCAATACGGCGGGAGATGCGAGTGTGCGTTGTTTGTCCACGTGTCTTGTATTAAAAAAGTTCAGGGCTGCCCGGGTTTCTGGAGCAGGATGTCGAGGTATTTCTGGTTGCTGGCGCGGAGGCGTCCGACCAGCGCCTTGCCGATGGCGCCAAGGATTTGGATCGCTGCTCCCGGCTGGAGGCCGCCCAGAACGCCGATCGTCATGCGCGTGATCCGGAGCAGGACGCAGGGATCAACAGCCGTGACGTTCGCCGAGCGCGGGCCGTCGTCCACCAGCGAAACCTCGCCGAAGAAGTCCCCTCCGGCGAGCGTGGCCAGCTCGACCTCGCGCCCGTCGGCATCCGCCGTGACTTTCGCGCGGCCCTCCAACAAGACGTAAAGGCAGTGCCCGGGCTCGCCCGCACGGACGATCGCCGCTCCGGCTGGCACCTCGACGAGGTCGGTGAGGCCGAGCAGGCAGGACAGCTCGTCCGCGCCGAGGCCGGCAAAAAGCGAAAACTTCTGAAGCCGCGGGTCGTCGGCCTGAAGGGACGGTGGGTTGTTGGACGGTTTTTCCATGGAGAAAATTGTTTGATGACCGGGCTATCGCGGTGCGGTGCCGGACACAATAACCAGCAGGGCAAAATTTTGGGAAGCAATCTTTGCGGGCGTTTGGGCGCCGTGGTGCATAGAGTCTTCCCGCGATCACGCGGGATGAGCTCCATTTTCACAGATTTCGAAATCCTTGGCGAGACCGGCGATCTTCTGGCCGTCAACAAGCCGGCCGGGCTTCTCGTGCATCCGACGAAGCCGGGCGGCCCGCGCACGCTCTGGGACGCGCTGCGCGAACTGCTCGGCTACGAGCTCGCAAACGGCGGGCAGGTCTCACTCATCAACCGCCTCGACCGGGAGACGAGCGGAGCCGTCCTGATCGCCAAATCCGCCGCGGCCGCCCGGGCGGCCGCCATGGCCATGCAGGAGGGAAAAATCCGGAAGTCGTATCTGGCGATCATCTGCGGCTGGCCGGAGCGGGAGGAGTTCGAGGTGGACGCCCCGATCATCCGGCTCGGCGAGGTCGGCGAATCGCCGATCCACCTCCAGCGTGCGGTTCACCCGTCTGGCGCGGAGGCGCGCACCCGGTTCCGGGTTCTCTCAAAAATCCAACGCCGGGAGGGCCGGTTTGCGCTTGTCTCCGCCGAGCCGCTCACCGGGCGGACCCACCAGATCCGCGTGCACCTCGCCCACTCCGGGCACCCGGTCGTGGGCGACAAAATCTACGGTCCGTCCCCCGGCTGCTACCTCGAGTTCATCCGCACCGGCTGGACCCCGTCGCTCGCCGAACGCCTGCTCCTCCCGCGCCACGCCCTCCACTCGGCGGAGATCGCCCTCGACTGGCACGGAACCCCGCTCGAATGGCCGTGCAACATGCCGCACGACATGAAAAATTTTCTGGATGAGCAGGGGCAGGACATTTGTTGACCTGGTCGGGTTGATCCTTCGATACGTCGGTGAGGAATCGATAGGCCAGCGGGTTTGAGATTTTCCCAAATCCGCCACGTAAGATCGAGTCTGGAGAAAAACGTTCCGTGTTCCTCTCTCTCTCCTGGCTCTGACGGGCCTGTAGCGGAATTCTGAAAGAATTTCGGTCTCGATGTTCTCTCGATGATGCCTCAGCGCTCGCAGCCTCAGGGAAAGCCGGTCCCCGTTCCTTTTCCATCTCTCTTACGCGCGGTTTTGGATTTCCCCTGCTTGTTTT
>JBAXXD010000219.1:0-2858 GCA_037128135.1 Verrucomicrobiia bacterium
GATTGCGGGGATCCCGGACGCGACCGAGCGGGCGGCAACGGCGATGGGGATCTTCGGGCGCAAGGGAGCCGCGTTGCAGGCGATATTTCTGGACAGCTCCGCGATGGAAGTCGCCCGGCAGCAGGTCGGCGGGCTCGGGGATACGATGCAGGCGAATGCTCCACGGTTTGATGCGATATCCGACGCCTTCGAATCCGCCCACTTGAAAGGCCAGCAGCTTGCGGCGGGATTCACGGCGGCGATTGCCCCGGCACTCGAGGCGGTCGGCAACGCGCTCAATGAAACCGATCTCTCGGGCCTTGGAAAATCCCTTGGGGAAATCGCCGTCGCTGCCATCCGTTTCGGCCAGACGCTCTCTGGCATGATCCCGCAGATCCTCGGAGTGGTGGCGGCAATGGCGGCCTACCGCACCGGCTTCGATGCGAATCTCGGACGGGCCATGCTCAACATCGGCCCGGTGGCGACCCGCGCATTCGCCCAGGTCCGCGTGGCAATGGCCACGATGAACTTTTCGAGCGTGGGGACAGCCGCCCGCACGGCCTTTGCGGGCATCGGGGTGGCGGCCCGCACGGCGGCCATCGCGATCAAGAGCGCGGTCATTTCCACCGGCATCGGACTTCTTATTGTCGGGATCGCCATGGCCATCGAGGCCGTGATTGCAAAAATCAACCAGACGAAGGAAGCCATCAAGGCGGCGGCGACAGCGACCGGCGACACGCTCAAAGCCGTGAACTCGGTCGCCACGGAAATGAAATCCGTGTCGAGCGAGGCGGACAAGGTGGATCTCGGCAACCGCATCGACCAGCAGATCGAATCCACCAAGGAATCGCTCGCCGGGCTCGCCGACCAGTTCGAGAACCTCACGCCCGAGCAGCGCAACGACATCGCGAGCGAATACCGCCAGCGCATCTTTCTCCTGGGCCAAATGAAGGAAGTCATGACCGCGATCACGCCCGAGATCATGGCGCAACGACAAGCCGAGAAAGATCGCGCGGCGGCACTGGCGGAAAGCCAGCGGAAGGCGGCCGGACTCAATGCGGAGCTTGGGAAAAACAAGGAGGCACTCGACAAGAAGATTGCCGACGCCGCATTCGGCGACCTTTCCTCTACCGAGCAGAAAGATGTGACCCTTGCAGGCGTAGGAGCTTCCTCCACGGCAAACGTGGATGCCGAGATCGCTCTCCTCGCCGCCAAGCGGGAATCCTCCTCGCTCACAACCGACGAGGTGCTCCGCATGCAGGCGCTCATTGATGCGCGGGAAAAACTCATCGGCGTCGAGCGCGACCTTGCCCGTGAACGCGAGCAGGCGGCGAAGAAGGCCGAGGAGGACGCAAAAAAGGAAGCCGAGGCGGCGGAGAAACGCTCGGAGTTCACCCGCGACGTGAACCGGGAAATCGCTCGCGCAAAGGCGGAGGCATCGGGCGACAAAAAAACCGTGGCGCGACTCGACCACGAGGCAAAACTCGATCAGGAAACCAAGCAGGGGATCTCGGCTGGGTTGGATCCCAAGGAAGCTGCCCGCCTGGCAAACGAGAAAGTCGGGGCGCTCGACTTGGCGGACTCATCCAAAAAAGACGAGGAGAACCGGAAAACCCTCACCGCCTTGGATCTGGAAACCCGGCTTGCCGAGGCGAAGGCGGATGGAAACAAAGAAGAGGCCGCCCGGATCGAGTGGCTGCAAAAATACAACTCCGAGCTCGCCCGGCTGCGGGACGTGATGCCGGAGGCTGATGCCCAAGCGGCTGCCGCACGGCTGGTCAACGCCCAGTCCGCCGGTGAACCCAAGGCCGCGCAGGAACGAAGCGGCGCTCTCTATGCGTCATCGATGGCACGGATCGGTGCGGGTGGAAATTTCGTCGGCAGCGGATCGGATCCGATCCTGACCGAGAACCGCCGGCAGACAACGATCCTTGAGCGAATCGCCCGTGCGGTTTCACGCCAGGACACCCAGAGCGTCGAGCTCAGCTACACGCTCGCTTGACACGCCCCGATACCGATGGCTGTTCTCACAAAATCCGAAACCTCCACCGATTCCAAGGGCAGGGAGATCACCTCTGAGACATGGGAGGCATTCGACGGGCCGCCAAGCGCGCCGAGCGGGGCACAAAACATCAAGCGCACGCACACCGACGGCAAGCACACGCTCGTTTTCGACAACACTCCAACTGAAACAAACCCAGGCGACGAATACAGCGTCGAGGGCAGTATGAGCCAGGAACCGATCGAGACGCACGAAAAGTTCAAGGGGATTGCGGCGGCAGACTGGAAGAAGTGGAACCTCTGGAAAAACAACTCGAAGGACGAGGAACTGGCTGGCTGGAAACCGGATTCCGGAGCTCTTGCCGACCTTGCGGCGCTCTATGAAAAAGGCGTGACCGATTACCTCGTGCCCCGTGCGGTCGTTCGGATCACCCGCATCGAGGGATCCTCCCCACGGCTCTCTCGCCTCGGGAAAATCGACACCCCCTCGGGTGCTCCAACTCTTCCGAGCGGGGCGAACTGGATGCTCACCGGAGCGAGCGGCAACCGCCAGCAGAACGGCAAGTGGAGCAACTCCTACGAATACATGTCGAGTGGCCCGGCCGGTTGGAATTCCGAAATTTACTCATGACGATCCCAAGTTTCAAAAAGGGCGACAAGCTCTGGGCCGCAGACCTGCAATCCCTCGCCGATGCCGTGCGGGCGAACCGGGTTCTCCCCGGCGCGGGCATCCGGATCACCGGCAGTCCGAACGGAACCACTGTGGCGGCCAATATCCCGCGCGGGGCAAAATCAGGAACTCTGACCCTCCATCAAGTCGATTTCGAGGATCTCATTCCCGACCCGTTCAAGATCATGCAGGAGGTGATGGACGAAAT
>JBAXXD010000220.1:0-2853 GCA_037128135.1 Verrucomicrobiia bacterium
CAACCGCGGCGCACGCTCGTGCTCGCCCACCGGGAGGAGCTCATCAGCCAGGCCGTGGATAAAATCCGCAAGGCAACAGGCCTCGTTGCCGACGTGGAGATGGGTGGTTCGCGCGCCTGCCACGATGCGCCGGTCGTCGTGGCGAGCGTGCAGACGCTTATGCGAGAGAACCGCCGCGAGCGTTTCCCGCGCGATCACTTCGGCCTCGTCGTGGTGGATGAAGCCCACCATGTGCTCGCGGAAAGCTACCAGTCCGTCATGCGCTATTATGACCAATACGCATTCGTCCTGGGGGTGAGCGCCACGCCGGACCGGGGGGATAAAAAGAACCTCGGGCGGTATTTCCAGAACATCGCCTACGAGATTTCCCTCCTCGACCTGATCAAGCAGCAGTGGCTCTCGCCGATCCGGGTGAAGACCGTGCCGCTCGGGCTCGATCTCAGCGGCGTGCGAACCACGGCGGGCGACTTCAACCCGGACGACCTCGCCCATGCCATCGAACCCTACCTCGGGAGCATCGCCGACGTGATGGTCGAAAACCGTGACCGGAAGACACTCGTATTCCTGCCCCTCATCTCGCTCTCCGAGAAATTCTCCGCCATGTGCCGCGAGCGGGGGCTCGCCGCCGAGCATGTGGACGGGCAAAGCCGCGACCGCGCGGGAATCCTCGCCCGGTTCTCGCAGAACAAAAACAGAATCCTCAGCAACGCGATGCTGCTCACCGAAGGCTACGACGAGCCGAGCATTGATTGTGTCGTCTGCCTGCGGCCCACAAAGATGCGGGCGCTCTATAGCCAGATCGTCGGGCGTGGAACCCGGCTATTCCCGGGCAAGGATCATCTCCTCCTGCTCGACTTTCTCTGGCTCTCCGGTGACCACAGCTTGGTCAAACCCGCCCACCTGATCGCCGGCAGCTCCGAAGAAGCCGCCCAGATCACAGAGAATATCGGCGACGAAGGCGACCTCGAGGAGGCGAAGGAGGCGTCAGACCGCGATCTGGCGGCGAGCCTGCGCAGGCGGCTTGAAGAAAACCGCCACCGCCAGTCCCGCACGTTCGATGCGCTGGAGTTCGCACTCTCGATCAACGACATGGACCTCGCGGATTACGTTCCCACGATGGGCTGGCATGACCATGAGGTGACGCCCAAGCAAGCGGAACTTCTCGCCCGCTACGGAGTGGATCCCATGACGGTGAGCTGCAAGGGACAGGCATCGGCCATCATCGAAAAGGTGTTCCTGCGGTTCGACCTTGGCCTGGCCACTCCGAAAC
Organism: Verrucomicrobiia bacterium; assembly: GCA_037128135.1. GTDB lineage: Bacteria > Verrucomicrobiota > Verrucomicrobiia > Chthoniobacterales > Terrimicrobiaceae > QYQL01. Next base: position 1,271 of record JBAXXD010000220.1, read on the forward strand.
AGGTCCGCATGTTGCGCCGGTTCGGCCACGGCCAACCCGCTCTGGCCACCTTCCAGGAGGCGAAGGCATTTCTCGACATCCACCTCGGCGGCAGAAAGGCGGTGCTCGCGTGAGCGATCCAATCGAACCACCGGAAGTTGTCAGGCTTGGGGATCTCGAACCCGACACGTCACCTTCGAGGGTGATCGTCAAAGATGGAACGATCTGGATCGAGGGACCGTATCGTTATCCGATCGACGTGGACCGGATCACGGATCTTCGCGATCTGCTGGCCTGGGTTCGGCACCTCACCCGCAAGGCATGGGTCACCCGCAAAATCCTTGGCGAGTTCATCGACGTGGTGGCGGCGCTCCAAGGCATTCACACGAGGATCGGTAAATGAAGTATCGCTCCGCCGCCCCCTCGCCGCAGCTCCCTCGCCGCACGCTCGACTATCTCGAGCGCGGCGCGGCGGAGGGCCGGCGCAATGCCGAGCTTTTCGACGCTGCCTGTCAGTTTCGCGATGCCGGCATCGCTCCCGGTGAGGCAGAGGAGCGGCTCATGGCCCGTGCACTCGCAGACGGGCTCACCGAAAACGAAGCGCGAACGACGATGCGCTCGGCTCTTGCCCAAGGTGCGCGAGCGGCAATCCATCACGGGGGCGTCGCAAATCCACCTCAACATCATGCGCCGCAGATCAAGCCCGAGCTCCGTCCGAAATTTATTCCCGAGCCGATGGATCTGCCCCCGCCGGTCGAGGGCGGGTTCATGCGGCTTCTCGAAACATGCTTCCGGGCGGACGAGTTTGTTGCCATCGCCCCAGCCTCCGAAGACGACGACGGCAATATCGTTCCGAAGCGGGGGGTGACATTGACTGCGGCCGACTGGCGCAAGCGCGTCGAGTCCAAGGGCGGCATCGAACGGTGTTTTTCGACGAAGCTCGGGCTTTTCATCCGGCTCAACCCGATGATCAAGAACGGGGCGAAGAACGACGAGGTGACGGCCTTCCGGCATGTGCTCGTCGAGTTTGACCGGGACATCAAAGGCGAGCTTATCCCGAAGGAAGTTCAGTTCGGCGCCATCGTTTCCAGCGGGTTCCCGGTTTCGGTCGTGATCGATTCCGGCAATAAGAGCCTCCACGCATGGGTGCGGGTCGATGCCCCCGATACCAACGAATACCGCCGTCGGGTGGGCATCATCTGGGATTGGCTCGAAGGGCTCAGCCTCGACAAGCAGAACAAAAACCCGTCCCGGCTTTCCCGCTGTCCCGACGGCTGGCGCACCGTGGACGGCGAGCCCCGCCAGCAGCGCCTCCTCGCGGTCAACATCGGCGCGAAATCCTGGGCGGAGTGGGAGAGCGCCAACTCGGCCGACGGGCTCCCGGAGATCCTCTCCGGCTCCGAATTCATGGCCGTGCCGCAGTTGGAACCTCCCCAACTGATCGAGGGCGTCCTCCACCAGTCAAGCAAGATGATCCTGGGCGGGGCGAGCAAGTCCCGCAAAACCTGGACCCTCATTGATATTTGCCTCTCCGTGAGCGCAGGCACCCCATGGTGGGGGTTCAAGACGAAACGCGGACGTGTCCTCTACCTCAATTTTGAGCT
>JBAXXD010000221.1:0-2825 GCA_037128135.1 Verrucomicrobiia bacterium
GGGACGCTCATGGTCAGGAGTTCCTGCTCGCTGTATCCGGTCATCCGGCAATAGGCCTGGTTGACTTCTTTGATCCGCCCCTGCTCATCGACGAGGGAAAACCCGTCCATGGCCGCATGGAGAATGGTTCTGTGCCACTCCTGGCTCTCCCGTTTCGCCTTTTCCGCCTGCTCGCGCTCGGCTTCGGCGGCAAAATTATCCAGGGCGAAGCTGATGTCGTTTGCCGTCGCCACCAGGAGCCCGCACACTTCCTCGTCGAATGCCTGGACGACATCGCTGTAGATGGTCAGGGCCCCGACGGGTTTTCCTTTCACGCACAGGGGAAGAGCGGCGTCGGATGCCCAGCCGTAACGTTTGCCGAATTCCCGCCAGTGGGCGGTGCTCGGGTCGTTTTGGAAATCCTGGCACCAGAACGGCCGGTTCTCACGGATCGCGGTGCCCGTCGGGCCCCGGCCGACGGGTTCGTCCGCATTAACCGAGATCTGGATGCCGTCCAAATACTCGGTTCCGTTGCCGTAGGAGGCGACCGAACGAACGATCCCTGTCTCTTCATCGACAAGACCGACCCACGCCATTTTCATGCCCCCCAACTGCACCACGGCGCGGCAGATTTTCGGGAACAACTCCTCGGGCGAGCCGGAATGCACGATGTCGTGGTTGGACTGTAGCAGCCCCGCGTAGAGCTGGGTCAGGCGGGCGATCCTGCCCTCCGTGGCCTTGCGCTCCGTGATATCCCGGATCACGCTCAGGAGCATTTCCTGCCCTTTGAAAAAGATGCTCTGTGAATTCACCTCCACCGGCACGGCGATCCCGTCCTTGCGAATATGAATGGTTTCAAAAAGGACGCCCTGTTTTCTCGCCTGCTGCATCTGGCGGCTCACGTTTTCGGGGTTTTCGTTTGCGCGCAAATCCCCGATCCCCAACCGCAGGAGCTCCACGCGGCTGTAGCCGTAGAGTTTCTCGGCGGCGCGGTTGCCATCGACAATCCGCCCGTCCAGGCTCACCAGCAGCAGCGGGTCGCGGGCGTGCTGGGCGATCAGTTGGTTCTTGGTCATCTCGCCAACCAGCCGCAGGAGTTCCTCGCGGCGTCGGAGGAGCACGCTGGTGAGGATTGCGAGCGCAAACGTCAGGAGCAAACCGATCCCAAGTGCCAGCAGGCCCGCCTGCCCCGGATGGTGCCAGAGAAGCATGAACTCCTGCCCCGAGTAGATGGTGACGTCGAAAACTTTTCCAAAAGCAAAGATCGGACGCGTGAAGGAATGTTCGGTGCCGGGGGAGCTGCCGATCGGGCCGGCGGAGGCGAGCAGTTCCGCGGCAGCGTCCTTGTGCAGGAGGAAAAGCTGCATGGGTAGCGAGGGGGCGGAATCCTGGCGGTTCAGCAAGGCGTCCATCTTCAGCGCGGCTGCCGCAAAACCGAGCAGGCGCTTTGGATTTTCGGCGTTGAAGATCGGGCGATACAACATCATTCCATTCTTGTTGCCATCTCCCAGCACGAGGGTGACGGGGTCGGTGCCGGTGGGGAGCCCCGTGCGCGCTGCCTCTTCCAGTGCCGCGCTGCGCCGTGCTTCGGAACCGGAGTCGAACCCCACAGCCCCTTCGTTCTCCGCCTTTGGAGCCACATGGAAAACAGGATAGAAGAAATCCCGCCCGCTGGCCGGCACCCGTCTTCCCTGTCTGTCCAACTGCCAAATTTGAAAATCCTTCCATCCCGCGTTGCGGGCATCTTCCTCGAACCGGGATTTGTCGGCCGCCGCCACGGCCGGAATCCACATCCATGCCTGGATGGCCGGGCTCGTTGTCAGATAGCTGGTGTATCGCTGGAATTCTTCCGGGGTCGCCCTGGGGTTGGTCTCGCAGAAGTGCGCCAGCCCCTCCAGTTTGGTGTCGCGCAGTTCGTGTAATTCATCGGTGATTGCGGCTGACCGGCTTGCCGCCAATTGCCCGAAAGTCTCCTTGCGGTCATGGGTTTCGCGGTCATGGCACATCCATGCGGCAAACAGGGTCAGAGCGACCCCGGCTGCAACAACCAGTTCTACTCCGATGTTCCTGATCGACCGGGAAGGTCGCCCGTCACTCCAGGAACGGTCCTCCAGCAGCACCGAGGCCGTCAGGAGAATTCCGGCCAGTGCGACCGTAAGCAGGAAGGGCGGCAAACCGGAGAGGACGAGCACCCGGATCCAATCGCTGGCGTCAATATCCATGCCGAGCGCGGCGACAATCCTGGCGCCTGATTTGTCCAAGGGCGACTGCAGCCGATAAATCGGGACCAGTGCCGAAACCCAATTGCCCCACCGATCACGAACCGGACCCTCGACCACCTCGCCCCCGTTGGCGAAGACGCGCGAAAAGACTTCCGTAGCCTCCTCATAGACCTGTCCTGGCGGCGAGCAATCTTTGGACTCGGCTGGTTCGCTGTCCACGAAGAAAAAGAGCGCGCCGTCGGGTTTGCAGCCGAGGAGATAGACAAACCTGCAAAGCGGATTGGTCGAGCGGGTGGCGGCGAGCTGCTCCTTGAGCTGCAGATAGGCAGGGTTGGTCAGGTCCGCATCGGTGCCGGAGAGAGCCCCGATGCGCCCGATGTTCACCCCTTGCGCCACCAGGCGGGTTTCGAGCAGCAGGCTGGCGCGCATCTCGCGATCACGCTCCAAAACGATCCGCCAAGTCGCGCAGGCCCCGGCAATAAGAACGGCCACGATCAGCACCGCCACCCTCATGCGGTGTCTTGCGGTATCGTTGAACCGGAAATTCATGCAATCCCCGTGCGTTTACCTGTCGGCGACGGTTCAAAAGTGGAATTCTCGCCTGTTCAAAAGTGGACAGTTTTC
>JBAXXD010000222.1:0-2786 GCA_037128135.1 Verrucomicrobiia bacterium
CGATCCCGCCAGCAGGCAGCCTGCTGCCGGTGGAGGCCCGCTTGATCGTCAACTGGCCGGCTTCAACCAACACGCTTCCCCAGGACCTCGTGTCGAAGTCGCAGGGCTATGTCGAAACCTTCGTCTCCTTTCCTGCCCCATGAAAAAGTCGAATCGTACGGGGCGAAGGAACACGCCAGAAGGTTGCAACTTTTGGCAGCGAGCGCGCTTCGCGCGGATCGGGACGAACACGGCGACACAGCGCCGTGGCTACACCATCGCCCCAGCCACGCTTTGCGTCCGTTGTAGCCGCCCCGCTGTGTCGGGGCGTGATCGCGGCTTCGCCGCCACTTCTTTGGCTTTTTGCAACTTTCAGAGATGCGCCTTGGGCAACAGAGCCTTCACGCTGATTGAAGTTCTCGTGGCACTGGCGGTGATGAGTGTCCTGGGGGTGCTGATCGTTCAGATGATTTCCGCGACCGGGAGCACCTCCCGGATGAGCAACCGGCTCGTGGATGCCGCCTCACAGGCCCGGCTCGCATTCGACCGGATCGGCCTGGATCTGGGCAACCTGGTCAAACGCGACGATGCCGACTTTGTGGCGGGCAACCCCGCAGCGGACGGCGACGCGTTGCTCTTTCTTTCCGAACTGGCCTCGCCGGGAGGCAACCGGACGCTATCCCTGGTGGCGTATCGCCTGGCACCACATCCCGACCCTCTAAATAAAGACAACACCGACGCCTCTGGAACAAGCCGCGTCTGCCTGTTGCGGGCCGGGATGCCGATCCTTTGGGACACAGTTAGCCATACCACTTTCATGGGCCTGAGGAGCGACGGCCTGCCCGTGCAGCTCAGCGCTTCCGACTCCTCATTTGCCGCCGCGTTGCTCCCTGCCACCGCAAGCTTCGACGTGCTCGCCCCGGGAGTGTTGCAGATGGTGGTGGGATTCCAACTCTATCCGGACAACAAGCCCGTCACATGCAAAGACGGAACTTCGATTCCGAATGCCTTGGGTCAGATCGTTTACAGCCCGCCGGTTCGGAGCCTCACCCCCTCCACCCCGTCCGGGGCTTCTCCAGTGGACTACATTGATCTCAGCCGCATCAGCGCGATCGTCGTGGGGCTGGTGACAGTGGATTTGGACAGCCTCAAGCTGCTGAATGCCAGCGATGCGGCCGCCCTGTCCGCAAAGTTTCAGGTCCCGATCACAGGCCAGATGCCAGTCGCCGCGTGGACCCCGATCATCAATACTCTGATCGCCAATTCCTTGGCTCCCGGGATCCTGCCTGTCCGTCAGGCTCTCAGGGTCAATCAACGATTTTACCCGATCAATCCCTCCCTATGAAAAGAGTTTTTAGCGCGCGGATTTTTTCTCCATCTCTCGGCGGCGGCAAGGGTCGGTCACGCCTCGGAGTGGCTCTGGTCATGACTTTGGCGGCGGTGGTGCTTCTGACCGTGCTGCTGCTGGCATTTTTCTCCCGGGCGATGCTGAACCGGCAGATTTCCATCTCCGGCACGAACCTCGTCAAGACCGACGTTCTGGCACGGGAGGCATTCAACAGGGTCATCGGCGAGGTCCGCCAGGAAATCCCGGACCATTCGGCCGCGACGGTTATCGGAGGGGCGACGATCTACACGCCGAGCGCATCCACCAACGCCTTCCCGATCCGCGATGCTGCCCTGGCCTCGGAGGCAAACCTTCTGAGGATCAGCTCCGCGACGCCGCCCGCCGGCTCGTCGGCCCTGGCCTCTTCGGCGGTGCTGTCCTCCGCGCCCTCCGCCAACAACCGCTTCATCTCCGACAGCCGCTGGAACGGGATCGCGCTGAGGACGAACGCCGTTTCGGCAGCCACGACGCCGCGCTGGATTCTGCTGACCCGGACCGGGCCGAAGTCCTCCGTTTCCCTCACAGATGCCGGCAACCCAGGCAGCGACGACTATGTGATCGGCCGCTATGCCTACGCGATTTACGACGAGGGCAGTCTCCTCGACATCAACGTGGCAGGGTATCCGGATGCTGCCGCCCCGGGAATTGGAAAGGGCCAACAAAAAGGCCCGGCCAGCTTTGCGGACCTTGCGGCCGCTGGCCTCGCGGGGTTGGACAGCCTCTGGCCCAATTGGCGGCATCCTTTCGCCACCACGCAGGCGGCCTATGTGACCAATGTGCTGGATGCCGCCACGAACGGCTTTACCAAGGTCTCAGCCACGAACAACACGTTCCTGAGCCGCCGCGACGCAATCGCCTTCGCCAAGACCAACAGCCTTTCCGCGGCGCTCCCCTATCTGGGGACTTCGCTTTTCGAAAAGAACAGCCCGGTGATTCCTGCGGGAACGGTCCCTTCCCTGAATCCGGATTTCACAAAACTGATTTCCCCAAAAACAGGGAAACCCCTCCAGCGTTTCGCTCTCAGCCGGTTCAAATTGCTGGAGCAGGATCCCTCGAAGCTTTCCACGCAAGACGCGGCCAGCATCCTGAAATACTTCGGCCTCGCGCCGCTCGACGGCCCTTCCGCCACCGACCGCGCTTCCGCCACCTACCGCGCCTGGCAATACCGGGCCTCGACCATCGGAACTCCCGCCGCAGCCATCGCGGGCGGGCGCGACCCGGATCTCTTTGAGCTCGTCAAGGCGGCCATCGCCAACGGTTCGCTGGGCGCTTACTGCGCGAACAACGGCCAGTTCTACCAGACGACGGGCGGCGGCGGGTATACGCCCGAGACTAACATTCACCATCAGGTCGCAAGGATCATCGCCAACATGATCGACCAGTATGATGCGGACAACTACCCCACCACCATTGTCCTCGG
>JBAXXD010000223.1:0-2766 GCA_037128135.1 Verrucomicrobiia bacterium
CCGCTTGGAGGCCCCCACCCTGCCGCTCGGCCAAACCCTGCAGTCGCTCGGAATGAAATCCGCCTTCGACATCCCGCGCCGCAGCGCGAACTTCGACGGCATCGCGCCGCGCTCGCCCGACGACTACCTCTTTCTCTCGGAGGTCTTCCACAAGACGTTCTTCGCACTCGACGAAAAAGGCATCGAGGCCGCCGCCGCGACTGCGGTCGTCATGATGAGAGCCACCGCGATGCCGGTCCAACGCGACCCGGTCGAAGTCCGCGTGGATCGCCCGTTCTACTTCGCCGTCCAGCACTCCCCGACCGGAACCTGCCTGTTCCTGGGAAAAATGGTTGATCCCCGGTAAGGAGCTGTAAAATAAACCGCGCGGAAGGCGCTCAACGCGTGTCGCTCCGCACGTCCGCCTGCGAGTAGCAGATGCAATCATGGACGATGCGATCCGGCTTGTAGTGCGACGAGGATCGGAGGACGACGTGGATTTCCGAATGGGAAAACCATCCGTCCCCGGCCAGTTTGGCCGGAAGGTCCTCGAGTTTCTCGAGGGTCTCGACCAGCGAATCGTTCTGGCAGAGGACAAAAAACCGGGAGGGTGGCAGGGAGACGACGGTGAGGGGGAAGACGATGCCGGGGAATCCCTCGGGCAGGATCGGGGCAGCCTCTGATGCGGCCTGGGCATGGCGGGCCTCGAGGTGGATCATCCGGGCGCGCGCTTCGGGCACGCTGGATTCCAAGGCCAGCCCCACGGCGTCCAGCAGCCGGTGGCGGGCCTCCGTGAGGTCGGAGAGGGATTCTAAATTCTGGAGATCCGGAAGGGAATTGATCGCCTTGGCGAGCGACGAGATCTCCTTCAAATACGAGTTCTTCTGGGTCTCCGGGACAAAATACATCACGAGGAACCGGACCGGGATGCCATCCGGCGAGCCGTAGTCGATTCCCTCCGGGCTCCATCCGATCGCGCAGACGACCTCGCCGTCGCCGGAGAACCGCGCGTGCGGGCAGGCCCAGCCTTTGCCGATTCCCGTGTTGTAGGATTTTTCGCGCGCGAGCACCCGCTCGGCGACGCCCTCGTTTCCGAAATGGATGTCGGGGATCGCCTCGATGATGGCCGCCAGATACTCGAGCGCCATGGTCTTGTCGTTGTCGGGCAGCTCGATGAGGCGTCCGTCGTGCAATGCGTTGAGGAGGCTTTTCATATCAGTCTATGCCGTATCTCTTGTGGAACGAAACCTTCACAAAGTGGGTGAGAAACGAGTAGCAGACAAGGAAAAGGATGATCCAGAGCCAGTAAATTCCTGGCAGCGGGACGAGCCCGAGGTAATTGGCGAACGGGCTGTAGGGCAGCGCGGCCCCGATCGCCATCACGATGCCGGTCGTGAGCAGCAGGAACGGGCTCGCGATGCTCTGCAGGAAAGGGATCTTCCTCGTCCGGATGATGTGCACGATCAGCGTCTGCGTGAGCAGCGACTCCACGAACCAGCCGGTGTGGAAAAGGCTCTCGTAATACGCCTTGTCCGCCGCTCCGGTGGCGGGCGCCGAGAACAGGATGCAGTTGAAAAAGTAGAGCATCAGGAAATACGTGGCGTAGTCGAAGATCGAGCTGATCGGCCCGATCTGGAGCATGAACCGCTGGATGTTCCCGATGTTCCACTGCCGCGGGGTGGTGAGATACTCGGGATCGACATGGTCGGAGGGGATCCCGACCTGCGAGGCGTCGTAGAGAAGATTGTTGACGAGCACCTGGATGGGCGCCATCGGGAGGAACGGCAGGAAATAGCTGCCCCCGACCACGCTGAACATGTTGCCGAAATTCGAGCTGGCCCCCATGCGGACGTATTTGATGATGTTCGCAAAAACCTTCCGGCCCTCGATGATCCCGTCCTCCAGGATCATGAGGCTCTTTTCGAGCAGGATGATATCGGCGGATTCCTTCGCGACATCCACGGCGGTATCCACGGAAATCCCGACATCGGAAACGCGCATCGAGGGAGCGTCGTTGATGCCGTCGCCCATGTAGCCGACGACGTGCCCGCGCTTCTGCAGCGCGAGGATGATGCTCTCCTTCTGCGCCGGGGAGAGCCGCGCGAAGACGTTGTGCTTTTCCGCGAGTGCCCCCAACTCGTCCTCGTCCATCCCGATCAGCCGGTCGCCGGAAATCACCTCGTCCACCTCGAGATCCACATCCTTGCAGATTTTTTTGGTGACGAGCGCGTTGTCGCCGGTGAGGATTTTCGTGGCGACCCCGTATTGTTTGAGCGATGCGATCGCCTTGGCGGCGGATTCTTTCGGCGGGTCGAGGAACGCGATGTAGCCGAGGAGGATCAGGTCGCTCTCATCCGCGACGGAGAACACCTGCTTGGTCTGGGGAAATTCCCGGTAGGCGATCCCGAGCACGCGGTAGCCGTCCTTGCTGAGCTCCTCGTATTCCTCGAGGAGGTCGTTTTTGATCAGGTCGATCATGACGTGGATCTCGTCGTCCACCTGGTAGTGGGTGCACGCCTTGTAGATATCCTCGACCGCGCCCTTGCAGATCAGGACGTGGTCGCTCTCGTAGTCCACCACGACCGACATCCGCTTGCGCTGGAAGTCGAACGGGATTTCGTCCACCTTCCGGCAGTTCCTGTCCACGTCCAGATCCGTGTGGGAGAGGACCGAGCGGTCGAGCAGATTGCGCAGCCCGGTCTGGTAATAGCTGTTCATGTAGGCGTAGCGCAGGACGTCCTCGCTCTCGCGGTTGGCCACGTCCACATGCTTTTCGAGAATGACGCG
>JBAXXD010000224.1:0-2730 GCA_037128135.1 Verrucomicrobiia bacterium
ACTGGTTTGGGCCGATGTTGCGGTGCGCGGTTGTTTTTTTCGCTCCGGTCGCGCACCTTTCGGCTGTGATTTTCTACGGGACATCGGATGCGGACCACAACACGAGCGCTCCTGCGGGCGAGCTCGCCGGAAGCGGCTGGCAATATCAGGGAAGGTGGGGAGCGTTTCTCGGGACTCCAATTGCGCCCCGGTATTTTGTTTCGGCGGAGCACCTCGGCGGACAGGTCGGCGACACCTTTGTTTACGAGGGAACGTCCCACACGACAACGGCTGTTTACGACGATCCGAACAGCGATCTCAGAATCTGGAAAATCAACGGAACGTTTTCCACCTACGCTCCGCTCTACACCGGATCCGACGAAGCCGGGAAACTGATCGTCGTTTTTGGACGGGGCACGCAACGGGGGAATGAAATCCGCGTCGATGGCTCCCCGCGGGGTTGGGAATGGGGAGCCTCCGACGGGGTGCTGCGCTGGGGAACCAACGTGGCGACCGGGATATACGATGGCAAATCGCTGTATGGGGCTTCGCTCATCGGGGCGGAGTTCAACTCCGATGCCGGAGGCGATGAAGTCACGCTCTCCTCCGGCGATTCCGGGGGCGGGGCATTTATCCAGGAGGGCGGAGTGTGGAAATTTGCCGGGATCAATTCCTGGGTCGATGGCCCTTACAATACCGTGGCTTCCTCTGCCGGCGCCTTCACGGCCGCCCTCTTCAACGCGGACGGCTATTATTACGACAGCCTGACCAGCGGCGGACAGGTCACGGATCCCGCCAGCGGCCCCGGCCTGTTTTTTTTGACACGAATCTCATCCCGGATGAGCTGGATTCAAAGCGTGACCGGTGCCAGCTATGCCGACTGGTCCGGCGGGGATCCTGCCACGGCGGATGCCAACCATGATGGCGTGCCCAACCTTCTCGCCTATGCGATCGGAGCCCTCACTCCGGCTTCGGATGCCCGGAGCAAACTGCCGCGGATCGCTCCCGACGGCAGCTTCACTTTGGATGATTCCTCGAAAAGCGACATCCTCTACGAGATCCAGATCTCGGAGGATCTCGCGACATGGTATTCGGTGGCCGTCAAACCCAAGGCAGGCAACTTCGCCCCGAACCCGTCTTCCGGATATCCCCACCAAGCCAACATCACGCAAAGCGGCACGACCGCGATATCCGTCCGCGACAGCACTTCCGTCACAAGGCGATTCTGGCGTCTGAAAGTGGGACAATAGCAATACAGGGGCACGATCCAGATCCCGGGGCGCATCTCCGAAAGTTGCAAGCCACAGGGGGAACGGGCGTCCCGCCCGTTTAGAGACTGAGCCTCGCAGTAAAACCAGTGCCGCACACGAGCGGAAAACCAGCGCGATAGCGCATCGTAAAGTGGGAAGGACGAATGTTTGGTGCAGGGAGCACCACCGAAACGAAGTGAAGCATCGCCCCTGCCCATAGGACGATCCCAGCAATTGCAACTTTCGTTAGATACGCCCCCGGTGCCGGGCCTCTTGCCGTTGGACTTGCGGAAAATTCCAGCCTGCGATAGCATGCAAACATGTTAGCCAAGAAATATTATGCCTATTCCTGATTACCAGTCCTGCATGTTACCTCTCCTCCGTTTTGCAAGAGACGGACAAGAATACCAATTGAAGGACGGCATCCAAGCTTTAGCAGACGAGTTTTCTTTATCCGATGCGGATCGCAACGAATATCTCCCCAGCGGACAGCAACCTGTATTTACAAATCGCGTGGGGTGGGCGCGAACTTACTTAAAGAAGGCTGGGCTTCTAATGACGCCCAGAAGAGGATATTTCCAGATCACAGATCGCGGCCATTCCGTTTTGAAGGAGAATCCTCCAGCAATAAATCAAAAGTATTTGGAACGCTTCCCGGAGTTTGTTCAGTTCAAGACTATTCGACGCGAAAAGCCCGAAGAAAATGGATCAGAAGAGCCCGAGCTTGCGCTCAGGCAAACACCACATGAAGCCCTTGAGACTGCATACGAACGATTGAGATCAGAACTTGCCGCCGAGATTCTTATCAGTACCAAGACGACCGACCCGACGATGTTCGAGAACATAGTCGTCGAACTTCTTGTGAAGATGGGGTATGGCGGAAGCCGCAAGGATGCAGGCCGCGCCATCGGTCGTAGCGGAGACGAGGGCATAGACGGAATTATCAAGGAAGATCATCTTGGCTTGGACAATATTTACATCCAAGCGAAGCGCTGGGAGGCGACTGTTGGACGCCCGGAGATTCAGAAATTTGCCGGGGCACTTCAGGGGCAACGCGCAAGGAAGGGGATATTCATCACAACATCTGATTTTACGAGGGATGCTCTTGATTTTGTCTCCCGGATTGATTCCAAGATCATTTTGATTGATGGTGCAACCCTATCGAAACTCATGATTGACTTCGGTATTGGCGTCACAACCGTCGCGTCCTACAACGTCAAGAAGATTGATTCTGACTACTTTACCGATAACTAAACAGAATGGCTAACGGCTCGTCCAGTTCATCGCTGGACGGTGTGGTGTTTCGATGAGCGCCGATTTGACGTTCCCCCCTCAGGCACAGGGCCTGCTGGCAGAAGAGCAGGCCGAGTGCCTTCGCTCCCTATCCGTGCGATCTGCCCGCCGCGCCAGCCAGCGATACCTGCCGAGGGACGTTGACAAAAATACATGTCGGGGCCTGTTCAAAAGTGGACTGAGACGGTTCAAAAGTGGAATTCTCACT
>JBAXXD010000225.1:0-2727 GCA_037128135.1 Verrucomicrobiia bacterium
TTTTACCGCTACGTCCAGTGGGTCGCCCGGATGCAGTGGAAGACCGTGCGGGCCGCCTGCGAAAAGCTGGGCGTCGCCCTCGTAGGCGACATCCCGGTCGGGGTCAGCCTCCACAGCGCGGACGTATGGAACCTGCCGGAAATCTTCAACCTCGCCCGCTCGAGCGGCGCACCACCGGAAAAAAATTTCCAGAGCGATCCGTTCACCGAGAAATGGGGTCAGAACTGGGGGTTCCCGCTCTACAATTGGCAGGCGATGTCGCACGACAATTTTTCGTGGTGGCGGCGCCGGCTGGGCGCGGCCTGCGAGGTCTTCCACTTTCTCCGCGTGGATCACGCGCTCGGATTTTTCCGGATCTACAGTTTTCCGTGGCGTCCGGAGGAGAATGAACGGTTCACCGGCCTGTCCGCCCGCGAGGCCGGTGCGCTGACCGGCGGACCGCTCCCCGGGTTCGTCGAGCGCGACGACAGCACGGAGGAGAACCGGGAGAGAAACCGGATTCAAGGCGAAATGCTCTTCCAGATTTTCCTCGAGGAAACAGGCCCCCGACGGCTGCTCGCCGAGGATCTCGGCGAGGTCGCCCCCTATGTGCGGCCGGTGCTGCGCTCGCTGGGAATCCCCGGTTTTAAGATCCCTCAATGGGAGCGCGACGAAGAGGACGTCATGATCCCCGGCGCGGAATACGAACGGCTCAGCCTCGCAACATTCGCCACGCACGACCATCCGCCAATCCGGAAATTCTGGGAGGACTGGGTTGCCGATTGCGGAGATGCGGACAAGCGCGAGGGCGCGTTGCTGCGGATGCGGGAGATGCTCGATTTTTGCGGCCGCGCGGATTTGCCCGTGCCCCGGTCGTTCACGCCCGAGGTTCACGCCGCGTTCATCCGCGGGCTTTTCGCCTGCAACTCGTGGATGGCCGTCCACCTGATCAGCGATCTGTTCGGGCTCGACGAACGGTTCAACATCCCCGGCGCGGTCGCCGAGGCAAACTGGACGACACGGATCGCCGGAACGCCGCCGGAGTGGGCCGCCTTGTATCCCGCCCAGCTTGAGGCGGCGGTGTCGGCCCTCGAGGAAACCGGCCGCCTCCGCCAGGAGACGCCCTGATCCCTTCCTGGAAAATGGCGGCATCAGGAGCGTTTACCGGGATGGTCAGATATCCTGCTTGCGTGGAACCGGCAGGCCTTTCCTCGAAATCCCTCCGCCTTTCCCTGCGATGCCGCCGATGACCAAACGACAACAGATCCGCGCGCTCCGATGGGCCGCTTTCGGAGCGGCAATTTTCCTGCGCGGACGTGCGCGAACCGCCGCATGGACGGCCCACGAAATCCTGCGCATCGCCCCCACAGTCCTCAGAAACAGCAACCTCAACGGACCGGTCGCCCGCCAATTCCTCACGGAAAAAAATGAGGTCTGGCTGACGATTGATGACGGACCGGATCCCTGCCAGACTCCCCGGCTCCTCGAAATTTTGGAGAACCACGGCGCGCACGCATCGTTCTTCGTGGTCGGGAAAAACGCGGATGCAAACCGCGCGCTCTGCCGACGGATTATTTCCGGCGGGCACACTTTGGAAAACCATACCCACACGCACCTCTCCGGCCTCTTCTGGGCCATGCCACGCCGCGCGATCCGCGACGAGATCGCGCGATGCAGCCATGCCATCCGGGTCGCCACAGGCGTTTCTCCCTCGTGGTTCCGCTCCCCGGCCGGCCTCACGAACGCCTCGGTCCATCCCGCCGCCGCACGCGCGGGGCTGCGGGTGGCCGGCTGGTCGGCCGCCGGGCTCGACGGGCTGCCCGGGCGCGATCCCGGGGATGTGTCGGAGAGGATCCTGCGCGGGGTCAAACCCGGTGCCATCCTGCTGATGCACGAGGGACCGGGACGGAACAGCCCGCATGTGCTCGAACTCCTCCTCGCCGGGCTCGAGCGGAAAGGATTCCGCTGCGTGATCCCGTCCGGGGACATAACGATCTCAAACCGTAGAAGCGGCATCTTGCCGCTGAGGGCTTTCTAAGTGGCAAGATGCCGCTTCTACAAAAGCCCCTGATCAGCCACGCAGTCTGGGGGGTCGCAATGATTGGGGCGTATTCAGCAGAGGATTCAGCAGAGGATTGACATTTTGAACAAAGGGCATAGTGTTTCGCTATGGCCACAAAAGTCATGCCGATTCCGGTTGAGGAGGATATCGAGTGCAGCGTGACAGCGGCGGTTGCCAGCACCCAGCTTTGCAAGTTGGATGTGATCCGGCAGGCGTTGCGCTTCGGGGTTCCGATGATGACGCGGCTGCTGGCCCGCCCTGATCGCCGATGCCCCGCGTGGCAGGATTATATTGATGATTATCCTCCCGCCACACACACCGCCACGGGCTACAAAACCGCCTTGAAGCAAAAACTGAAGGCGAAACATGGCCGCGATTGCTGACGCCGGTTTTATCATTGCGCTCCGCAGCAAAGACCCGGTCGAGCGGAATTGGGCGCGGGCCATTTTATCCGAGGTCGAACCGCCTTTTCTCACCTGTGAGGCGGTCTTGTCCGAAGCGGCGCACTTTGTGGACAATGCCTGGCTGCTCCGCATGCTGGCGGATGATCATTTCCGCGTGGCGCTCAACCTCACCGAGCAACTCGACGGCGTGAACCGGTTCATTCTGAAATACCAGGGAGTCGATCTGGCCGATGCCTGCATCGCCCGCATGTCCGAGCTTTTCCCAAGCGCAAAAATTTATTC
>JBAXXD010000226.1:0-2720 GCA_037128135.1 Verrucomicrobiia bacterium
TTGCAATCCGTTGACCGTCAACTCCTCCGTTTTTCAAACTGTAGAAGATGGGTCAAAAGCGTTCTTCGGGTTTATCCATCCGCGGAGCGATCCGCACGAGAATCCCAAATTTTTGCACCGGATTGAAAGACACGGGGCGCGGGGCGCGGGTAGGTTTGGTGCGCATTCCAACCATATGAAATACCAATCCCTTGCCATTGATAATCCCGAGTCCCTGATTTTCGGATCCGCGCCCCGGCCGCTCGCCACCCGCTCCGGGATGGTGATCGGCGGCGGGCAGGTGTATCCGGAGCTGAACTTCACGCTGCCCGCGATGGAGATCAACGCGGGCACGATGCCGCGCGTGCTGGAGCACTACAAAGAAATCATCGGCGGCGCGCTCAAAAGGGCCGTGGAGCTCGATGCGCAGGGGGTCGTCATCGAATTCGAGACGCTCCCGCCAATGACCGAATTCCCCGAGTGGGGGCTTGCCATCGTCAGGATCCTTCTCGAGGGGATGCGGAAATTCGAGTCGTCAGACGGCCTGAAATCCGTCCTCCGCATGACGCCGAACGACAACCGCGAGTTCGTGCGCCCGCCCACGATGCGCAGCGGGTATTACCTCGACCGGATGCTTCAGCTTTTTGAGAGCTCCGCCGCCGAGGGGGCCGAGCTGCTCAGCATCGAATCCGTCGGCGGCAAAGAGCTGCACGACGATGCGCTGGTGAACGGCGACATCGCGGCGGTCATCTTCTCGCAGTGCTGCGTCGGCGTGCGCGACATGAAATATCTCTGGAGCACGATCAGCGAAATCGCGGCCCGTCACGGGGTGCATGCCGCGGGCGATACCGCGTGCGGATTTGGAAACACCGCGATGGTTCTCGCCGAGCAGAAAATGATCCCGCGCGTCTTTGCGGCGGTCGTCCGGGCGGTCAGCGCGGTGCGCTCGCTGGTGGCCTACGAATGCGGCGCGGTCGGACCCGGCAAGGACTGCGGCTACGAGAACCCGTTCCTCAAGGCGATCACCGGATTCCCGATGGCCATGGAGGGCAAGACGTCGGCCTGCGCGCACCTGAGCCCGCTCGGCAACATCGCCGCGGCGACCTGCGACACCTGGTCGAACGAGTCGGTGCAAAACATCAAGCTCCTCGGCGGCATGGCCCCGACCTGCTACATGGAGCAGCTCATCTACGACACCCGCATGATGAACGAGGCGGTCCGGGACGGGAAGGAAGGCATCGCGACCTACCAGCGCTGGGTCGTCCGCTCGGACGCCGGACTCGACCCGCAGGCCTACATCCTCACCCCGCAGAATGTCGTCCGCATCGCCAAGGCCATCGTCTCAAGCAAGGACCACTACCGCGCCGGCTGCGCGGCCGCGCTTGAGGCGATCGCCGTCCTGCGCGAGGGAAGCGAGGCCGGCTGCCTGCGCATCGCGGAGCGCGAAAAGGACTGGCTCGAAAGCATGGAGGAATCCGTCGGTGGCCTGCCGGAGAAGGAGGATGACTTCATCGCCGACCAGCTCGCCGTGGCGGACACGGAGAAATTTCTCCCCGCGGAATACGGGCTGTAGCGCCAAATTATCGTGACAAAAAGCAGCCCGCTCGAAACAACAAGGGAACTCTTTCTTGAGCAGCGGGCCGTGGCCGATGAAAAGACGGAACCCCGCACGGCCGCCCGCCCCGGGAATTTGTAAAATCCCAAAATACCTATGTCGGCAAAACTACTGAAAGGCACGGAAATCCGCGAGGAGATCCTCGCCGAAATCAAACGCGACGTCGAGGCGATCCAGGCCGAGCACGGCGTCGTGCCCGGCTTGGTGACGATCCTCGTCGGCAGCAACCCCGCGTCGCTCTCCTACGTTTCCCTGAAGATCAAAACCGCGCACAGCGTCGGCTTCAAGGAAATCCAGGACGACCAGCCGGCGGATATTTCCGAGGAGGCGCTCCTCGGGCTGCTCGAGAAATACAGGCGGGATGACACGATCCACGGCATCCTCGTCCAGCTCCCGCTCCCGCCCCATATCAATGAGAAGAACGTGCTCAACGCCATTGATCCCGACAAGGACGTGGACGGGTTTCATCCCGTCAACGTCGGCCGCCTGCTCATCGGCGGCAGCGAGGTCAGGTTCCCGCCCTGCACGCCGGCCGGAATCCTGGAAATGATCCGCCGCTCCGGCGTCCCAACCAGCGGCGCGGAGGTTGTCGTCGTCGGGCGCTCGAACATCGTCGGGAAACCGGTCGCGAACATGCTCATGCAAAAAGGCCCGGGCGCCAATGCCACCGTGACTGTCGTTCATACCGGCACAAAAAACCTCGCCTCCCATTGCCGGCGCGCCGATATCCTCATCGTCGCCGCCGGCGTGCCGGGGCTCGTCAAACCGGAATGGATCAAGCCCGGCGCCTGCGTCATCGATGTCGGAGTCAACCGCGTGGGAGAAAAAATCAGCGCGGCCACCGGCCGCCCCGTCGCGATCCTGCGTGGCGATGTGGATTTTGAAGCGGCCAGCAAAATTGCCGGATTTATCACGCCGGTCCCGGGCGGCGTCGGCCCGATGACGATCGCCATGCTGATGAAAAACACCCTCAACGCGCTGAAATTTCAGCTGCAGATATCCTGACTGGCGGGCAAATCGGATGGCCTGATCGGAAATAAACTTTCCAGTCTGGCAACTTTATTTCTGAACAGTGTCGGCGACGGTTCAAAAGTGGAATTCTCGCCTGTTCAAAAGTGGACAGTTT
>JBAXXD010000227.1:0-2585 GCA_037128135.1 Verrucomicrobiia bacterium
TCGCCAGAGGCCAGATAGCCGCATGACCCTTGGTAACTTTGGCGTCGTGCACCCGTTTGAAGTGGCGGCGCGCTACTTTCTTGACTTTCACGTCGCCGGACGGTTCCGGAAAAACTACCTGTCGGAGGGGCCGGTCGTGCCGCCCGAGGTCAGCAGCCGGCACGGCGACCTGCTCGTCCATGTCTGGACACCGACAACGGTGGCAAAGTCCTCCCAGGCGCATCCCAACATCGTCAGCCGCTATGTGGCGGCGCAGGATCAGGAGGGGAAGTTTGCCGTGGGGCATTCGGCGATGGAAATGGAGCCCGACGTTTACATCAGCCATTGCGACGGGGATCCCACCGCCTTCGACAACAGCAACGAGGTCTGGAAAACGCTCCGCAGCAAGGATGCGCCCGGTATTTTCTACCCCTCCTTCGAGGAGGAAATCAGCAGCTACATGCTGCCCTCGGCCACCATCCGGTTCCGGAACTTCAGCGCTGAACAGCTCCGGACGTTCTGGGCCATGTATCGCCGTGTGACCTGCTACAACTTCACCAACCGGAACTGCTCGGTGGCGGTCGCCCTTGCTCTGGAAGCGGCCCTCATGGGAAGTCTCGGCAAAGGGAAGCGCTTCCGCACCTTGCTCTATCTCATGTCAAGCAAAGACCTCTGGGTGGCCCATTTTGTGCGCTGGAAAGCCCGGGAGGCGGTCTGGACGCCAGGAATGATTCTGGAATACGCCGTGGCACTCCAGCGGGTGGTGGAGGAATGATGCCGACTCTTGCTCCGGAAGGAAGAGCCGCCGGCTCCGACTCGATGACCGACCGGCTCTACGATCTGGGCTTCTTTTTCGTCGAGGTCTTCGCCGCTTTGGAAGTCACCGCGGTGATCGTTGCCAACGCCAGAATCACCGAAGGCCTCGGGCTCCGGGAGGAGATGTCGAGCTACATCCTCAACAGCTACCTCTACCCGTTGTTTGCGGTCATGCTGGGAATCCTTTTGTTCTCTAAGGGCATCAGCCGCGCCTTCCATCCCCTGCGCTTCTTCCTTGCCGGGCTGTTTTTGTTCGCCGCAGGCAACGCCGTCTGCTTCGCCGCCCCCTCACCGTCTTGGTTCTTTTCCGGGCGCGCCGTCATGGGTGTGGGGGGCGCCCTCTCCTTTGCCGGGCAACTCTGGACGCTGAGCGTCTTTCACCGGCGGCGGCTCACGCGCACGTTGATCTGGGGGGAATCGGGCACGGCTCTTGGCGTTGTCGCTGGGCCGATTGTCGGAGCGCTCTTCGCCCAGTTTTCCCCGGAAGGGTGGCGCGATTTTTTTCTGCTGAATGCAGCTCTCAGCATGGCAACGGCTGCGTTCGCCTATGCGGGACTGAGGAACAGAAAAGTCCCGTTCCAGGAGGAGCGACCGCAGGATGACGACCGGCACGGACGTAAAATCATCCGGGTGATGACCTCCTGGCAGATGGTGGTTTCGATTCTTGTGGTCGGTTCCGAATACCTTTTTTCTGATTATCTTCAGGTGAAAGCAGGAAAGAGCCCCCTGTTCGTGGGAGGGATGACCGTCCTTGCCTCGATCGGAGCCATTCTCGGCAGCGTCTGGGCATCCCGCCTGGAACACCGGATGGAGCAGATCCCCGCACTGACTGCCGCCGGACTTTTGCTTTCACTTGGCGCTCTCGTGCCCTGTCTCACCTCAGGATTCTTTCTCCTGGCGGGGATTCCCATTTTTGCCTCAGGTCTGTTCATGGGGCTGGCCAGCGTGTCTATTTATGCATCCATCGTTCACTCGTCGGCTCCTGACCAGTTTTTGACCCGCTCCATGATCTACCTGATGGGCATGCAAATCGGCAATGCCCTGGGTGTTCAAGCGGTGGGACTTTCCGAAATGTGGCATCTGGGAGTGCTGGGTACGGCAGGCCTTCTCGCCCTGCTGCCTCTTGCCCTATCGATCGGAACGGTGGCCTATCTACGATCCCCATACAGATAAGATTCGGAGTCACGCAGCGCATTTCCTCGAGGGGAGCGCGGAAACCCGTCATTGCATTCTGTCAAGTTGCTGAGTCATGATGCACGCTCTGAACCGATTTCCTGCAACTCCGTCATGGACATGAATCTTTCCGCAACTTCCGAACCGGATCGCAAAGCTCTCCTTTTTGCGATGAATCTCTCCCTGGGCGTCGGGCTGCTGATGTTTGTGATCAAGGTGAGCGCGTATCTGCTCACGGGCTCCTCCGCGATTTTGAGCGACGCGGCGGAATCGGTGGTGCATGTCGCGGCGGTCATCTTCGCGTCCTACAGCCTGCGTCTGTCGTTCCGACCGGCGGATCAGGACCACCAATACGGGCACGCGAAGATTGCCTTTTTTTCTGTCGGTTTCGAGGGGGCGATGATCATCCTCGCCGCGATCTACATCATTTATGTGTCGGTCAGCAAATGGCTGACCGGGCTCGCGCTGGAAAATCTCGGTGCCGGTTCGCTCCTGACGGCGTCCACGGTGGCCATCAACGGCGGGCTGGGTGCCTATCTCGTGTGGCTTGGGCGCCGCAGGAATTCCCGCATTCTGGAAGCGAACGGCAAGCATGTGCTCACCGACTGTTGGACGAG
>JBAXXD010000228.1:0-2579 GCA_037128135.1 Verrucomicrobiia bacterium
CTGCATAAACGCCTCGCTGGCGCACAAATGTTGCATGATGCCGACAAGCATGATACAAAACAGCATGATCAATCCGTTCGTCTTTGGTAGAATTGTGACCGGGGAGAATTTTTGTCCGCGCCGGGAGGAGGAATCGGCCTTGAGATCGCACCTGGCGTCGGGGCGCAACACGCTGATCCTTGGGCCACGCCGCGTAGGGAAGTCCTCGCTGGTTTTCCAGGCGTGCTCCCGGCGGCCCGCGCCGCGGCTGATCTACGCGCAGCTTTGGGCCGTCAAGTCCCTCGAGGATTTCGCGGCTCGCCTCGTGCGGGGCATCTCCTCGTCGGCCTCCAAACAACCATGGCTTCAGCGGGCAGGCGGGCTCCTGGCATCCCTTCGTCCGAAAGTCGAGTTTGATCCGCAGACCGGGATCCCCTCTTTGACCATCGCTTCCGGATCGGTAACTACGCCACGGGAAATCCACACGGTCTTTGACGCGCTGGAGTCGTTGTCCTCCGGCGGACGTCTGGTCGTGGCGCTGGACGAGTTTCAGGATCTGGCGTTGCTGCCAGATTCGGACGCCTTGATGGGCGAGATCCGGGGACGCATCCAGCGGCAACCCGGCGTGACCTATTTGTTTGCCGGCAGCGTGCGCCACCGGCTGGAGGAGCTGTTCACAGCGCCTTCGAGCCCGTTTTTCAAGGCGGTCGAAGTTCTGGAGGTTGGCGGCCTGGACGACGCCCTTTTTTGCGATTACCTCCGCAAGCGCTTCGAGAGCGGACGACGGAGGGTGGATGGGGCACTCCTGGCATCTGTGCTCGATGCTGCGGACCGGATTCCCAGCGATGTGCAGCAGCTCTGCTCATCTCTTTGGGAGGTGACCAGCGAAAGGCAGACTCTTGCTGCCCCGGATCTTGCTGCCGCGCTGGCGAGGCTCATCGCCGGCAGGCGCGGAACCTACGAGTCAATCGTCCACCCACTCACCGATATCCAAATGCGGGTTCTCCGCACGGTCGCCAAACGCGGAGGGCATTCCCCCCAATCACGGGATTTCCTCGAGGAATCCGGCGTGCAGCTCCCGGCCTCCGTCAAACGAGCGCTCCAACGGCTTCGCAGCCTGGAAATCCTCTATGACGAGCGGGGAATCTACCGGTTTTTTGACCCGTTCTTCCGCATCTGGCTGCAGACACCCTGAAGCGCGAGGAAAAGTCGGGCAACTCGGCGAGGTTCTTCCGAGGGAGCGCACGCTTCCAGCGTGCACGGTTCGGCATCCTGCCGAACCAATTTCCCCGGCAGGATGCCAGGAAATACACCCAAGATGGGTGCGCTCCCATGGAGAGGCTTCCCCCTTCGTCTCGCGATTCCTGACACAAAAGATTTTTATAAAAATATCTTGATATGTCTGACAATAAATGAGAAAACTTCACAATGAAAACAATTCTTATCTCGAAGTCGGATTTCGTCTATGACACATTAGTGGCGAGGATCCGGGACGGGGTGTGGCCAGTGGATAGCCAAATTCCCTCAGAAATCGATATTGCCTCGGAATTCAACACCAGCCGTTCCACGATCGGGAAGGCTGTTGCAAGGCTGGTGCATGAGGGCATGGTGGAGCGGAAGAGACGGGCGGGCACGCGGGTGATCCGCAATTCGCCGGGGGGGAACGGGCGCTCGGTGGAGTTGGATGCCTTTGCATTCATCTGCCCGAGCGAGCAGCATGAGGGGATTCGCCGGATCGCACAGGGATTTCAGGAGGCAGCGCATTTGGCTCAGCGCCGGGTCGTCCTCATGACGACGGGAACGGATTTCCGCAAGGAAGGAGAGATCATCGGGAGGCTGGATGAATTTGATGTCAAGGCGGCGGCTGTTTATCCCGTGCTGCCGGAGCTGCAGGACCGCCTGCATTTCGAAGAGATGCTCCTCCGGTGCCGGTTTCCGGTCGTGCTGGAGTTGGGTCTGCCTGGAGGGGGCTGTCCCACCGTGATTGCGGATGGGTTTCATGCGGGTTCGACGATGACTCGCCATTTGCTCGGGCAGGGGGTGAAGAGGATCGGATTCCTCTCAAACTATTCGTGGGTGACATCCACCCGCGAGAGCTATCTGGGCTACCGGCAGGCCATGGAGGATGCCGGGATTCCGATCCAGCCGGACTGGGTTTTGCTCGACCCCGGACTGATAGCAAACTTTAAAGACCCGCTTGCCGAAGGGAAGCAGTTCACCACGCAATTCCTCCAGGGTGCAGGGGACTTGGAGGCGGTGGTGTGCTCGGACGACTTCCTCGCGCTCGTGTGCATGACCTCGGCGCGCGAACTCGGGCTTCGCGTGCCCGAGCAATTGAAAGTGGTCGGCATTTCGGATTACGCGCTCTCCGCCCAAAGCGATCCGCCACTGACAACCTACCATGTGCCGTTCGAGGAGATCGGGCGCCAATCCTTTCAAATGTTGAGCCGCCTCCTGGAGGGTGATTCAACCGGGAAGCGTGAAATTCAAGTTCGCGGTAAACTTGTCGCGAGGAAAAGCGGATAGGCAACCAGGACGCCCGACCCAGCAAAATAAATCCGATACTGATGAAACGCGATAGATCAGTCCGGTGGCGCGGC
>JBAXXD010000229.1:0-2460 GCA_037128135.1 Verrucomicrobiia bacterium
GCGAGGAGGTGCTCGGCATTCAGGCGCGGGCTTTCGACGCCCTGCTTGCGCAGGTGGCCGGTCGCCGCATTCAGAACTTCGAGGACAGTCATTTTTCGTGGGGCAAATGGATTGTGTGCCGCTGGCATCCTTGCCCATGCACACCCCGGGCACCAGCTTATTGCGAAAGAGGCACCCCGCCGGATTGAGGCAACCGATAAAGCCACAGCCTGGAAAGGCTGTGCGCTCCCTTAATCCCGGATCCGGCGGTTCCTCACGCAGAGTCGCGGAGCCCGCAGAGAAAAACCGTTTTCGGGTTAATTTTTGCTAGGTCGGTGCTGGCCAGCCGCTGTTTGTAAGTAAAGGCCAGATAGGTTTCCGGCATTCAACTCGCAGCGGATGTCGGCAAAATGCAAATCACTGCTGTGGGACCCCCTGCAATTTCGCCGGTGCCCATGCTTCCGTTCCCGCCCCGGTGCCATCCGATCCGAATTTGCCTCGGTGGACCGATGAACTGGTGTTGGACTTGATATCCGTGACAATCCCGGACGGGTTGAAAATGACGCATGTTTCCTGGTTCATATTTCCGGAATTCCCCACAACCGGGGCGTCGTCGATGGCGACAGGTGCCGGTGTGAATTTCCTATACTGATAATTGAATATCGTCCTCCCGCTCATTTCAACGGATGAAGAGTCGGGATTCCCAAGCGCTGCCACGACATCCTGCTTCGTGGATTTTCCTTTGTGCACCTGCGCCAGCTGGGCTGGGGACAAATACCGTCCGTATGTCTCCGCGCATCCCTGAAGCACGAAACATATCAGGAAAACGGCGGAAACATGTGCGGCCACTCTCAAGGCGCCAACACTTCCGGTTGGGTCGTTTTGTGTATCGGATTTCATTTGCTGGTTGTGTGTATTCATTGATGGTTTGTGCTGAAATTGAGGCATCACGGCGATGAAACTTTGACACGGAGAAACCTCTCGGCGCCGGTGAACGCATCTTTTTCGGTGACCGTCACCGTGCGCAGGCCGGTGCCGTCCTCGGATACCGTGCAACCCGAGGCGTTGATAGCCTCAGTGGCCGCTCCGCCGGTGCTCTGCGCGATGTCGATCCATGTGGACAGGTTCGATGATGCCTGAACCGTATAGGTGATGTCCGTCGCGGCGGGATCGCGCGGAAACGCAATGCGCATCTTGCCGCCGCTAACATTCGGCGTGACGCCCGTCGTATCCGCAGCTTTCGGATCTCTGCCAAACGCGTATTCCAGCAGGTTCGGCACGCCGTCGCGGTCGAAATCCGCCGTCAGGGTCGTCAATCCTGCCGTCACGTCGTCAGCCGTGAAGCGGCTTCCGTGCCATGTCTCATATGGCGGAGTGATCGGAGGGGGAGAAAAATTTACAATCGCGGAGCCCGTGACCGAAACACTCCTTTCCGCAAAGATTTCGGTATATATCGGAAACGGACTTTCCGGGACATAATCATACCTCCAGACATTAACGTGCCAGACACCGTCAATCACAGGGAAAAAATAGTGCCCGGTGGCGTCAAACCCGTTAGCTGCACTGTAGTTGAGGCCATTGATGGTCGCATATGCCTGAACAAATGCCTGAGTGGGGGCGATGCCCGCCTCATCCACAACACTCCCGCTGATCGTCCCCGTGCCATTCACGACACAAAAATCTATCCCCCCTCGTGTCTCTCCGTCAGCAATCGTCATTGTGTATCCGGATGAAAGCACAATGTTGTTCGCATTGGGATCAAAAGCGGGATGGAAAGGCATGAAACCGATAGACCACTCGCCCGCACTCACAGACAGGGTGAAATTGCCGGCACTGTCGGTTTTGGTTTGTGTCTGCAATGGAGGAGGCCCGCCCGCTGGTTCTGACTCACCCCAACACGAAGCACTAACAGTGCAGCCGGACATCGGAATTCCATTATTGCGGACGGTTCCTTGAAATTGGGCGGCTGGGACAGGGATTGTTTTCAAGCCAACAAAGTTATAAATAGTATCGCCGTTACTCGCCGTTACTCGCACTAACAAAACGGAGTCTGTCAGCGCTGTTGGCGTTCCATTGATCACGCCATCGCTGTCGAGGCTCAGTCCCGGAGGAAGAGTTCCGTATTCCAAGGACCATGTGTAGGGAGTTGTCCCCCCGGTAGCTTGCAATGTCTGGTTGTAAGGGACTCCGATATATCCTGTCGGCAGTGTCGCAGTGGTGATGGACAATGGTGCCATCCCTGCCTGGATGATGGTGTGTGTCTGCGTCACCCCTCCCAACCCTGTAAATGTAATGATCGCCGTACGACTGTCCGTGCTGGTGTTGGCATCCCCCGTATAGGAAAAAGTTTGATTCCCGGCCTGGCTTGTCGCTTCGCTACTTGTTATACCATCTCTTCAAGATAAGCCGACATCTAAATTCTGGCAGAAGCGTTTGCTTGAGCGTGGAGCCAGGGGCGACCGACCAGCGAAAGGACTTTGC
>JBAXXD010000230.1:0-2427 GCA_037128135.1 Verrucomicrobiia bacterium
TTTCAAGCGGTATTGAAGGGGAAGATCGGCCTCTCGCTGCCCGATGGGGTGGAGCCGGTGCAGGCCCATCGCCTCTGGATTTCCCCGCCCGGACACACGCACGGATGGGTGGGCGAAAAGGGCCGGGGCTCGGAGGTGGCGGTCTTCCATTTCCCGTCCGCGCCCGAATTGTTGACCCGCCTGCTCAACCCCAAGGGGTTTCTCGAAATCGCGCTGAACCGGCGCGGCATTCACCAAGTCCGTGAACTGGCGCGCAAGGTAGAAAGGTATTGGAACCGCCCCGCGCCGGGCATGATGATTTGTTACGAGCATGCCCTCATGTCCCTCAGCCTGATCGCGTGCGAGCCCTCCCAGACTGCGGAGGCTGGTCAGAGCTACCAACAAAGCCGTGTGAACGCCGCGATCCTCTGGTATGCCAAACGGATGGAGGAGAATCCGGCTTTTCCGGAAATGGCGCGCGCCGCCGGGGTCTCGACGGCGCACTTGAGAAGGCTTTTTCACCAGGTGCTGCACGCTTCCCCCAACCAGATCAAGGACCAGATGCGTTTCCAGCGGGCCATACAGCTCATGTCGGATCCCGCGATGAAGTTGGAGAGAGTCAGCGATCGATGCGGGTTCGGGAGCGCGAGCGCATTTTCCCGCGCTTTTAAATCCCAGTTCGGCTCCTCGCCTCAATCCTGGCGGCGTGCAGAATCGCGCTGAGCAGCGCCCGGTGGGGGCACATCGCCGCAGGGCCGACTTTTGGCGCGGCAGCGCCGCTCAATCACGCGACGGACGCCTGCGGAGAGGCGTCCCCACCGAAGCAGGTCCACCGGAGCAGGTGGCGTGGCAGCGCCGCCGGTCCGGGCTACATGTCCCAGAGGCGGGAGAGCGGGATCGCGAGAATGCGTGGATCGCTTGTCGGCAGAGTGCTGGACCCGCTATAGAAGAGTACGCCCCCGCGAAAGCGCTGGCCCGCGAGTTCGGCGAAGCGCCGCAGCCCGCGGGCATCGGAAGAAGCCGTCGTGGCAGAGGCCTTGACCTCGACACCCCATGTTTCCTCACCGCGAGTGATCACAACATCCACCTCGACCTGATCCTTGTCGCGGTAGTGCCAGAAGCGAAGATCCGGGTCGGTCCACCCCGCTTGGGCGACGAGTTGCTGCAACACAAAGGACTCGAGCAGGCATCCGAAACGGTCGCGCCGGAGATTCCAGTCCTGCTCGCGCAATCCGGCCAGAGTTGCGGCGAGGCCCGTGTCAATGAGGTGCGTCTTGGATGCCTTGATGAGGCGGTTGGCTCCGGAGCGATGCCAGGCCGGCAACGTGCGGAGCAGGAAAAGCCGTTCGAGGATGGCAAGATAATGCTCGACGGTTTTCCGGTCGTGGCCGAGGTCTCCTCCGAGGTTCGAGACATTGAGGAGCGCCGCCGTGCGATGCGAGAGCAGTTCGAGCAGACGGGAGACCTCCCGCGCGTCACGGACCCGCGCGATTTGCGAGATGTCGCGGGCGATAATCGAGGTGAGGTAGTTTCGATGCCAGCGGGCGGCACCCGCGGGCGTCCGACCGAAAGGCTCCGGATATCCTCCCGCCACCATGCGCGCCGCGATGCCGGCAATCGGAACCTCGTCCCCTCCTACAATGGCCGGGGCGATTTCCCCGCGCAGAAAAGCTCCGAGAAACCCGCCGGGCTGGCGTTCCTTCTCCGCTTCGCAAAACGGCTGAAGATGGAGAACCTCCATGCGGCCCGCGAGCGATTCGCTCAGCTTGGGAAGAAGCAGGAGGTTGGCGGACCCGGTGAGAAGAAAGCGACCCGCGCGGCGATCGTTATCCACAGAGACTTTGATGGCACGCAGCAGTGCGGGCGCAAGCTGCACCTCATCTATTGTCACCGGATCCGGGAGAGCCCCAACAAACCCGGCGGGATCCTGCTTCGCCGTTCTCAGGAGATTTTCATCGTCAAGGCTCACATACGCTCGCGACAGAGTTCTGACCAATGTCGTCTTCCCGCTTTGCCTGGGACCGAGCAGGCAAACAACCGGGGTTTCGCTCAGTGCCCGGACAAGTTCTGCGGAAAGATGGCGAGGAAAAAAAGCCGAGGATTTCATTGCGTCCATGCGAGGCAATATATACCGTCCATTTGCGGAGTGTCAAGCCGTCCATTTGTGGACTTCTATTGCAGAAAACCAGAGTTGCTCCGCGAGGCGTCCGAGAAGCAAGTGGCGCGGCAGCCCCCGGTGGGGGCACATCGCCGCAGGTGCCCGACTTTTGGCGCTGCCGCGTCGCTCGCTCGATCTACGGACGCCTGCGGGAAAACCAGCGTGATAGCGCATTGTGAATGGGACCAGTCGAATGTTTGGTGCAGGGAGCACAACCAGGCGGCGAGGGCAGCCGCTCGGAAAATCCACCGCAGGTTGACCCCGCAGGGGGAAGACGCCGGGGAGCGCGC
>JBAXXD010000231.1:0-2422 GCA_037128135.1 Verrucomicrobiia bacterium
CGTCGCGCTTGAGCTCGATGACGACCCGCGTGTCCTCGGCGCTCTCGTCGCGCACGTCGCTGATCCCCGTGAGAATTTTTTCGTTCACCAGCGCGGCGATCCGTTTCACGAGCTCCGCGCGGTTCACGTTG
The DNA here is from genome assembly GCA_037128135.1 of Verrucomicrobiia bacterium. Lineage (GTDB taxonomy): Bacteria > Verrucomicrobiota > Verrucomicrobiia > Chthoniobacterales > Terrimicrobiaceae > QYQL01. The sequence goes on from JBAXXD010000231.1 coordinate 132, forward strand.
TAGGGAATCTCGGTGATGATGATGCTCTCGCGTCCGCCCTTGCCCTCCTCGACCGCCACGCGTCCGCGCACCCGCACCGAGCCGCGGCCGGTTTCGAAATACTGGCGGATGCCGGCGTTCCCCTGGATGACGCAGCCCGTGGGGAAATCCGGTCCGATGATGTGGGCCATGAGGCCGTCGATCGTGATGTCCGGGTCGTCAATCTGCGCGCAGATCCCGTTGATGCACTCGCCGAGATTGTGGGGAGGCATGTTCGTCGCCATGCCGACCGCGATGCCGGTGCCGCCGTTGACGAGAAGGTTCGGGAATGCCGCCGGGAAGACGGTGGGCTCGGATTCCGTCTCGTCGTAGTTCGGGACAAAATCGACGGTCCCCTTGTCCATGTCAGTCATGAGCACCGCGCCGAGATGGTGGAGGCGGGCCTCGGTGTATCGCATCGACGCGGGCGGATCGCCTTCGACCGAGCCGAAGTTCCCCTGTCCGTCGATGAGCATCTCGCGCATCGCCCAGTGCTGGGCCATGTGGACGAGCGTCGGGTAGATCGCCTGGTCGCCGTGCGGGTGGTATTTGCCCATCGTCTCGCCGACGATCCTCGCGCACTTGAGGTGCTTGCGGGTCGGCTGGATGCCAAGCTCGTTCATGGCGAAAAGAATCCGTCGCTGCGACGGCTTGAGCCCGTCGCGCGCGTCCGGCAGGGCGCGGGAGATGATGACCGACATCGAGTAGTCGAGGAACGACCTCGACATCTCATCGGCCACGTTCACCAGTTCGACTTTTTCGTTTTGCGTATACATAAAAAATTAGAGAAGGGTTTCAGGAAAAAGTGGAATTTTCAAAAAGCCGGCCGCCTCGCGCATCCGACGGTCGGTCGTGCAGAGCGGGAAATCCCGGCTCAGGTCGCAGGCGGCGAGGTGGATGGCATCGAGCGTGCGGAGGGCGACGTGCGGGTGGCAGGCTTCGAGGAGATTTCCGGCCTTCGAGAGCGTGGCAGAATGCAGCGGCAACATGTAAAACTCGCGGCTCGCGACGCGCTCTTGGAATTCCGTCCATGCCATTTTTCGCTGAGTCGGAGTGAGGAACTTGGCTCGCTCTTTTCCAAGAAGAGCGGACAGAACCTCCGCTTCGGAAAGTTCGGAAATCGAAAAGCGGAGGCCGGCCAGATTTTTCTGGAAGAAGGCGGAGTCATCTTCCTTGGTGAGCAATTTCACGATGATGGCACTGTCGAGATACATGGTTACCAGCCCCTCGAATCCCGATCGGCCCGGATGAGTTCGTCGGCGGTCGGGCCGCCGCGCCAGGGCGGCATTTTTGCCAGGTGCTCCCGTGTGCCGGTGAACGGCACGCGGGGATCCGTTTTCTTGGGAGGAACGATACGCGCTTTTGGCTTTCCCCCGCTCGTGATCGTGATTTCGCGTCCGCCCTCGACAAGGGTGAGGAGGGCGGAGAGATGGGCCTTTGCCGCTCGCACGCTGATCGTGTCGCCGATGCCGGGAAACGTCGTGACCTCACGCAAAACAGGAGATTGCGAAATCGGCTCGCCGTCGGTGATGCGGGATGAAGGTTTCATATCCAAATGTAGTCACATGCAGTCACGAGTGTCAAATACGATGGGAAGAAATGGAAAATGACAGTGGCACTTTCGATTGATTGATGGCTTGCTCCGGGTTAAACATCGAGCCGCGCATTTAAAGCATTGTCCTCGATGAACTGGCGGCGGGGCTCGACGACGTCGCCCATGAGGATGGTGAACATGCGGTCGGCCTCGACCGCGTTGTCCTCGTTGAGCTCGACCTTGAGCATCTTGCGTTTTTCCGGATTCATCGTGGTCTCGAAGAGCTGCTTCGGGTTCATTTCTCCGAGGCCCTTGAACCGCTGGATCGAGAGCCCGCGCTTGCCGATTTCGAGGACCTTGGTGAGGATCTCCGGGATGGCGAAGAGCGGGTGTGTGACCGCCTTGTCGCCGTCGCCCTCGACGAGTTCGAAGAGCGGCGCGTCGCTGTCCGCATAGTGCTCGATTTTCAGGCCCTTGCGGGCGAGCTCGTCGATGAGCTTCTGCGCGGAGATGGACTCGTGAAGTTCGATGAGTTTCGCGCGGCGGCGGATGGCCGTCGGATCAATTTTTTTCGCCTTCGCGACCGGTTCAGCCTGGAGGACGTCGCCTTCGGCCGGTTCGGGCGCGGGATCGTCGTAGAGACCGAGATCGCGGTTGCCCTCGTGGAATTCGCGCACCTCGGTTTCGCCGGGGAAGTAGGTCGCCCACTCGGTGTTCCCCTCGCGCACTTTGACCATGA
>JBAXXD010000232.1:0-2400 GCA_037128135.1 Verrucomicrobiia bacterium
TTCCGTCGCGTGTGGAACCCCCTCGCGGACTGAGCACCGCCTGATGATGTTGCCCGGACCAACACTTCTGATCGCGGCGGCTTCGCTTCTCGCAAGCGTTTTTTTCGGGCGCTTTGTTCCCCGGCTGTGGGCGGGATCGGTTGTCTTGGGCGGAGTGCTTGCGGCGGCGGCGGCGGTTTCGGTGCTGGCCGGCGGGCCTGACTGGGACTGGCGGAGCGGGATTGTTGTGGGGGGATCGCCTTTGCATTTTCGCCTCGACGCGATCGGCGCGGTTTTTCTGGCGCTGCTTGCCGTCGTGGGTTCTGCGGGCGCGGTGTATTCCTGCGAATACTGGGCCGGGCATCCGCGCTCCGCCCGCGCCGGCCGCGCCTGGTGGAGCGCGCTGCTGCTCTGCATGGGGAGCGTCCTGATTTCTGCGAACGGCCTGCACTTCCTCATCGGCTGGGAGCTCTTCACCCTTTGCGCGTATTTTCTCATCACGCTCGACCGGCAGCGGGCGGAGGTGCGTGCGGCCGGCTGGCTCTACCTCGCCGCCTCGCACACTTCAACGGTCTGCCTTTTTGCCCTCTTTGTGATTTTGGCGACCTGCACGGGAAGCTGGGAGCTGGGGCCGTTTCACGACTATCCCGGGCTGGCTCCGCTTTTCTGGCTCGCGCTGTTTGCGTTCGGCTTGAAGGCCGGGCTTTTCCCTTTGCACATCTGGCTGCCCTCCGCGCACGCGAACGCGCCGAGCCATGTCTCGGCGATTTTATCCGGGGTGGCGATCAAGATGGGGATCTACGGGATCGTGCGGTTCAGCGGGTGGCTGCCGGTGCCTGCGGGTGCCGGGTGGACGGTGGCGGCGCTCGGCGTGCTGAGCGCGGTTCTCGGGGTGGCGTTTGCCCTCGGGCAGCATGACATCAAGCGCCTGCTCGCCTACCACAGCGTGGAAAACATCGGGATCATTTTGATCGGGGTGGGATTCGCGATGGTCGCCGTCGAGCACGGGCATGCGGCCTGGGGGCGGTTGCTCATGGCCGGCGGGCTGCTCCACGTCTGGAACCACGGGCTTTTCAAATCCCTGCTTTTTTTGGGTGCCGGTTCGGTTCTGCACGCGACCGGCACGCGCGAGATGAGCCGGATGGGCGGGCTCTGGCGGGCGATGCCTTGGACCGCGGGGTTCTTCGCGCTCGGTGCCGCGGCGATCTCCGGGCTTCCGCCGCTCAATGGATTTGTGAGCGAGTGGCTGGTTTTCCTCGGGCTTTTCGATGCGGCACTCACCCGCGGGCCCTCGGCATGGGCGGCGATTCCGGCGGCGATTTTCCTCGGGGCGACCGGAGCGCTCGCGCTGGCCTGTTTTGTCAAAGTCTGCGGAGTCGTCTTCCTCGGGGCACCGCGCACGGATGCGGCGGCGCGAGCGCACGAGTGCGGGCCGGGAATGCGCGGAGCGATGGGCGCGCTGGCGGCGGCGTGCGTCGCCATCGGCCTGGCCCCCGCATTTTTTTGGCCGGGCATCGCGCGGGCGGTGGCCGCGTGGCAGCCGGCATGGTCCGGCACGCGGGAACCGGCTCCGCTGGCCACCCTCGGAAATTTCCACATCGCGCTGGCGGTGCTTTGTGCGGCTGCGGCCTGGGGGCTTTGGCGGCTCGTGCGGAGGCAGGGAATCGTCCGCTCGCTCACATGGGATTGCGGGTTCGCAACGCCATCGGCCCGGATGCAATACACGGCGGGTTCGTTCGCGGGAATCCTCACCGAATGGTTCGCATGGATCCTGATCCCCATGCGGCACGGGCACCTGCCCGAAAAGCTTTTCCCGAAGGAATCCGCATGGCGCGTACACACGCCCGAGACGGTGCTCGAACGCGTCGTCCAGCCGGCCAGCGGCGGCGTCATGCGCCTGGCCCTCGCGGCGCGGCGTGTCCAGCACGGAACCGTCCAAGCCTATCTCCTTTACCTTCTCATCGGCCTGGCCGCACTCACCGCGCTGGTGCTGGCCGGAGGGAAATGATACCGCATCTCGGAAATATAGCCTGTTGCAACCGCCATGTCTGATTCCAAATTCATTCTGGTGACCGGTGCAACCGGATATGTGGGGGGCAGGCTCGTGCCCCGCCTGCTCGCGGACGGTTATCGGGTGCGCTGTCTGGTGCGCGATGTGTCCCGGCTACAAGGACGGCCGTGGCTGAATCAGGTAGACTTGGTGCAGGGCGACATGCTGAAACCTGATTCGCTCGGCGCGGCGATGCGCGATGTCAATGTGGTTTATTACCTTGTCCATAGTCTTGGTGGCGGCGGAGATTTTTCGGAACGGGATCGGGTTGCCGCGCGCAACTGTGCCCATGCCGCACGCTCTGCTGGAGTGGAGGGCATCGTTTACCTCGGCGGCCTGGGCGACCCGCAGGCGGACCTGTCGCCCCACTT
>JBAXXD010000233.1:0-2379 GCA_037128135.1 Verrucomicrobiia bacterium
GGCCAGCACCGGAACCGCCGCCGCCGCCGCAAGACCCCCGCCAAGGACCACAAAACCCGCCCACAGCCGGGGACGCCTGAAAAAAACACTCGCGAGAAGCGATGCCGCCGCAAGCAAAAGTGTGCATCCGGTCATCATCAGTCCATGCGGCCGAAGTTCAGCTCGTCCACGAGGTTCAGCCCCGGCCTCCCCTGTCCCTGACGCAAGAGATTATTGACTGCCTGCGGGCGGGCGATTCCCGCTCAATCCGCCGGGCCGGAACTTCCGGCAAACGAATCGTCAACGTTCTCATCTGTCTGCCATCGTAAGACAACCCCGGCAGCCGGGCAAGACGGTTGTTCCATCCCATGGCGCTCAACTTGTCGGGACGCTCCGCTCCCGCCCACCACAAAAAATACCCGATTCACGGGATAGCAAAGCGCGCGAAAAACCATAGAGTGATGTCGTTGCCGGGCGGACGATATTTCGGTTTTCCGATATTTCGCATTTCCACCGGTCGCCATTTGTCGCAACATATCCACCATGCACAGGCTCATTGTTATAGAAGATAATCTTCCTTTGAGGGAAAACATCCAAACGCTGCTCACGTTGAACGGCTACGAGGTCTGCGCCTTTGACTCCGGCCCGCCGGCCCTCGAGAAATTCCGAACCTCACCGCCCGACATGGTGCTGTGCGACATCATTCTTCCGGGAATGAACGGCTACGAGATCCTCGGCCAGATCCGGAAGATGCCGTCGGCGAGCGAGATTCCCTTCGTTTTTCTCAGCGCCCTCGCCGAGCGGGATCAGATCCGGGAGGGAATGAATCTCGGTGCCGACGACTACATCAGCAAACCGTTCACGAGCGAGGGCCTCCTCGCCGCCGTCAAGTCCCGCCTCGACCGCGCCGAACAACGCCGCGCCGTCGCGGAACTGGAGCGCCAGCAGATGGAAGAAAAGAAGCTGACGAATCTTCCCCACGAAGTCCGCACCCCGCTCGCCGGCATCATCGGCGGGATCGAAATCCTTCGCGCGGACGCGGCGGTGCTCGGCTCCCAGAACGCGGAGATCCTCAACCTCATGGAAGAGTCCGTGAACCGGCTCGAAAAAACGGTTCTGAACTACATTTTATACCTCTCGCTGAGCGCGGGCCGCGATCCGTTTTTATCGAAATCCCCCGTGGAAGCCGGTCTGCTGGTCACGTCGGTCGCCACCAAACTGGCGCAGACGGCCGGACGGGAGAAAGACCTCGTCCTCCACACGATCGAAGTCCAGACGCACTGCGGGGGCTGCATGAACCGCATCGTCTCCGAGACGGTTTCCAACGCCTTCAACTTTTCCGAGCCCGGCTCGAAGGTCGAGGTGAAGATGAGCCAGAGCGACGGACAGCTGATCGTGACCTGCCGGGACCACGGCTGCGGGATGACCGAAGAGGAGATCGCCGCGATCGGGCCGTTCAAGCAGTTCCGCCGCGAAACGCGCGAGCAGCAGGGGCTCGGGCTCGGGCTCGCAATCTGCCAGGCCCAGATCAAATGCGCCGGCTGCCGCCTCAGCTTCAATCCGGAGAAAACCGGCGGGCTCAAGGTCGAGCTTGCCCTCCCCAAACAGCCCGGATAGCGCCCCCCCCGAACAGCAGCGATTCCGAAAGTCTGAATCGCCATCGCCTGTCGTTTTCCATGTCGTTTTCTATTGCACCGGTGCCCGCGAACCGCTAAGGAATATTTTTTATGGACGAGGAATTTCAGACAAAAGTGGTTGGCGATGTGCTGAACATTTCCGTCAGCCTCCCCCGCTTGGACGCCGGCACCTCGGCCTCGATCAAGGAACATCTCAGAATGTCATTCGATCCGTCGGTGAAGCGGGCCGCGGTCGATATGGGAAGAGTGCAGTTCATTGACAGCTCGGGCGTCGGCTTTCTGCTCGGCATCTATCGCAAGCTGCCGAAGGACGGCGCGGAAGTCATCCTCCGCAACGTCCAGCCTGGCGTGCAGGCCGTGCTCGAACTCCTGCGCCTCCACCGCGTCTTCAAGCTGGAATAAACGCAGCCCCCGGTGGGCGGTTGACGAGTGAGCGGAGCTCCCACCCGAATCCTTACGATGAAACCCCGTGGAGGCGGCATCTTGCCGCTTGGCTCCTTTCTCCAAGCGGCGGGACGCCGCCAGAACAACACCAGGCGCACTGATGGCAAACGAGGTTTTACAAGGGAGCGCGGGCACCAGTCGTTCCGAATGTGACCCGTCCCCTTTGACGGGATCTTTGACAGAGCGGCGATGGCGCGGCTTGCCATCGCCGGTGCTGCGGGGTAAACCATTCCGCCAGTGATGACCCCGGCGGAATTCCAAACAAAATGGGCAAGGTTCAGCGGCAAGGAATCGTCCGCGTATCAGGAACATTTCAACG
>JBAXXD010000234.1:0-2360 GCA_037128135.1 Verrucomicrobiia bacterium
GCGACGAGTTCGACGACCGCGCTGTGGAGCGTCGCGGTCTCGAACTTCGGCGCCGTGCAGCCCTCCATATACATGAGCTCGCTGCCCTCGTCCGCGATGATGAGCGTGCGCTCGAACTGCCCGAAGTTCTCGGCGTTGATCCGGAAATACGCCTGGAGCGGGTGCTTCACCTTCACTCCCGGCGGCACGTAGATGAACGAGCCCCCGGAGAAGACCGCGCTGTTGAGGGCGCTGAATTTGTTGTCGCCCGTCGGGATCACCTTCCCGAACCACTTCCGGAAAATCTCCGGGTGCTTGTGCAGGCCCTCGGTCGAGCCGACGAAAATGACCCCCTGGTCGCCGACCGCGGCCTTGATGTTCGAATACGCCGACTCGCTGTCGAACTGCGCCTCGACGCCGGCGAGGTATTTCCTCTCCTGCTCGGGAATGCCGAGCCGCTCGAACGTCTTCTTCACCTCGTCGGGAACATCGTCCCACGAGCGCTTCGGTTGCGTGCCCTGCGACAAATAGTAGCGGATATTTTCAAAAACGATGCTGTCGAGGTCGTGGCTGGCCCAGTGGGTGGGCATCGGCATGCCCTCGAATTTCCGCAGCGCGTCCTTGCGGAACTTCCGGATCCAGTCCGGGTCGTTCTTGACGTCGCAGATGTAATCGATCGTCCGCTCGTTGAGCCCGAGCCCGGCGTCGAACTCGTAATTGACATCGTAGTGGAAGTCGCCGCGCGAGCGGTCCATGTCGAGATGGGGATCGGTTTCCATCGCGGTTTCAGGCGATAGCGGCCAACTCTTTTTCGACCCAGTCGTAGCCTTCGGCCTCGAGCTTGAGTGCGAGATCCTTCTCTCCGCTGATGACGATCCGGCCGTCCACCATCACATGAACGACATCGGGCACGATGTAGTTCAGAAGCCGCTGGTAGTGGGTGATGACGAGGAACCCGCGGGCCGGCGAGCGCAGCGCGTTGACCCCGTCGGAGACGATTTTCAGCGCGTCGATGTCGAGCCCGCTGTCGGTCTCGTCGAGCACCGCGTATTTCGGCTCGAGCATCGCGAGCTGCAGGATCTCACAACGTTTTTTTTCGCCGCCCGAGAACCCCTCGTTGACCGCGCGGGACGTGAAGTTCCGGGGGATTTTGAGAGCGTCCATCTTGGCATAGAGCTCGCCGTAGTATTCGACCGCGTCGAGCTCCTCGCTTTCGGAGAGCCGCGCCTGGCGGGCCGCCCGGATGAAGTTCGCGATCGTCACGCCCGGAACCTCCATCGGGTATTGGAACGCCACGAACAGCCCGGCGCGCGCCCGGTCGTCCGGCTCCGCCATCTCGAAAAGCGGCTGCCCGTCGAGCGTCACCGAGCCGCCCGACACCACGTAGTCGGGATGCCCGGCCATCACTTTTGCGAGCGTGCTCTTGCCCGAGCCGTTCTTGCCCATGATCGCATGCACCTCGCCCTGCGGGATCTCCAGGTTGAGGCCGCGGAGGATCTCACGATCTCCGATGTTTGCATGCAGGTTTTCGATTTTTAGTGACATAGTGCGGATGGAAAAAATTCAGGCGATCGTGATGTCCTTGCTGAGGTAGACGTCCTGGATGACCTGGAGGAGCCGGGCTCCTTCCTCCATCGGGCGCTGGAACGCCTTGCGTCCGGAGATGAGCCCGGTGCCGCCCGCGCGCTTGTTGACGACGGCGGTGAAGACGGCTTCTTCGAAGTCGTGTTTGCCCGAGGCGCCGCCGCTGTTGATGAGCCCGGCACGGCCCATGTAGCAATTTGCGACCTGGTAGCGGCAGAGGTCGATCGGGTGGTCGGTCGTGAGCTCGGTGTAGATCCGCTCGTCGAGTTTGCCGTAGCTCGAGGATCCGGTGTTCAGCGCCTTGTAGCCTCCGTTGTTCTCGGGCAGCTTCTGCTTGATGATGTCGGCTTGGATCGTGCAGCCGAGGTGGTTCGCCTGCCCGGTGAGGTCGGCGGAGACATGGTAATCCTTGTCGCCTTTGATTTGGAACGCGGGGTTCCGCAGGTAGCACCAGAGGACGGTCGCCATGCCGAGCTCATGCGCGAGCGCAAACGCCTCGGCAACCTCGATGATCTCGCGGTGCGCGTCGTCCGATCCGAAATAAATCGTGGCCCCGACCGCAGCGGCCCCCATGTCCCAGGCCTCGCGGATTTTCCCGAAGGAAATCTCCTTGAACGCATTCGGGTAGGTCAGCAGCTCGTTGTGGTTGATCTTCACGAGGAACGGGATCTTGTGCGCGTATTTCCGCGAGACCGCGCCGAGGACGCCGAACGTCGAAGCGACCGCGTTGCACCCGCCCTCAATCGCCAGCTTCACGATGTTCTCCGGGTCGAAATAGAGCGGGTTCTTCGCGAAGC
>JBAXXD010000235.1:0-2259 GCA_037128135.1 Verrucomicrobiia bacterium
CGGTGCCTCGACGTGGAAGCGCTGAATCACACCATATTTTTCACCATTTTTCGCGCCCTCCCTATGTTGGCACCGGAAATGTTCCTGGCCGCCCGCGCCCCTCGGATGGCGTTTATCAGGCGTAGGAATGCGTTTGCTGCGCCGCCGCAAAATACCGAGATCTTGTGTTTATGCCTCGTGGCGGGCGGGTGTCCTCCGGGGTGGTATAGGTGGATGCCGAAAGCCGAAAAACCCGCGTGCCTCGCAGCACTCAGCCGTCCAACAGTCCATCGAACAACCCCGGTTGGAACGGCTGGAGGGCGGCGTGCTCCGCGCTGAAAAATTGCGCTTTGGTCGCCCCTGATGCCTTCCCCTTGCGGGTATGGCAGTCGAATGCGTAGCCGGGGATGGGGATGTATTCGGGCGCTTTGCGGAGATCGTCGGCGAGCGTGCTGGCGTCCACGCCCTTCATCTGGTCATAGACGAGATTTTGAAGGTGGTCGGGATCACGGCTCTTCTTGGCCGCGCACAGGATGATCACCGCTTTGGAAATGAAGATCCTGCCCTTGGCTTTTCGGGCCGGCACGTTGTCATTCACGATCAGGTAGGAATCGTGGAGTGCCTTGACCTCCGCTGTGATCAGGCCCCAGCAATCTTCCGCACTCACGGTGAGAAGCCGCTTCCACACATAGTTGCCGAACCCGCTCGCCCACAGTTCCAGTGCCCAGTATCCGGCAAGCTGGGTATCGGCGCGGCGGATCGCTTTCTGCATCGCCGACGACACTTCACTGAATTTGTAATTCCTGATCGTGCAAAGTTCCATATCAGGTGGCCCAAGGCGGAAGAGTGGCTTTCCCATGCCTTCCTCCTCTCGCTGGGAGAGCAAGAAAGCCATCGCTGAATTTCACCATTTCCTTCATTACGGAAAGGGTAGCGCGGAGCAGGCGCGGGGCCGTAGCAGTTCCGGGGGTGCTTTGAGGGTGCATCATTTTCAGGCGTCCAGGTGAACCGACTGACGTCTCTTCACGTCCACGACCACGCGATCCTGACTTTTGTATTTCTCGAATCGCATGTGGGCTTTCCACTTTGATTTGAGGTAGCGCTTCTCGGCGGCGATGCGTTCCTCCGACCGGAACAGGGAATTACCCCCGAGGTTTTTGTCGCGTTCCTGGGCAAAGCAAAAACGGGCTTCATTCCACACGAGCCGGTTGCGCATCAGCTCGGTCAGCGTGGCATCAATGTCGCACTTGCACTTGAGGAGTTCGTCCCACTTCACTTCTTTTCCGATCACCCCAACTGCCCCACCCATCCAATGATGCACTCCGAACGGATCGTTCCTCTGCAAAAGCCGTGGGTCACTGCGCTGATGCCAGCCGAATAGCCGCGCACCGGCCCCGAACGCGCATCGGGCGGTATTTTCCACCATGACGGCGGTTTCTTCGACCGAGAGCTTTCGAACTTTCAGGGCTACCATGCACATCGCGGCCGAAATGTCGTCGTCCATCATCACGAGGCATTCCTCGGGAAAGTGGGCGACAATCCAATTCCGCACGGCACTCACCCCGCTGATCGCATCGGGGATCCCGACTTTCTCAAGCGGGATGTGGGCGTAGCTGGAGATTTCCGATTCCGGCACAACAAGCGTGGCAGAGGGGAACAGCCGATGCGTCGTGATCGATCGCTGGCGGTTTCGGCTCATGATGACGACGCGGATCGCAATCGCCCGGAGTTCGGGGAAATCTACTGCCGGAATGGTTGCAGGGCCGGGAGTTGAACCCGGATTTGCGGGGTATGAATCCGCCGTGACGCCACTTTCACTACCCTGCGGTTGGAGCGGAGGCGGCACTGGCCGCTTTTTGCGCGAGTTCGATAAGTCTTTTTCCATTGAGGACGCGGCCGATGCCGATTTTCTTGGTTTTGCGGGTGATTGAATAATCCACTTCCTTCACGCCGATGAGCTGGAGCGCGAGCATCCAGTCTCGGAGGTCGTGAAACATGAAAACTACGTAATCGTGGTGCTCGAATGCCTGGCATTCCATAAGCGGGATCGTTTCGAGGTCTTCGGCGGGATCAGCGTCGGCGAAAAGTTTGGCTATCTCGTCTTCCATAAACCCAGTGAGTTCGATGTCGAACGTGGGATCGCTCTCCCGCAATTTATCCACAACCCGCTTGAGATCGTCCTCGTCGAGCTCGGCGAGTTCAGAAAGACGGTTGTCGGCGAGCAAGTCGGCCAGTTCCGCTGCCTCGGAATCGTAATCTTGGATGTCCACCGGCACGGTG
>JBAXXD010000236.1:0-2229 GCA_037128135.1 Verrucomicrobiia bacterium
AGAACATACTTCATGGGGGCCATGCCAAAGTGGTGGCGAAACAATTCGGTGAAGTGCTGCCGGGAGAGCCCCGCCTCCCTTGCCATACCCGCCACAGAAAGCACGGAGGCAGGGTCGCTATCAACCCGAAGCCTCGCATCGCGAAGGTTTTTTGGAGGAAGATTGGGGTGAGGCCGGCTCAGGACAAGGCGAGAGAGGCGGCGAAGGCCCGTGTCGATCACGGCCCTTGCAATCTCAAAAGAAGGTTCTGCCCATTCCGTCATTTCCCCATGTAGCTCCTGAATCATTTGTTCCAAGGGGGACAGGTCATCCACCGAATGCCCCACGCCAAGCTCCAAGCCCGCATGCTGCGCAAGCTCTGCCATCGTAGTGCCCTCGGCATGCAGCCAGGAATGAACAATAGGACCGTCCGCCCGTCCATAATAATGGGAATCCTCGGGCTTCCATAAAATGCACGAGGGACCTTCAAACCGGCGCATGCCTGTCGCGTCTCGGAATTCCGCAGAGCCGTGAAACCCCAGCAGCATAAAATCCCCCGTGCCGCTCGGGCGGTTGACAAAACTGGCAGGCATCCGCTGTTTCCATCCGATGCCATTCACCCGCAGAGCGACCTTCCCCACCGGCGGGGAAAACCAGATCTTGGAACCCATCCGCATCCGACAAAAATGCAGGTATTTCAGAGTTTTGTCCATTCCAAAACAAGTCCTTTCATGGAAGAATTCGGTTTTATGAAAATACCCCTTCTCAGAACCTGCAAACTCGCCCTGGCCCTGGCCTGCGTGGCCGCCGGTCCTTTCACCGGTCGTGCCGCAGAGACGTTAACCTACCCCGATTTGGTCGGCCGACTCACCGATATGGAACACCTGGCGGTCCTGCCACCACCCTGCGAAAAGGGAGCTCTGGCAAGCAGCTACGACCGGAGAAGCAAATATGATGAAGCCACCGACAGCTACATCGCGTGGGATGCCAATGGTGACAGTGGCGGCATCATCCGAAAAGAAGGCGAGGGCGTTGTCATGGCTGAGATTCAGGGCCCCGGCTGCATCTGGCGCATCTGGGCCGCCACAGCCAAGGAAGGCCACGTAAAGATCTACTTGGACGGAGAGGAGTCCCCGACCGTAGATTTGCCGTTCATCGGATATTTTGACAGAACCCACGAACCGTTCACGCGGCCAAATCTTGTCTATACAGCGGCGCGAGGGCTCAATAACTACACCCCAATCCCTTTTCAAAAGTCGTGCAAGATTGTTGCCGAAAAGGATTGGGGTAGCTATTACCATTTCAACTATACGACCTTTCCAGTGGGAACTGTCGCGCCGACCTTTAAGCTTCCGCTTTCCACTGAAGATTCGGCGGCCCTTGATAAGGTGAACCTCATGATGGGACAGTGTGGACAAGATCCTGCAGGCAACCGGCCGGATCAGAAGACGGAAACCAGCAGCATCACGGTTCCAGCGGGCGGAAAATCTGTGGCGCTGGAGCTCAAGGGGCCGCAGGCCATCACGGCAATCAAGGTGAAGCTGGCGCTTCCCAAGGATGTCGAAGAACAGCGGACGCTGCTCGCGCAATTGACCCTGAGCGTGACTTGGGACAATGAAAGCGGCCCCGCGATCTGGTCGCCGCTCGGAGACTTCTTTGCATCGGCGGCGGGGGCTGTTCCCTTTCGGACTCTGCCTGTGGGGATTTCGGAAGACGGCACTTTCTACTGTTACTGGTATATGCCATTTTCTGACAAGGCCCGGATCGAAGTCGGCAATGACAGCGCGCAGCCCGTCTCGATGACCTGGGAAGTGGCGCATGCGCCCCTCAACAAGCCGATCGAAACCATGGGCCGGTTTCACGCCAAATGGCATAGGGACGCATTTCTCCCGACGCGAAAAGATCGGGCCATCGACTGGACTCTTCTCACGACTGAGGGAAAGGGGCGGTATGTGGGGACGCAACTCCACGTTTGGAATCCGCTCGGCGGTTGGTGGGGAGAGGGAGATGAGAAGTTCTTCGTCGACGGCGAGAAGTTTCCCTCCACCTTTGGGACGGGGTCGGAGGACTACTTTGGTTATGCGTGGAGCTCGGGCGGAACCTTTGTGCAGGCGCTGCACAGCCAGCCGGTCAACGAAAACAACCAAGGCCATGTCAGCGCGAACCGCTGGCATCTCGCCGACAATATTCCTTTCCAGACCTCGTTCGAAGGAGACATCGAGAAGTATTACACGAATGACCGGTTAACCC
>JBAXXD010000237.1:0-2227 GCA_037128135.1 Verrucomicrobiia bacterium
CCATTGCGGTCATCAGCGACATCCACTCGAATTTCGAGGCACTGACGGCTGTTCTTGACGATGTGAAGGCGCAGGAGGTTTCGCAGATCGTCTGCCTGGGCGACATCGTGGGCTATGCTTCAAGCGTGCAGGCCTGTATGCGGGCGGTTCGTGAACTCGGCTGTCCAGTGCTTCTGGGAAACCATGACGAATCCGCCTGCCTGCCTGAGCCGCCCGAGGAACTTAACGACACGGCCACCGCTGGTATCGTGTTCGCCTCCGCCCGGCTCTCCGAGCCAGATCGAGCATGGATCAAGTCCTTGCCCAGAAATCTGGCAATCGAGGGGGCCGTCTTTACCCATTCTTCGCTGGTGAGTTCAATCGGATGGCCCTACATCATCTCCGCAGAAGATGCCCGCAGGCATTTTCTCAATCAACCCTCGCATCTCGCCTTCTGTGGGCACACCCACAAGCCGATGCTGTGGTGGCAGGAAGCCCCCGGCGGGCAAGTCACCCAGCGGACAGGGAAAGAAATCATGCCACTGCCGCCAGACGGGAAGATTCTCGTGAACGTGGGCGCGGTCGGCCAGCCCCGCGACGGAGACCCCCGTGCCTGCTACGTCCTCTACCGGCCGGACCAGAACACCGTCGAGTTTCGCCGTGTTGAATACGACATCAAACGAACGAAAAGAAAAATCATCCGCGCCGGCCTCCCCCGCTTCACCGCCCAGCGGCTTTCGCTCGGCAGATGAATTGAATCGCCGCCTGGTTTCTGGTATCTCCGGGCACATGGACGCCGAAATCGCCAAACTCCTGCCGCTTGCCCGGCATATCGCCCGCGATTTCTCGAATATCCCCGGCCTCGATCTCCCAGAAATCGAAATTCAGGCGCAGGAGGCACTTGCCGCCGCTGGTCGGCAGTTCGATCCATCCAAGGGCGACTTCACCGCTTACGCAGCCCAAGCCGTCCGCAACGCCCTCCGCAGCCTCTACGAAAAGCAGGTTCGGCATCACCATCACCACGCATACGTGCTGGATCAACCGGCCGGAATGCAAAGCACCCAGACGGACTTGGTTCAGAATACACCCGACAAAAAGCAGGAATCCGTCGGCACGCAGGTCAACCGCGCGGAATCCATTGCGGCCCTCAAGCGTGCAATGGCGCAGATGCCGGAACGATACCGGGTGGTTCTGTCGGCTGTCGCCGAGGGCCGCAGCTATTCGGAGATCGGCATCCTGCTCGGCATGACGAAGCAGGGCGTCCACAAAATTGCCACTGCTGCCTTGCAGGCACTCCGCGAACACCTCGAATCCCAAGGATTCGGCGGGCTGGATTCCGTGGGGTTGCTGAAGTCGTTCCGGCAGGAATAAATTTCCCTCTGGTTGACGCTTTCCTCGCTGAACCGTAGAACATCATCATGGCAGTCACGCTCTCCGTCACCCGAGGCCCTGCGAAGGGGAAAGTCTTCACTTTCACCGAGCACGACACGTTCCTTTTCGGCCGCATGGCGGACTGCCACGCCACGTTTCCAGACGACACGCTGGTGTCCCGGCACCATTTCATCTTGGAAGCCTGCCCGCCGAAGGCATCGCTCCGCGACCTCGGCAGTCTGAACGGCACCTACGTCAACGGAAAGAAATGCGGCGGCCGCAAGTCCGGCGAAACCCCGGAGGAGGGAGCGAAGCATCAATTCCCGGTCGTCGATCTCAAGGACGGCGACAAAATCACCGTCGGTCAGACGGATCTTTCCGTCACGATTGAAAAAGGTGCTGCCCAGCCTGCCGTCCAAGCGGGGATGAAACCCGGCGATCTCTCCGAACTCTCCCCAGACCAGTTGTTCGCCCTCGTCTTCGGCGGGGAGAAAAATCCCGCCCTCCTGAACATCCCCGGCTACGTCGCGGAAAAAGAACTTGGTCGTGGCGGTTTCGGGGCAGTTTACCAGGCTCGCAGGCAAAAAGACGGTGCGCGGGTCGCCATCAAGGTCATGCTCTCGCAGGCGGACGCCACCGAGGAAGCTGTTCTGCGGTTCAAGCGCGAAATGGAGGTCAACCGTCAACTCGACCACCCGAATATCGTCCGGTTCATCGAAAGCGGATCACACAAGGGGGCGTTCTACTTCGTCATGGAACTCTGCGACGGAGGATCGCTCATGGATCTCTTCCGCAAGAACAAAGGCCCACTCATGCCCGAGCAGGGTGCACGACGCCAAAGTTACCAAGGGTCATGCGGCTATCTGGCCTCTGGCGA
>JBAXXD010000238.1:0-2210 GCA_037128135.1 Verrucomicrobiia bacterium
TCCCGTTCACCGTCAAAAAAGGGGACAAAGTCCTCATCTCGAAATACGGCGGAACAGAAGTCAAGGTGGATGGCGAGACCTACCTGATCATGCGCGAGGACGACATCCTCGGCATCATCGACTGAGCCCTGCATCACCGAAAACTTAAACCGTAAACCTTAATACTTAATACTAATAAAATGGCAGCAAAACAACTCCAATTCGACGAAGCGGCGCGTCAGTCACTTCTCCGCGGCGTCGAGAAACTGGCAAAAGCCGTCAAGGCGACCCTCGGGCCGTCGGGACGCAATGTCATCCTCGACAAAAAATTCGGCAGCCCGACGATCACCAAGGACGGCGTCACCGTCGCCAAGGAAATCGAGCTCGAATGCCCGTATGAAAATATGGGTGCCCAGCTCGTCCGCGAAGTCGCCAGCAAGACCAGCGACATCGCCGGTGACGGCACGACCACCGCGACCGTTCTCGCCGAAGCGATCTATCGCGAAGGCCTCAAGAACGTGACCGCCGGTGCCAACCCGACCAGCCTCCAGCGCGGCATCAACAAAGCCGTCGCGGCCATCACCGACGAGATCGCCAGGATCTCGAAGAAGGTCAAGGACAGCTCGGAAATCGCACAGGTTGCAACCGTCTCCGCCAACTGGGACACCACGATCGGCCAGATCATCGCCGACGCGATGGACAAGGTCGGCAAGGACGGCACGATCACCGTCGAGGAAGCCAAGAGCATTGAAACCACGCTCGACGTGGTGGAAGGCATGCAGTTCGACAAGGGCTATCTTTCGCCCTACTTCGTGACGAATGCCGAGAGCCTCGAGGTCTCGTTCGACAACGCCTACATCCTCATCCACGAGAAGAAGATCAGCTCCCTCAAGGACCTGCTCCCGCTTCTCGAGAAGATCGCCAAGAGCGGCAAGCCGTTCCTGATCATCGCCGAGGACGTGGAAGGCGAAGCGCTCGCGACTCTCGTCGTGAACAAGCTCCGCGGCACACTCCAGGTCGCAGCCGTCAAGGCTCCCGGCTTCGGTGACCGCCGCAAGGCCATGCTCGAAGACATTGCTGTCCTCACCGGCGGCAAGCTCCTCAGCGAAGACCTCGGCATCAAGCTCGAAAACGTCGGTCTCGAAGACCTCGGCCGCGCCAAGCGCGTCACCGTGGACAAAGAGAACACCACGATCATCGAAGGCGAAGGCAAGAGCTCGGACATCCAGGGCCGGGTCAGCCAGATCCGCCGCCAGATCGAGGAGACCACCAGCGATTACGACCGCGAGAAGCTCCAGGAGCGCCTCGCCAAGCTCGCAGGCGGTGTCGCCGTCATCAACGTCGGTGCAGCCACTGAGACCGAGATGAAGGAGAAGAAAGCCCGCGTCGAAGACGCCCTCCACGCGACCCGTGCGGCCGTCGAGGAAGGGATCGTCGCCGGCGGAGGCGTCGCCTTCATCCGCGCCCAGAAGGTTCTCGACAACCTCGGCCTCGCCGGGGACGAAGAGATCGGCCTCCAGATCGTGCGCCGCGCAATCGAGCAGCCGCTCCGCACCCTGGCCGACAACGCCGGGCAGGAAGGTGCGCTCATCGTGCAGGAAGTCAAGAAGCGCAAGGGCCCCGAAGGCTACAACGTCGCAACCGGGCTCTACGAAGACCTCATCAAGGCCGGTGTCGTCGATCCCGCCAAGGTCACCCGCAGCGCGCTCCAGAACGCCGCTTCCATTAGCGGACTCCTCCTCACCACGGAATGCATCGTCACCGAGCTTCCCGAGAAGGACAAAGCTCCCGCCATGCCTCCGGGCGGCGGCGGAATGGGCGGCATGGACTACTAAGTCCGGACGCACAGACATAAACTCAAACCGGAAAGCCGGGGTCGCAAGGCCCCGGCTTTTCTGCGCTTCGGGCACAATGATTTTCTGGGAAGGGATCAGGAGACCTGATACCAGTTCTTGAAATGATCCGGACTCTTATCATGAGAGACGGTGTAGGGCCAACGTCTCATTGGCTCCCGGTGCAGCAGGCCGACAAGATGTCGGCCCTAGTGTGCCCGGCATGGGCATGAACAAGTCAGGAAAAAAAACCATATACAATGACCGGAAGCAGTGACAGCAACCGTAGCGAAAGCCAAGGCGGGTTGCCGACAGGCGGGGGGAGGTGAACGACCTGAGCGGATGGATACGACGCCACATGCGCAAATGCTTCTGGCAGCGATGGCACCACCCGCGAGG
>JBAXXD010000239.1:0-2176 GCA_037128135.1 Verrucomicrobiia bacterium
CCACCACCCCCAGTAGCGCAGCCCCTGCTCAAAGCTCGGGTTCGGCATGATGTTGCGCGTGGTCGGCGCGGGCACGCAGGTGACGTCCCGCGCCCAGAAATCGATCCCTGCCACAGCCGGCGGCGCGGCGGCATCTTTCCCGGCGACTTCGCCGAAGTCGATCACCACTTTGTCTCGGCTCAGAAGTGTTTTCGAGCCCGCCCGGATGATGAACCCTGCCTGCTTTTTCCCTTGGCTCGGCGCCGCCGCGTTCAAGCCAAACCCGTGATCGTCGGGCAGCGTGAGAGTGAACCCCTGGAGCGGCTTCTCCTGAGCGTAGATCAACTCCAGCCCGTCGCCATGCCGGAGCTCCTGTTCTTTGGAAGTGAGCTTTGAGGCATCGCCCAGCGGGAGCGGTTGCTTGTTGACGAGGAAGGGCTGGTAGCCGTCGTTTTCTGGCGAAACCATCCAGAGCCCGACGCCGAAGTCCTTGGGCATCGTCGCGAGTTTCTCCTGGCTGATTCCTAAATCCCAACTGAGCTCGACCTTGCTCCCTGTGAGCGCTTTGAGGGTGTAGGTGAACGTCGCGTTTCCTCCTCCAGGGAGAACGTAAGGCTTCGAATAGGTGATCGTCTTGTCCGCTGCGTTCGCCTTGAGTTCAGTCCGCGTGCCTTCTTTGAGTTTGAAGGGAAAACCCATTCCCGATTCGGCCTGCGACGCCCAGAAACTGAAGTTCAGGATTTGGCGGTTGTCCACAAAGAGACACACCAACTGGTCAGAGTCCGTCTCGAACCCTCGGGCACTTTCCCTAACGCCTATCCGCTTGTTGCCGATCACCAAGCTCGGCTGGTCATAGGTTTTGCCGTCGCGCACAAACGTCCCAACCTTCAGCTCCGGGTCTAGCCTACTGCCTTTGAGCACCTGGAACGGAGCTGACGGATTCGGGAGCGCCTGCTCCTCTTTCGCATGAAGCGAAAAAGGAACAAGGCTCCATGCGACGGCGGATGCTATGAGTGCGATGAGTACAATGCGGATTTTCATGATATTAGGAATAAAACATTAACTGATGCGTGGGGAAGTTCAAAACAGATGGTCTGGCGAGAGGCGCGATGGCAGACCGCTAAGGAACAGCCTGAAAAGTCAGGTTGGGTCCAACGGCTGCGCCGCCAGGTTTGAAGGTGCCAGTTGGGACGCCTTTCAGTGTGCCATCCGCATTCAGATCACCATAGCGATCTCCCAAAATGGTCACCCCGCTGGCAGTGCCCGGAGAATTCTCGGGAGGATTATCACTCCAAAGAAAAGGATCCGCATCCGTGGGTTTTGACGCCGCCAATGTATAGGTGGCATTTGCAAGCAGCGTGATGCCTGCGCCCAATGTGGGAGTCGCATAAATAAAACCCGCCTCATCCGCTTCGGCAGCTCCCTCCGCAAACGTCACTTCGGCAATCTTTTCTCCCGAATGATCGAATAGAGCGACAATGTGTGCCTCCGCAAGGCCATCTCCCACGTGGCCATTGCCCCCGTTGGAATTGTCATAGATACCCAAAGAGACAAGAATCTGGTCTTTGCTGAGTGTGAAGGCATATCCCCATGAATAAGGGGAGTTTCTTAGTGTCCTGCCCGTTCCTGCATCTGACAGAAGTGCTGTCACTTCGGCCTGACTGGCTGTCGTCATGGCCAACGCGGACAGGGCCGCGAGCGTGATTTTCAAGCCGGCAATACAGGATTTTGGTTTTTCCATAGGGAGGCAAGTGTTCGTGGATGGAATTGATTTCCAGATTTATCCCCCCGGATCCGCCTGGTCAACTTTATTTATTTTTCAGACAGTCTGGAGCGGACTCCGTTTCAAGGCCATCAGAAGTTAAGCTTTTCTTGCTGGGTTAGAATCCATGGTGCCAGTAGGGGTCGTCTTTCCGGCCCACGTCGTAGAGGTAGGGGCGGTCGGCCAGCTTGCGCTTTTGCGTAATCTCGGGGTCTTCAAAAATGATGCAGAACGGTCCCTTGCAAATCCCGCCGCTATCATTGAGGTCGTGGAGCTGGACTTGGATCAAGTTCTTGCCGGGCTTGAACAGTTCTTTCGGGATGGGATAGCTTCGTCGCGCCATCCAGTGGTCCTTCGGATTGGTATCTTTGCCGGTGTGGCCGATTTTCACGCCGTTGAAGTAGGTGGTATCCTCGTCGTCCACCGCGCCCATGA
>JBAXXD010000240.1:0-2146 GCA_037128135.1 Verrucomicrobiia bacterium
ATGTGCTGGTGACCAACGACAGCGGGCCCGCGCATTTCGCCACCCTCACCGGCATCCATACCGTTGTCCTCTTCGGGCCGGAAACCCCGCGGCTTTTCGGCGTGCTCCTGCCGCGCTGCAAAACGATCACGGCCGGCCTCGCCTGCAGCCCGTGCGTCAGTGCCACGAACAACCGCCAGACATCCTGCCGCGACAACATCTGCATGAAGAGCATCGAAGTCGAAACGGTTTTTTCGGCCGTGGTGGAGGCGCTGGCCGCGCGCGGGGAATCAGCCGCGTAAACGACAGGGAAACGAAATGGGTTTGCGCGCGGAGCCCGCCGCGGATAAGTTGCCCGCCTATGGGAAGACAATGGTTGCATGCGAAGCGCGAGGTCGCAAACCTCAAAAAAGGCCAGGTCGTCGGCAAGCTGGTGAAGGAGATCATGGTCGCCGCCAAGCAGGGCGGGCCGGACATCGAGGGGAACGCCCGGCTGTTTGCCATCGTGGAAAAGGCGCGGAGGGCGTCGGTCACACGCGACGCGATCGAAAAGGCGATCAAAAAGGGGGCCGGGATCGGAGGCGAGAAGCTCGTCCTCGAGCACCTGGTCTTCGAGGGATACGCCCCGCACAAAGTCCCCGTCATCGTCGAGATCCTCACCGATAACAACAACCGGACCGCGCCGGAAATCCGCGTCCTCTTCAAAAAAGGCCAGCTCGGAATCGCCGGCAGCAATAAATTTTTGTTCGATCACGTCGGGATCGTCGAGGCCCACCACCCGGATCCGGCGGTGGATGTCGAAGCGGCGGCGATCGAGGCGGGAGCGGATGATTTTCTTCCGCTGACGCACGGGGAAAACGACGACATTCCGTCCGGCGTCACGGGAGCCCGGTTCCTGACCGGGCGGACGGCAACGGCGGCGGCATCGCGATGGCTTGCGGACAACGGCTGGACGGTGGTGACGAGCGAGCTCGGCCACGTCGCAAAGCAATTTCCGCAGCTCGATGACGCGCAGCGCGCGGAGGCCGGGGAATTCCTCCAGGCGCTCGAGGATCACGACGACGTCCACCGGGTCTGGGCGGCGATCAAATAAAAAATGGAGGCGACCGCCACGCGGATCGTCCGCCGCCTGCGCGAGGCCGGCCACGGGGCGCTTTTCGCGGGCGGATGCGTGAGGGATCGGCTGCTCGGGCGGGAGGCGCACGACATCGACATCGCGACCAGCGCGCGTCCGGAGGAGGTCCAGAGCCTTTTCCCGAGGACCGTCGCGGTCGGGGCGCAGTTCGGAGTGATTGTTGTTCTGGAAAACGGCGCCGAATTCCAAGTGGCGACCTTCCGTGCCGACGGGGCCTACCTCGATGGGCGGCGACCGGAATCCGTGACCTACACGACGGCCGAGGGGGATGCCCGGCGCCGCGACTTCACGATCAACGGCCTATTTTTCGACCCGCTCGAAAATCGGATCCTCGACTTTGTCGGCGGCGAAGCCGACCTGAAGGCTGGGATCCTCCGGTGCATCGGCGAGCCTGCGGAGCGGTTTCGCGAGGACAAGCTCCGGCTGCTGCGCGCAGTCCGTTTTGCGGCGGTGCTCGGATTCGAGATCGATCCGGCCACATGGGATGCCCTGCTCGCCCGGGCGAACGACATCGTTGCGGTCAGCGCGGAGCGGATCCGCGACGAACTGGTGAAAATCTTCCTCCATCCGTCGCGGGTGCGGGGGTTCGACCTCCTCGACCGGTCCGGGCTTCTGGAAATCCTGCTGCCCGAAGTGGCCGCGCTGAAAGGTTGCGAGCAGCCGCCGGAGTTCCATCCCGAGGGCGATGCGTTCGTCCACACCCGGCTCATGCTCTCCCTGCTTCCGGAATCGGTCTCGATCCCGCTTGTCTTCTCCGTGCTTTTCCACGACATCGGAAAGCCGCCGACCCTCTTCCGCGACGAGACCGGAAGGATCCGCTTCAACGGGCACGAGTCGGTGAGTGCCTCCATGACGGAAATAATCCTGGCCCGGCTCCGGTTTTCCAACGCCGCGACCGAAGCGACCGCAGCCGGAGTAAAAAACCACATGGCCTTCAAAGACGTGCAGAACATGCGCGTGGCCACGCTCAAGCGGTTCCTCGCGCGCCCGACGATCGACGACGAACTCGAGCTCCACCGGATCGACTGCCTC
>JBAXXD010000241.1:0-2137 GCA_037128135.1 Verrucomicrobiia bacterium
CGGTCGGCTGTTAACCGATTGGTCGTAGGTTCGAGCCCTACCTCCGGAGCCAGTTTCTCAGATTCGCGAAACGTACTTCCAGCGCATCCAGTCGGCAATAGCGGAAGTGTCGTCATTTCCCGTAAATCGAATCCGAAAATCAGCACGGAATTCATCCCGCCATTAAGCGAGAGCGCATATCCTGAACGAAACGACTTGATTCGGTTAGGAGTATTGTAGCAAGTTGGGATCCGTGAAACGAAGCAAACGAGGAATTCAAGGGCTTTCTGCCTGTCAAGATACGGTCTTTTCCGTTGCTCCCATGAAAAATCCGTTCGGGATTCCCCCAGTCGCTCTCGGAAGCGGCTGCTTCCGATCATCCTGTTCCCGATGAGCCTCCGCAAACGCATCCAGATTCTTCTCGCCTTCCTGGTGGGCATTCCATTGCTGGTGCTGCTTTTTGAGAGCTATCAGACCGGCCGGAGGACGCTGATCACGGAGATGAAGCTCGAGGCGAGGCAGATTGCCGAGCTGGAAACCGCCAAGATGGATCTCACGTTCGACCCGGCCCGTCTCATCGTCGAAGGTATGGTTCGCGCGGCGGAGACGAGCCCACAGCTCGACGCGGCCGGCATTTCGAGCCTCCTGCGCCGCACCCTCCACGAAAATCCGGACGTTTACGGCGTCTGTATTGCCTTTGACCCGGAGCTGACAAGTCTCGGGCGCTTCGCGCCATATTTCTTCCGCAAGGATGGCGGCGAGGTGGAAATGAACATTCCGGAATACACCAGCGATGATTGGTATACAAAGCCGGCGAAAAGCGGCGCCGGAAAATGGAGCAAGATGTATATCTACGAGAAGGTGAATACGCTCATGGTTTCGTATTCGGCGCCGATCCGACGCGAGGGGCGGGTGGTCGGAGTCGCCGGTGTGGATCTGGATCTGGATTCCCTGTTGAAGAGCCTACATACCCTCAAGCCGGGCGGAGAAGGCAAGGCTTACTTGGTAAACCTGAAGGGCCGGATCCTGGCCCACCCGGACCTCAAGCCGATAGCCGATCCGCGGGAAAACGACGAAATGAACGAGCTGGTGGACCTCATCAAAGGGAGCCGGGTGGACACCGTGGCGATGTTGGATCCGGTCAGCCATATCAAATCCTGGATTGTGGAGTCTCCCATCAAGTCCCTCTCAGCCGCCCGGGGAGGAGGGGACTGGTCGCTCATTGTGAGCTGGCCGCTTGAGAAACGGATGTCACCCCTGAACGGCATGGTGAGGCGGTTGCTCGTCCTCTATCTGTTCCTGGGCGGCGCCGCGATCTGGTTTCTTAATCGCTTTTTTGATGACACCATTACCCGACCCCTGCGCAAACTCGCCGAGCAGGCCAATAATTATGCCGAAGGAAAATTCGGGCAGCCGGCCGCGCCCTTGAATGATGCGATGGAATTGCGGGATCTGGGCCAGGCACTGAATGTGCTCGGCGCGAACCTGAAAAAAAACTCCGCTTCAACCGACACGACAGACTCCCCATGAACCTTGCTCTGTTGCTGCTCGGTCCGGGGAACCTCTACAGGAGCCGGTGGTATTTCACCGCACTCGGCAGCCTCCTCACGCTGGTGGGTCTTTTCATCGTCGTGGACGCCTCGGACAAGGTCACCCTGATCTCCATGGAAGCCTTCGGGTGGGTCCTGGTTGTCGTCGGGCTCGCCAAAGTGGCTTTCTCAGTGCTGGCCGGAGGAGGTGGCACGCCGATGTTTTACAATTTTCAGGGCGCTGTGTTTGTCATCCTGGGGATTGCCATTGCGGATTATCCCCAGGAGTCGGAGAACGCCATCCCCTGGCTGTTCGCCATGGCCTTTCTCATCAACGGGCTTTACCAGACCGCCTCGGCCCTGATCATCCGATACCCGAACTGGGGCTGGTTTCTTGGTAGTGGGATCGGGCATCTGCTCTTTGGGGGGCTTCTTTTTCTTGAGTGGAAGCATTCCATTACCTGGGTGGTTCCGCTCTTTCTCGGAGCAGGGCTCATTCTCATGGGACTGACCACGCTGCGCACGGCCCTACGACTGGGACGCTACCTGCAGGGCGAGCATGCCGATGAGTTTGAAGGGGTGCATGACGGCAGAATTATAAAGAACAGATACAAGGGAGATTTTTCTTG
>JBAXXD010000242.1:0-2115 GCA_037128135.1 Verrucomicrobiia bacterium
CACGAAGGTCACGAAGGCCACGAAGCCAGGAAAAGACGAGGCTTCCGGGCAACCATCTTCCCTTCGTGAACTTCGTGTTCTTCGTGGTGCAACTGCTTTTATTAGTTTCATGGGTGATTAAATTTCGACCGTGACTCCCTCTCGGCGGGATTTTTCGGCGGCGAAAACAATCGAGTGGGTTTTCAAGGATGCCTGGGCGTTGGCGACCAGGTGTCGGTCGTCCCGGCTGACCAGCGCCATCAGCCATTCGCGCATCACCTGGGCATCTCCGCCCCCGTGTCCGCCCGCCTCCTCCGCGAGGTCGATCCGGGTGACATTGTTGTCGGCGTAGGTCTTGATCGTGATCGAGTGCTGGTCGAAGCGCAGATCTCCCAGGGTTCCGTGGGCGCGCAGCATCCGGCCATGGTCCTGCGTGAAAGCCGTCATGGTGAATGTGGCGGTCACGTTCCCCTCGAATTGCATGCTGACGGTCTGGTGATCCACGACATCGTTATCGCACTTCCAGACGCAGCGGCCATAGGGGCCGGTGCGAATGGCCTCCATGTGGGCCTCGTAGGAATGATCGGCGCTGGGCACGCAGGCGGGCCAGCTCTCGCGGTCTTTGAGCACGTAGGCCTTGATGGCGGAGTATGGGCAGGTCGGCTCCAGCGGGCAGGCATCGGTGCATCGGTCCGCGCTGCCAGCCGGGGCCTTGTCGCGCCGGAAATAATTCAGGGCGCCGAACGAGCTGACCTTCAGGCACGGGCGATCCACGAGATAGGAGATGTAGTCAATGTCATGGCAGCTCTTGGCCAGCAGCATGAACGAGGCATTAGCCTCTTTCCCCCAGTTGCCGCGCACATAGCTGTGGGCCTGGTGCCAGTAGGTGACCTGCTCGATTTGGTCGAGCGTGACCAGCTCCCCGATGGCGCCGCCGGCAACCAGCTCCTTCACCTTGCGGAACCCCTTTTGGTACCGCAGCGAGTGGCATACTCCGACAATCCGGCCCGTGCGGCGCTGGGCGGCCTCGATCGCGCGGCAATCCTCAATCGAGGTCGCCATTGGCTTCTCAAGGAGGACGTCATACCCCAGTTCCATGCAGGCCACGGCGGGGCCGGCATGATCCCGGTCCATCGTGGCGATGACCACGGCGTCGGCCATGCGCGGCTGGGCGACAAACTCCCTCCAGTCCGAAAACACCTGATGGCGGGGGATGTCGTGCGCGCTCGCCACCGCCTCCCGGTAGTCAGCCCTGGGCTCGGCCACTGCGGTCACTCTTGCCAGATAGGCAAACCGCTTGATGAGATCTGCGAATCCCGTGCCGCGGCCACCTGCGCCAAGGATTGCTATGGACTTTGGAGATACGGGGTGTTGTGTATTTTTCATTTTGTTTTTTTGAATTAACTAAATCCGGATGGCGCACCGAAGGGCACGAAGATCAGACATCCTTGGCTGAGGCGATAATTGGTAGGGATGGCTCGCCCGAGCCGTCCGACTTTTGCGCGGCACCGCCTGGTGGGGGCACATCGCCGTAGGTGCCCGACTTTTGGCGCGCCAGCTCCCTCTCAAATCGAGCGACGGACTCCTCGGCGAGGCGTCCCCACCGGAGGCAGGCCACCGGGGGTGTCCCCACCGGAGCGGGTTGGGTCATCGGTTTTCCTCGCTCCATCATTTTTCAGGCCGACAACATCTTCCCTTCGTGCACTTCGTGTTCTTTGTGGTTCAACTTCCGTTTCTACTTAACGAGTCATTAGCGCACGGCGGCTTCTTTCTGCATTCGGATGGTCATGGCTTTGATGTAGGCCGAGTATTTCGCAATATCCGGGGGTGGGGCGAGAGGCTGCTCGGGCGTGGGGAGGAAGGTGTAGGTGCACAGCCCCTCCGGGAGCGCGGCGGCGACAGGCAGTTTGGTTGTTGCATCAATCCAGACCTTCGTGCCGCCCGAGAACGGGGTGAGGACCGGATCCGCTCCCATCTCATGGATTTCGGCGGCTTGGCTCTGACCCGCCGGCTTGGCAGGAGGAACTTTTGTGTAATAAAAACACGGCTTTCCGTTGAAGGGTGAAACGCCTTTATATTGTTCCATGGAAACGCCCTCGACTCCGTAGAAGGCCCCGCTGTCCGTGCGCAGATAGG
>JBAXXD010000243.1:0-2080 GCA_037128135.1 Verrucomicrobiia bacterium
CTGGCAATCCAAGGCCAGATCTCGTTCGGATCCTTTTTTGCGTTTTACGCCTACCAAGCTATGCTGTGGGGCCCGATTGGCACTCTGCTCAACGCTGGGCAAGGCCTCCAGGCGGGAACCGCCAGCGCAGAAAAAGTGGATGCGTTCATGGAAACTCCGCAAGAGATTTACATCGGAAGGAAGAGCACTTCCCCGGATTCCTTCCAGGGGAACATCGTCGCGGAGAACTTGTGCTTTTCCTACAACTCCAGCGAGCCGATCCTCCGGGATCTGAACTTCGTGATCGAGCCCGGGCAGATGGTCGCGCTCGTCGGACAGTCCGGCTCGGGCAAGACCACCCTTGCGAGCATTCTGATGGGAATGTATCTGCCGACGGACGGGAAACTTCTTATGGACGGCACCGACGTGAGGGATTGGGACCTCCGAGCTCTTCGCGGAAGCCAGGGCGCGGTCCTTCAAGATGCCACTCTCTTTAATGACACCATCCGGATGAACCTCTGCATGGGCCACACCTACCCGGAGAAACGGATCTGGGCCGCATTGGCGGCAGCACATATTGATGACACGGTTCGGGATCTTCCCAACGAGTTGGAGGAACCGGTGGGCATCAACGGGGCGCGCCTCTCAGGAGGACAAAGGCAAAGGATTGCCATCGCGCGCGTCTTCCTGAAAAACCCGGCGTTTCTGATCTTGGATGAGGCGACGAGCGCGCTCGACACCGAGACGGAGAAAATGATCCAGAGGTCGTTTGACGCCCTGATGGCCGGGCGCACCTCGGTGGTGATTGCCCACCGGCTCTCGACGATTTTCCAAGCGGACCAGATTCTTGTTCTTCATCAGGGTCGTCTTGTGGAGCGCGGCACGCATGACGAGCTTGTGAGCCAGCCGGAGGGACACTACCGCGGGCTTTATGAGGCGCAGATTGAGGGCATGATTCCGATGAGCGGAGCCACCCGCCGGCCATGGAGTCCCAAACCCAAATGATCTCCTCCATCCACACGCCGGGAACCTCCGAATTCCGCGCAGCCTCGCCGCTCTGCACGAAAGAGTTTGCAGCGCCTCCCTCGATGCTCCGTCCGGTCATCCCCCCCCGATGGATGAGCCTGGGCTTGATATGGGCTGCCGTGGCCACCGTCGTGTGCTCCGTCGCGGTGCTCCTGAGCCCGATGGATGAATACGTGAATGCCCCGGGAGAAGTGCGCCCCGCGGAGTTCGCATTGGTCTTCAACAGGACAGACGGGATTCTGGAATCCGTTTCCGTAGCGGACGGACAGTATGTCCAAAAAGGTCAGGTCCTCGCCCGGGTGGATTCGTGGGAGATTAAGAAATCCCTCGATAGGATTGGGAGCGAAATTGCACAGGCTAAGGCGGAACTCGATCTCGCCCGCTCCAACGTCCGGAAAGTCGAGGCCGCACCGGTTCCTCCGGAATTTCTTTTCAGCGCCCTGGAAGTGGAGAAGCAGCAGGAAGTCCAGGATATCCAGCAGAACTACCTGAAACGACTCAACGACCTTCAAAAGACGGGGGCCGCCTCGGCGACGGAGGTTTTGAATGTGCGCCTTCAGCTCATTTCCGCCGAGACGCTGCTGAAGAGAAGCCAGCAGGCCCACGAGCTCTTTACCGGTGCCTTCGGCAAGGCGACGCGGGAAGAGGCAACCGGAAAAGAAAAGGTCGCCGAGGCCCGCCTGAAAAGCTTGGAACGCAATTTTCTCCTCGTCCAGCAGGATCTCGAAAGGCTCGACATCATCGCGCCCGAAGGCGGCACCATCCTCGCTACGGCCAGGCGGTTCCCCGGAGAAAAAGTGATCGCGGGCGAGGCGCTCTTCAAGCTGACAAATAACGCCGGAACCGAGCTAAGGCTCTACGCCACCGAGGACCGGGTCAACCGCATCAAACCCGGCCAGATGGTTCGGTTCCGCGCCAACAACAACCCCGACCGGCTCGCGCCGCTGGCGACAGGACGTGTCGCCGAAGTCGCCCTGGACCGCGATCTCAAACCCGACCAAGGAGAAAAGGCGGCCAGCACATCTTACCGCATCACGGTGGCCATCAAAAACGCCCCCTATCCGCTCGCCGTCGG
>JBAXXD010000244.1:0-2023 GCA_037128135.1 Verrucomicrobiia bacterium
GGTGCCGCGGAAGGCCCGGTGGGGACGCCTCGCCAAAACCCGCGCTCACGGATTTTGAATCAAAGGGGATAACTCACGGCTTCACGTCCAAGCCCTCGGCTTTCGCCGCCTTGCGCTGCCGGATGTCAGTGGAGAGGAAGACTCGGGCCTTGCTCAGCAGGGCGGTTGCAACGTGCATCAGGTCAAGGGAGCGGGTCAGCATCGCCGGGGTGTGGCGGTCGGAGAGTTCGCGGGCCTTCGCGTAAATGTCCGCTTGGCTCACGTCCGCCATGCGGAAAAAGCCCGCCGCAATCTGCCGCTCGATGTCGGCAAGCACCGCCTCGCGCTCAGCTTCTCCGATCTCTCCGCGCCCGATGGCCATGTTGAAGGCATTGCGGATTTCCAGCAGGGTGAGAGGGGAGACGATCACCGGTCCGGGGGCCTGTTTGATCTGCCGCCGCGCCTGCCCGGAAATCCCCTCGGTTGTTCGGTAAATCGAAACAACAAAACTGGAATCCGCGTAGGTCAATACTTGTACCCCTCCCGTTCCGCCTCAACCGCATCCCCTTGGAACGTCCGATCGCCGAAAATCTCCCGCGATATGGCCGCGAAATCCGGGGCTTCGATCTTGCCCCGCGCCGCCGGTTTGTCAGGGATCAGCCGCGCCACCACTTTGTGCCGCATGGTGATCGCCACCTGCTCGCCGTCCGCAATCCATGCCATGACACGGGGGAAATTCTGCCGGATGTCTCTCACGCTTGCTGTTCTCATAAGGTCACGCCAATGTTTCACGGATGCCCGCCCGTGTCAAGAGGCGCAGCAAGCACCCGGTAGGGGGGAATGTGCTTTCGGGAGCGCCCCCCATCAATCTACGGACGCCTGCGGCGAGCCGTCCCCACCGGGAGCAGCCGTCCCCACCGGAACAGGTCCACCGGCGGCAGGTGGCGCGGCCACATCTTTTGTTAACCCGCTGGATTGGGGAAGCCCAGGCCGTTGGTGCGGCAGAGGGCTGCAAGCCGATCCATCGCCTCGGGCGCATCCTTCAATTCGAGAAGAGGCCCGAGTTCGCGGCGCACCAGGGCGAGGTCGAGCTTTCCTCCCTGCCTCTGAAGGATGCCCTCGACATCGGTCCAATCGCGGCTGCGGCCCGCGAAAGTTTTGTGAACCAAGAGATCTTCGGCGGAGCAGGTGCGAAGGTTGGTCTCCGGCGATATTTTCCAAAGCGAACTTCTGAGGACCGAGCGATTTTCGAAATCCATCGCTCCCAGCGCGACATCCACATGGGTGCCCATCTTGTTTTTGAGCAAAAGCACCCGGTTTTTGAGTGCAAATTCCCTGGCATCCGCGCGCCGGGGAGCGAATGGCGAGCCGAGCAGCAGGTCGGTGACAAACTCGTCCCGCACCCAGTCGGTCAGCACGGTGGCATCCGCATCCACGGTCAATCGCACCTCGCCCCACCGCTGGACGGCAAGCCCGCCGATGATGCAGAACCTCTGTCCGTGATGGTCGAGGAATTCCTGCAATTCGAGCGCCGCCTCAATGGCCGGATGCATATTCCGCGGACCTCATGAAGAATTTCTGCTGTTCGACGAGACCGGACGCCTGCGAGCGTTCCGGGGAAATCCAATAATCACAGCCCGGGATTCCGCATCTGTTGAAAAGATCTGCGGAGCCCTGCTCGCTCAATTCGCGGAGTTCCTGAGCGCGCACCTTCTCGAGTTCGATGGCGGCCGACCTCCACTGGCTCATCCAGACTTTTCTCTGCGCGTCGCTCATGGATTTCCTTTCTACTCTGCGCCATGCCAAATTTCCAGACAAACTTCGGCGCAGCGCCCGGTGGGGACGCCTCGCCAAAACCCGCGCGATAGCGCTTCGTAGATCGGGTCAGTCGAATGTTTGGTGCAGGGAGCACACCCAGGCGGCGAGGGCAGCCGCTCGGGAGACTGCCGGAGGCAGCCCGCAGGGCAAGATGAGCGGGAGCGAACGGGTCAACTGATACCGGAGCGCAGCGGAGAGGGTGCCCGACTTCTGGCGCGGCAGCGCC
>JBAXXD010000245.1:0-1976 GCA_037128135.1 Verrucomicrobiia bacterium
ATGTGATAGACCCGGTTGACCTCGGTGATGCCGTCGGCCTGGAGGCCGGCGAGCACGAGCGCGGCCGAGGCGCGGAGATCGCTCGCCATCACCGGTGCTCCGCCGAGTTTCTCGACGCCGTGGATGATGGCCGACTGCCCGTTGAGCTCGATGTTGGCGCCCATCCGCTTGAGTTCGGCGATGTGCATGAAGCGCTGCGGGAACACGTTGTCGGTGACCACGCTGATCCCGTCGGTCGTCGCCAGGAGCGCGCACATCTGGGCCTGCATGTCGGTCGGGAACCCGGGGTAGGGGAGGGCGTCGAGCTGGAGCGGCCGGCGCGATCCGTTCGGGCTGATCGTGATTCTGTCCCGCACCGCCTCGATGACGAACCCGGCCCGCGAGAGAGGATCGGTGACGGCGGCGAGGTGCGAGGGATCGACGCGCGTGAGCGTGACCCCGTCGCCACAGATCGCCGCAGCGGCAAGAAATGTTCCGGCTTCGATGCGGTCCGGGATGACTTCGTGCTCGGCGCCGTGGAGTTCTTTGACCCCCTCGATGATGATCCGGTGGGTTCCGGCCCCCTCGATTTTCGCTCCCATCGCAATCAGAAAATTGGCGAGATCCACTACCTCCGGCTCGGTGGCCGCACCGTCAATCACGGTCGTCCCATCGGCCAGCACGGCGGCCATCATCACGTTGTCGGTCCCCAGCACGGTGGATCCGAATTTTCCCCGCATGTTGATGATCGCCCCCCGGAGCTCCGGCGCGAGGACTTTGACGTTCCCCGACTGGACCCGGACGGCGGCCCCGAGCGCCTCGAACCCGCGCAGGTGCAAATCAATCGGGCGGTCGCCGATGACGCATCCGCCCGGGAGCGAGACCGTGGCCTCCTTCTCGCGCCCGAGCAACGGGCCCAGCACGCAGACCGACGCACGCATCTTGCGCACGATTTCATATGGAGCCTCGGTGGTCACGTTCTCGGCCTTGATGGTCACGACGCCGCTTGCGCGCTCGACCTCACAGCCCAGCTCGCTGAGGATCGTGAGCATGTAGTGGATGTCGCTCAGATCCGGCACGCGGGAAATCACGCACCGTTCGCGCGTCAGCAATGTGGCCGCGAGGATCGGCAATGCGGAATTTTTCGATCCGCTGATCCGAACCGATCCGCTGAGCCGACGGCCTCCGTGAACGAGAATTTTATCCATGCCTTGCGATGAGAAACCTTTCGACATTCTGATAGTCCCGCCGAGGCGAGATGTCCCGAAAATTTTCTTTGGAGAGGATCTCCCGGGCGCGTGCGGCCTGGTCGTGTCCGATTTCGAGGGCGAGCAGCCCGCCTGGGGCGAGTTTTGCGGCGGCCTCGCCGACGAGCCGCCGGATCGCGTCGAGTCCGTCCACTCCTCCGTCGAGCGCGAGCGCGGGATCGTGCCGGACCTCGCGGGAAAGCGAGGCGAGATCGCCCGTGGGGATATACGGCAGGTTGGCGACGATCGCGGAGAGGGGGCCGGAGACGGACGAAAGAAGATCGGATTCCAAAAATGTGATGCGGTCGGCGATGCCGTGGCGCTCCGCGTTTTCCCGGGCGAGCGCGAGGGCGTCCGGCGAGATCTCGCAGGCGGTGACCGTGGATTCCGGACGTTTGAGCGCGAGGCTCAGCGCGATGACCCCGCTGCCGGTGCCGACGTCCACGATGGCTTCGAACTCCCCTTCGGCGAGTACGAGTTCGACCAGTTGCTCGGTCTCCGGCCGCGGGATGAGCGCGCGCCCGTCGGTGGCAAAGGTGAAGCCCAGGAAATCCACCGTGCCGAGAAGGTGCTGGAGCGGGATGCCCTCCGACCGGCGGCGGACGAGATCCCGCAGCGGCGCGCGCTCGGCCTCGCCGAGCGTGCGCTCGAACTCTAAATAAAGATCAATCCGGTTCGTCATTGCCAGCACTTTGGCGAGGAGGTGCTCGGCATTCAGGCGCGGGCTTTCGACGCCCTGCTTGCGCAGGT
>JBAXXD010000246.1:0-1938 GCA_037128135.1 Verrucomicrobiia bacterium
TGCCCTTGACCTGTTTGCCGATCATGTAGCGGAGCTCGATCTCATCCCACGGATTCGGCTCGAGCTGGCGGACGCCGAGCGAGATTTTCTGCTCCTCCTTGTTGACGCCGAGCACGATCGCCTCGACGAGTTGCCCCATGGTGAGGACGTCGGATGGCCGCGCGATGCGCTTCGTCCAGGAGAGTTCCGAGACGTGGATGAGGCCTTCGACGCCCTCCTCGATCTGCACGAACGCGCCGTAGGGCATGAGGTTCGTGATCTTTCCGGAAACCTTCTGGCCGACCGGGAACCGCTCTTCGATGCGATCCCACGGGTTCGCCTGCATCTGCTTGAGGCCGAGAGAAACCCGCTCCTTTTCCTTGTTGATGTCGAGCACCTGGACTTCGATCTGCTGGCCGACCTTGAGGATCTCGCCCGGGTGGTTGAGACGCGCCCATGACATGTCGGTGACATGCAGGAGCCCGTCGATGCCGTCGAGATCCACGAACGCTCCGAAGTCCGTGATGTTTTTGACCGTGCCGTTGATCCGGTCGCCGACGGTGACTCCGGAAAGGAACGCCTGGCGCTTCTCCGAGCGTTCCTGCTCGATGATCTCGCGGCGGCTCAGCACCACGTTTTTGCGATCCTCGTTGATCTTGACGATTTTGAAATCGTAGATGTTTCCCACGAACTGCTGGAGATCCTTTGGGGGGATGATGTCGATCTGCGAGGCTGGAAGGAACGCCTCGACGCCGACGTTGACGATGAGCCCACCTTTGACGACCGAGCGGACTTTCCCCTTGATCAAGCCGTCGCCCTTGAAGACGCCGACGATCTTTTCCCAGTTCTGGCGCTGGGCCGCTTTTTCCTTCGAGAGGACGACCATTCCCTCGTCGTTTTCGAGCCGTTCCAGAAGGACTTCGATCTCGTCGCCGATCTCGACCTCCTCCGGGTCTTCAAATTCCGAGGCGGGGATGACTCCCTCGCTCTTGTATCCGATGTCCACGAGGAACTCTCGGTTTCTGATCTCAAGGATGTGTCCCTTGACGATACTTCCTTCGCGATAATTCTTGATCGAGCTGGCGATCAATTCTTGCAATGCTGGCATAGTGTTGATGGTTAATGGTGAGTTTCCGCCACCTCTCGAAAAAATCGTTCGGCTGCAACCCTTCTGGCGCGTGCGGGTTGGTCAGAATAGACGCTGCCGGCGCGACGGCAAACCTTTTTCCGGATTATTTTCCGCACACCGTATCCTTGCCCATGTTCGCCAGCGTCATCAGCCCCCCGACCTTGCCCCGGATCTCGGGAGGGAACACGGTGAGAATCGCGTTCAACTCGGACATGCTCTGACGGAGGCTTTCAAACTTCCGGGTTGGATCAAGGGAATCGCCGCGCCGCGCCCGCTCGGCAACAAATATCGCCTTCGCACGCTCATAGACCGCGAGGCGTTCGGTGGGGTGGCGCATCCGGGCATCCAGTTCTTTCTGGACGTGTTCCGGGACGAGGTCTTCCCGGCGGGACAACGGAATAATGCGAATCCGGGCTCACTCCCTGATTTCTTGAGGCTCTACGGGATGCTTTAACTCGGGATCGCCGGGATACAAGCACTTGAAATAAATCTCCGCCGATTGATCGGACTTGAATGGGATCATGTCTATCAGGCGTCGGCGAGGTAGATTCCGGCGCTTTGCACATGGGTAGCCATGAGGCTTGGAGGCCAGTTACTCGTCGTTAGATTTCTTAGCGGTGCTGCGCGGTCGGGCGGGTTTTTTGGCGGCGGGTTTGCGCGGTTCGAATTCGAAGCCGACTTTGGCGGTTTTTTTATCGAGGGTGAGGAACGCGGAGAACGGGCGGCCTTTTTTCGAGATGAACCGCTGGATGAGGGCGGTCTTGCCTTCGGCGAGGAGCTTCTCGACCTGTTCGCGCGGGACTTCGCGCTGGCAGAGGGTTTTTCCCATG
>JBAXXD010000247.1:0-1916 GCA_037128135.1 Verrucomicrobiia bacterium
TCCGCTCCTGATCTTTGAGCACATGGGTGATGCGCTCGGTGGTCGAGCAGATGATCCCGAAGTCGACCCCCCGGCAAACCCCGAAGGCGAGGCCGGTGAAGGTCGAGATCTCGCGCCAGGTCAGGGAATGGTCGGTTTCCTGCCGATACTTGCACTGGATCGCCCAAAAATTCCCCTCGTGGGTCTCGGCGACGAGATCGATTCCTTGGTCGGTCGCCGGCAGCTTGAGCTTCTTCGCCACGGCCAGCGGCACTTCCCGGCCAAGCCAGACGCGCTTGAGCTTGCTCGCATATTCCGGCTCGATTTCGAGGTAGGCTTTGACGAGTTCCTCAAAGAGGTCGCCCTTCTGCTTCTCGGGAAACCGCTTCCATTTTTCCTGGATGTCCCGCCATGAGGAGCATCCGCGAATCGCTTCGAGTAGCCGAGTCTGCTTCGCTGCCATGATTCGTGGAAAATAGCGGTTGCTGTGCCCGTTGAGCGGAGGAAGTCCGCGACCGAAGCCGCTTACGACTTGTCCCATCCGAACCGTCCGCTCCCGATGATCGCGATGGCCAGGCAGGTGAGAGCGGCCTCGAACGGATGCGACCAGTCTTTGAATGACATCCCGGTTTTTTGTGAGGGAGGGGCGCATTGACGGAGGAGGGGCGCTCCATGTATGCCAATAGTATGTCAGAGACTGAACGACGTCCGCCGTGGGTTCCCGAGGGGGGAGGGGAGGGATTTGCGACCACGGTGATGGCGGGGATCTCGCCGCCGGAGCGGATCGCCCAGGCAGGGGCACCCCGGCACGCGCCGGGAGTGGACGAACTGGTCGCCGGGATTTTTTCTGGCGAGCGCTCGCTCGTGGCGCGGGCGATCACCCTCGTGGAAAGCAACGCGCCGGCCCACCGTCCGCTGGCGCGCGAGATTCTTTGCCGGATCGGGGAGCGTCCGGGTTTCGCCCACCGGGTCGGGATCTCGGGGGTTCCGGGCGCGGGGAAGAGCACGTTCATCGAGGCGATGGGGAACCACCTCTGCGATGCGGGCCGCCGGGTCGCGGTGCTCGCGGTGGATCCGAGCAGCTCGCTCACGCACGGAAGCATCCTCGGCGACAAGACCCGCATGGAGACGTTGTCCCGCCGCGAGGATTGTTTCATCCGTCCGTCGCCATCCGGCGGAGCGCTTGGCGGTGTGACCCGGAAGACGCGCGAGACCATCGCGGTCTGTGAGGCGGCGGGATTCGATGTCGTCCTCATCGAAACCGTAGGCGTCGGGCAGAGCGAAATCGCCGTCCGCGCGATGGTGGATTGTTTTCTTCTCCTCCTCATCGCCGGCGCCGGGGACGAGCTCCAGGGGATGAAAAAAGGGATTTTTGAAATCGCGGACATCCTGCTCGTGAACAAGGCGGACGGCGAGAACCGGATCCGCGCGGAGGCGACGCGGCTTGAGTTCGAGCGCGTGATGCAATACCTGAGCCCGGCGACCGAGGGCTGGAAACCGCCGGTGCTCGCCGCTTCGTCGCTCGCGCGCACCGGGATCCCGGAGACCTGGCGCGCGATCGAAAAATATTTCGCTCACGTCGAGGCCGACGGGCGGTTCGACCTCCGGCGGCGCGAGCAGGCGATCGCCTGGTGGCAATCGCTTGTCGAGCAGGAGCTGCGCGCGCGGTTTCTCAGCGATCCGAAAGTTGCCGGACTCTCCGCCCGGCTCGAGCGCGAAATCCTCGCCGGCCGGCTCGCCCCCTCGCTCGCGGCCGAGGAGCTTCTTCAACACGTTCCCGCCTGATCCGCCAAGCAATGTGACCCACCCATGACTCGCCACCTTATGAAAATCCTCCCCATCGTTCTCTCCGGCCTCATCGGCATCGCCGCGGGATTTTTTCTCGGCCGCTCGTTTGTGGCGACCGTCCCTGTCTCTTCCCCGCCCGAGGCTGCTGG
>JBAXXD010000248.1:0-1915 GCA_037128135.1 Verrucomicrobiia bacterium
GAGCGAGCGAATGCCCCAGGGGCAGGCATTGTGCGCCCGCATAGTCGTGCTCCGGACAGCAACAGCTCACGGCCTGTTCGCCGGTCTTGGGATTATGGTAGCTGAAGCGTTCCCCTTGCCCGATGGGATCCTGCGCAAGGACCACCAAGCCGGCCTGCGCCAGCGTCTGGCAGACCGCCTGATACTCCTCATTTTGCTTAGCTCCCGCAAAATGACCGCAGAGAAAAAGGACAGCTCCGGTCCTCCCTTTCAACCCCGAAGGCAGATAGAGGTTCGTGGTCACAAATGCGCCGGGGCGCGATTCGAAAATGATTTTTTCGATTTTGAATCTGTCACCGGCGACGATGCCAGCGAGCCGAGCCTTGAGCGGCTTGCTGGCCGGAGGCAATCCCCCGAGGCTCTTCAAAAAGAAGTCTCGCACCTCGCGCTGCCGCCGCCCGAGTGCCGCACGGGAACGGATGCCATCGCGGGCCGCGTCACCCCGCGCAAACGCGGCGACAGAGCGCTGGTAAACGTGGGTTTTAAGCTGATCGCCCACATCCCAATAATAACGCACATAGGGTGCCTGTTCGAGGGTCAGGAGCTTTTGCAGGGCTGTCATTGATACTCGAAAACCACCTTGCCGGTTTTCGCATCAGCCATTGCCTGATAGGCTTCGGGGGCTTGGTCCAAGGAATAATGATGGGTGATGAGCGACCCGACCGGGCAGCCTTTGCGATAGAGGTCAAGCATCGCCGGATACTCATTGAAGTGGTAGAACCACGATCCGATGGCCGTGATGTCCCTGCGGATGAAGTCCTCGCTCGGCGATAATTCCACGGAGGGCTGTTCTCCGTTAAAGACAACAACGCCCCCCTTGCGGACAGCTTGGAAACACTGCTTGGCAGTGACCGGGATACCCGCCGCCTCGATGGCCACATCAGATCCTCTGCCGCCGGTCAGGGCGCGGATTTCCGCCACCACATCCTCCACCTTGTCGGCGGCGATAACGTCGGCCGCGCCCATTTTCTTTGCGAGAGCCAGCCTGTCGGGGGAGCGGTCGATTCCGATCACGCGCCTGCCGAGATGCGACTGCACCAGGACATTGCCCAGCCCGATCGGCCCGAGTCCGAAGATCGCCACGGTATGGATTCCTTCGCCCTGTATTTTGATGGAGGTGTGATAGGGAACTCCGAGCCCATCCCCGGTGATCAAGACCCCCGGGCCCCAGGGCACATCATCGGGAATCACATGGCAGGCCGATTCGGGAATCACGAAGTATTCCGCATGCATGTTGGGATGGAACTTCAACTCGTTGCACCAGGTGAACTGGCCGTTCGCGCAATAGTCGCAATGCCCGCACCCTGAAATCGCGCTGACTCCGACGCGCGCCCCTTCGCGGAGCACCTTGGTCCCCTCCCCGAGCGCCACCACGATGCCCGCAGCCTCGTGGCCCGGATTCCCTGTGGGGCACCCATCGGTGCGATACGTTGACATTTCGCTTCCGCACAATGCGGAAATCGCTGTTTTAATAAGAACCTCGCCAGGCCCGGGAACCGGGGTTGGCGAGCTTTCGATGATGACCTGGCTTTTGCCTTTCAAGTGAACAATTTTCATAAGGAACCTGTTGGTGTGAAATTTTCTTTTGGTTAAATGAGAGGGAATTCTTTCTGGACGCGCACCGGACGTTTTTCTGCGATCGAGCGCTTCATGGCGGCTTCCACCTGCAATTCGCGCAGTCCGTCGAGCCCGCTCACCGGCGGCTCGGTTTCGTTTCGGAGGGAATCCAGGTAGGCGGGGATCGCCTTGCGGAACGACGCCCCGTAATGCTCCCAGCGGGATGAGTCCCGAACCATGGAATATCGCTCGTGCGTTCGCGCATCGCCCGCAAGCACCTCCAGGTCGCCATCAATGTCGCGCATGTGGATCCGGCCGT
>JBAXXD010000249.1:0-1850 GCA_037128135.1 Verrucomicrobiia bacterium
CCGCATCAATAAAGGATCCTTACTTTATGTGACCCTCCAAACTGTAGAAGACGGGCCTAGGCCAAACGGCCCCCGCCGACATGCAGCTTTTCCTGCTCATTGGGCAGTCCAACATGGCCGGGCGCGGTGTGGTCGAACCGCAGGACCAAGTCACCAACCCGCACATTTTCATGTTAACCCAGTATTACGAGTGGTTATTGGCCAAAGACCCGGTGCATTTTGACCGCCCTGCGCTGATCGGCGTCGGGCTGTGTTCGGAATTCGCGCGCACGCTCGTCAAGGACGATCCAAAGATCACCGTCGGCCTCATCCCCTGCGCTGTCGGCGGCACCAGCCTCGGCGAATGGAAACCGGGCGGCGAACTTTACACCAACGCCATCGTCCGCGCCCGCGAAGCGATGAAAAACGGCAATTTGGTCGGCATTCTCTGGCACCAGGGCGAGTCTGACATTCCCGGGAATCCCGAGACCTACAACGAGCGGTTTGCCGCGATGATCCAACAACTACGGAGCGATCTGCACGCGGAAAACGTCCCAGTCATCGTCGGCGAACTGGGACACTATTTGACCCAGCCCAACGCCGCCAAGCTCCGCACGGTCCTTTCGGAACTTCCCAAGAGCCTCCCTATTTGCGGCTTTGTCAGCTCTGAGGGATTGACTCCCAAGGTCGACAACCTGCATTTTGACGCCCCTTCCCTGCGCACCTTTGGTGCCCGCTATGCCGCTGTGTGGATCGAGATGACGCACAAAGCTACCAGACCTTTAGTAGGTCGCTAAATCGCATTTAGCCCTATGAAATTATACATCTTTGCACTGATCGCGGCGATGGCCGCCTCCTGCCTACAAGCGCGCGAGACGGTTTCCCTGGCCGGTGAATGGAGCTATTGCCTCGATCCTAAAGAAGAGGGAACAGCCAAGACCTGGTTCAACGAGCCGTTTACCGGCGTGGTGCGCTGGCCCGGATCTCTGAGCGACAACGGCATTGGCAAAAAAGGCAGTGGGGGAGGCTCGGGGGGGTGGGATTTCGCGTATTGGTATCCCGAGGGGTGGAGCCGCACCGATAAGGGAACCGCGTGGTATCAGAAGGAAGTCGAAATCCCGGCAAGCTGGAAAGGGAAACGGATCACGCTCTTTCTGGAACGAAGCCGGACAACCCGCGTTTGGGTGGACGGCCAAAGCGCGGGCCCGGCGCAGGATTTTCTCAGCACGCCGCATCTTCATGATCTGACGGCGCTGCTTTCGCCCGGCAAACACCGGATTTCCGTTGCCGTCGATACCTTGATGCGGCCTAATACCGGCCATCAGTCGTGGATGCAGGGGCGCTGGAACGGAGTGATCGGGCGGATCGAATTGCAGGCGACCGATCCCGTGTGGGTTGAGTCGGTCCGGGTCTATCCCAATGTTGAAAAACGCACGGCCAAAGTGCGCGTGACGGTGGGCAACGCCACCGGGCAGCCACAGAAGGGGGAAGTCCTGCTGGAAGCCTCCCTTGCCGGGGATGCGAAGGCCAAAGCTGTGGCCACGGGGACGGCTGAATTCCAGGCTGAGGGAGCTTCCGCCGTCTGCGAGACCGAGCTGGCGATGGGGGGAAACGTCCGGCTCTGGAGCGAATTCGCGCCCGATCTCTACCAGGTCAAGGCGAGCCTGAAAGCGGGCGCAAGCCGTGACAGTTCGGTCGCCACTTTCGGCATGCGCGAGTTCAAGGCGCAGGGACGGCAATTCACCGTCAACGGCAAGCCGATCTTCCTGCGCGGGCGCACCGACAACGCCATGTTCCCCAAGACCGCCTACCCTCCGATGGACGTGGCGGAATGGAAGCGCTTGTATGGCATTGCCAAATCTTGGGGATTG
>JBAXXD010000250.1:0-1833 GCA_037128135.1 Verrucomicrobiia bacterium
GTTCATCCGCCAATACGTCAACCGTCTGCCCTCCAAGGGAAAGACGATCCTGTAACAAACCAACCAACAATCTACGGAGCGGCCTGCCTGTCACAACGACACGCGGGCCGTTTCCGTTTCAACACAGAAAGAAAAAATATGATCAGTCTATCAGTCAGCGATTTGAAGCCTGCGCTTGCGGGTCTCAGCAAAGTCGTCTCCGGCAAAGCTCCCCTCGAACAGCTTCGTTGCGTTCGTGTGGATGCCACCCCGGAGCGAGTCAGCATCATGGGCACCGATCTGGAGATGTATGCCAGAGTCGAGTTGCCCGAAGCCAAGTGCGACGTGGCGGAGAGCTTCCTGCTCCCGTTGGATCGCTTGCAGGCAGTTGCCCGCAGGTTCCACGGCCGCACAGTTCTCAACATCGAGCCAGGCAAAATATCCTGCGATCTCGGCACGGGCCGGGTCAGTGAAAACATCGAAGCTCCAAAAGTTGAGGAGTTCCCAGAGGAACCGGCGTTTGAAATCAACACCGTTGCCCTGCCGGAATCCTTCTCGCGCAGGTTCACCGAAGCGATGGGTTGCTCCTCCACGGATGCGACCCGTTACATCCTCAACGGCGTCCAGTTGGATGTCAGCGATCCTGCCGGTCACTACATGATCGGCACAGATGGCAGGCATCTCTTCAGCGCGAACAGCTTCGCTCTGCCGCTCTCGGATTCGGCCACGATCCCCAATCACAAGCTTCTCTTGTGGCGGGGACTGGTGGATGTCCCGTGGGCAATTGCAGGTCAGAAGAAATCCGGCCCGAAGAAAATGGAAACCACGCTCGTCCGCATTGCCGCAGGGGATTGGACGCTCACGATGAAAACAATTGAAGGCACCTACCCCAACTGGCGGCAGGTCGTGCCCAACACGCAGGATCACCGCACCACGGTCACGCTGCCCGAAGAACATGCGTTCACGGAAATCGTCAACGGTCTCCCAGGCGGAGATTTGAAAGATCAGCCGGTGGATCTCGTGATCGAAAACGGAACCGTCTCGGTCAAAGACACCACGGGCGGAAGCAGCATCGTGCTCGAAGGAGCCACGGCCAAAGGGCCGGACATGCAGATCCGTCTGAACAGGGAATACCTGAACAAGGCGTTCCAATACGGGCTCACCCACATCGGGCTCATTGATGGCCTATCGCCCCTGCACTTCACCAAAGAAGGCAGGCAGATGGTCGTGATGCCTCTTCGTGTGGCAGATGCCTCACCAGCAAAAGACCCGGCAGAGGCAGCAGCAGAGGCAGCAGCAGAGCCGACTCCCGCAGTGACCGCAGCAGAAACACCGGCTCCAGCAGAGCCAGAAACAACACCGGCTCCCAGCGAGCCACAACCTGAAAGGAAACCCATGACCGAGACAATCGGACATCGCACCAACGGGGCGGCAACGCCTCACCTCAACGGAGCCAACCGCTCCACAACAGCAGCGGACAAACCAGCCATCGAAGTCGCCATCGATAAACTCGATGCCTTCAAGGCCACGTTCCGCGAAGCCCTCATCGGCCTCACTGAACTC
Source organism: Verrucomicrobiia bacterium (assembly GCA_037128135.1). Classification (GTDB taxonomy): domain Bacteria; phylum Verrucomicrobiota; class Verrucomicrobiia; order Chthoniobacterales; family Terrimicrobiaceae; genus QYQL01. The sequence continues at coordinate 1,543 of JBAXXD010000250.1, forward strand.
ACGACCCTGCTCAAGCAGTCGGTCCGGGATCAGAAAGTCGGGGAGAAAGAAATCCACCAAGTCCGCCAGACACTCCGTTCTCTTCAGGGCGTGAGGATCTGACCGACATCAAGCAGAGGCCGGGGCAGCAATGTCCCGGCCTTTGTCGTTTCCAGATAAAACCAATGAACATCATCGAACACCACATTCCCCGCGCTCAGGCTCCTACGCGAGGAATGCTTCTCCATTGCGGGGCTCAAACCGTCAGCCGCGAGGATCTCCTTGCCGTGCCGACACCACGCGGAACCCAGA
>JBAXXD010000251.1:0-1792 GCA_037128135.1 Verrucomicrobiia bacterium
CTCACCGGCTTCGTGTAGTGGAACCCGTGCTGCCCGGAATCGTAGTCGATCGGCAGCAGCATCTGATCCCGCATGAAATCAATGTCCCTCTGCACGGTCTTGTAGGAGACCTCGAAAACATCCGCGAGCGTCGTGCAGTTCGGAAATTTTCCGGCGGCGAGCATCTCGTGGATCTTAATCATCCGCGCGTAGGGCGGGCGGGTGCTGCGGGAGGAGGCGCCGCGCTTTTCTCCGCGGGGGAGCCGGACGGCGGGCATTTTGTTTCGCATGGGACAAACCGTGTCCCAAGCGCGCCCGCAAGTCAACAGCAGACGCCCGGCGGCTGTCCGCAAATCCGCCGGCGCCCGCGCCCGGCTTTTCCACGCACGCCGCGAAAAAGGCGCCCGTTTTTTCACTTTACACCGGCAAATATTACTATGACTTGTATCGCCATGCAGAAACAAAACAGCGGGGTGAGATCGAGTTTGGACGGAAGCGAGGCAGCGGCGAGCGTCGCCTACCGGCTCAGCGAGACGATCGCTCTTTACCCGATCACCCCCTCGACGACGATGGGGGAGCTTTGCGACGAATGGTCGTCGAAAGGGACAAAAAACCTGTGGGGGCATGTCCCGAAAATTGTCGTGATGCAGTCCGAGGCGGGCGCGGCGGGCGCGGTGCACGGGATGCTGCAGGGCGGCTCGCTTTCGACCACGTTCACCGCTTCGCAGGGCCTGCTGCTGATGATTCCGATCATGTATAAGCTGGCCGGCCAGCTGATGCCGTTCTGCATGCATGTGGCGGCGCGTGCGCTGGCGACCCACGGGCTCTCGATTTTTGGCGACCACTCGGACGTGATGTCCGTGCGGCAGACCGGGTTCGCGCTGCTGGCATCGGCGGGCGTGCAGGAGGCCCACGACATGGCGTGCATCGCGCACGCGGCGACGCTTCCGGCGCGCGTGCCGTTCCTGCATTTCTTCGACGGGTTCCGGACCTCCCACGAGATCAACGACCTCGAAATGATCTCCGACGACGTCCTGCGCGCGATGATGGACGAGAACGCGATCCGCGCCATGGTCAGCCGGGCGATGACTCCCGACCATCCGAGCATCCGCGGAACCGCCCAGAATCCGGACGCGTTTTTCCAGGCGCGCGAGGCGGCGAATCCGTTTTATGCGGCGCTTCCGGGGATCGTGCAGGAGGCGATGTTCCGGTTCGCCTCGCTGACCGGCCGGACGTATCATCTGTTTGATTACACCGGGGATCCCGAGGCCGACCGCGTGGTTGTGGTGATGGGCTCCGGCGGAGAGACCCTGCTCGAGACGTCCCGCCATCTTAACAGCATCGGCCAGCGCACCGGCGTGCTGCAGGTCCGGCTTTACCGGCCGTTCGATACTGCGGCATTTCTCGCCGCCCTGCCAGCCAGCGTCAGGCACATCACGGTGCTCGACCGCACGAAAGAGCCCGGCGCCCCCGGCGAACCGCTCTTCCTCGACGTGTCTTCGACCGTTTTCACAAAAGGCGGGACGAAGTGGAGCAAGCTCCCCCGCGTGACCGGCGGGCGGTTCGGGCTCGCCTCGAAAGAATTCACCCCGGCGATGGCGGTGGCGGTCTTCGCGGAAATGCAGGCGGCGGTGCCCAAGGAGGAGTTCACGGTCGGCATCGAGGACGACGTGAGCGGGCTCTCTCTCCGCTACGACAGGGAATTCCAGCTCCCCGGGCAGACGTTCAAGCAGGCGGTCTTTTTCGGGCTGGGGTCGGACGGCACGGTCGGCGCAAACAAGAACACGATCAAGATCATCGCCAAGAAGCTCGG
>JBAXXD010000252.1:0-1747 GCA_037128135.1 Verrucomicrobiia bacterium
GAGAGCGAGCGCAGCAAAGAGTGGTCTTTTCATGGATGAGGTTACGTATGTGCAAGGCATTTTCATTTAAATAGGTTTTTGCAGATCATGTTGTGGGGAAGTGAGATTCTCATGGGTTTCCTTTTTATGCTTTTGGTAACCTGTCCCAATAATCCGCTCAATTGTCCGTCCGGAATGGTGCTGCGGGGAATCCCGCTTGGTTATGCAGATTGCAGATAGGGTTGTCGGCCCAGGCGTAGCGGGCCGCTTTGGGGACAGGAACTTCGGGCGCGTCCAACACGACCGTCTCGCCGTCGATGCTGGCTTTGGCTGGGTGGAAGACGCTGTCAGCCCCGGCTAGGACGAAGCCTTGCAGGGGGCCGCCGCCAGTGGCAACCAAGCCGCCGGAGGGGTTGTCGAAACTCACGACGGCGCGGCTGCCTTTGAACATGACGGCCTTGAAGATCGGGCCTTGGCAGGGGATATCCTTCATGCCGTAGTCCTTGGCTAAAGCGCTGGCGGCGAGACGTTGCCCGACGGCCTGCTTGTTCTTGAAATGGCAGTCGACCTCACCGATATCTATGGTCACCGTCATCGCCGTGTTGGGAACGCTCAGCGCCAGGGCCTGGGCCTCACGCAACGCGGCGATTTTGCTCCCGGCCTGGAATGGGGCGGGCTGGTCCCAGTTGTGGAGCTGGACAATGTGGAAAGGAAAATCTCCCTGGTTCCAGCTCGATCGCCAGTTGGCAATGAGCGCCGGGAGCAGCTTTTTGTAGAGTTCCGGGTTCGTGGTGTTGCTTTCGCCCTGATACCAGATGACGCCGCGGATGGCGAAGGGGAGCAAGGGACGGATTATGCCGTTGAAAAGCTCGGTGGGCATGCCAGGGTGGCAGAACCCGTAGTTGCTTTCGATGGCGTAACGCCAAATCCCGGCGAGCGGTTTCGCCGGAACGTCGAGTGAAGGGCAGCTGAGCTGCATGAAGTCGGCAGGGCCAGTCATGCCGCCGTCGAAGAAGTCGCTGCGGACTCGGACGGCTATGACATTGCGCCCGGCCTTGACGAGATTGCCCGGGACATCGTAGACGCGTTTGAAGCTATAGGACATCTGATTGTCTGCCTCACAGACGGATCCCACTTTTTCGCCGTTGAAATAGGTAATGTCTTCCTTGTCGGTGGCGCCAATGGCGAGCTTGAGGGGACGGTTCGCCCATTCGGCGGGGACATCTACTTCTTTGCGGAACCAGAAAACGCCGCTGACATCCAGTCCGCGTTGCTGCCAGGTTGCCGGCAATTCCATGTCGCGCCAGTCGCCGTCGGCGGGCGCCTGAAAGCTGGCCCAGCCATGTTGTAAGCCTGTGTTTTCTACGCTGTCCTGGTTGATGCCGGGACTCCAGGTGGCCCGCGCTGCAGCCGCCCGAGCCTGGAAGTCTTTCAGGGGCTTAACCGTCTCCGGGATCCCAGCGAGGGCAGCGGCAGTCATCCAGTGCTCGGCGGAACTTCCGCCCCAGGAACTGTTTATCAGGCCGACAGGGACAGCGAGCTTGCTATTCAACTCGCGCCCGAAGAAATAGCCTACGGCGGAGAACTTGGCAGCACTCTCCGGTGAGCAGACGGCCCAGCGGGCACCGCGCAGATTTTCCATGGGCAGGTCGGAGGGAGTGCGGGGGACCTGGAAGAGGCGGAGCGAGGGGTGCGCCGCCGCCGCCACTTCCTGCCCGGCATTGAGCGACTTGTCCAGCGGCCATTCCATGTTGGACTGCCCGGAACA
>JBAXXD010000253.1:0-1679 GCA_037128135.1 Verrucomicrobiia bacterium
GTTCTGCGGGAGGCGATCACGGAGGCGGTGAAGCGGATGGACTTTGATGCGGTGGCCCGCCTGTCCGGGAAAGCCTGCGCCACAGCCAACCGGATCAAAGATGAGGAACTGCGCTACGGGAATCCGGGCGGCAGCGAGCGCCACGGTGACATCCTCATTGTGGACGATGCCACGCGGGGCAAGGTGGTGATCCACTTCGCCAAGGCGCTCACCGGGCAGAACAAGCGATGGGTAAAAATCTGCGGGTTCACCAGCGCTGGCGACGGCGCCACGTTCTGGCGGATCCGCACGTTCCGGCGCGGAGAAAACACGGCACTGGAATCGGCGCGGCTCTGCGTGAGGGAAATCGCCAGCAAGAAGGAGGCCGCATGAGCCCGGTGGAATTTTCCACGCTGCTCGCCGGATGGTGCGAGAAGCATCACTTCTCCAACCAGCGGGCCGCTGCCGCCGAGCTGGGCACTTCCTATGGCACGCTCTGCGGGTGGCTGTCGCGAGTGCGGGGCCTGCCGTGCCACCTGACGCGGGAAGCGGTGCTGCGCCGGATGCGCGGGGGCTGCGAGCCGATTGCGGAAGCCAGCCCGTCCGAGGTTGCCGCCGCGTGCAAGATCTGGCGGGCGAGGAACGGGCTTTCCCAAGTCCAAGCCGCCGCGTTGCTCAAGTGGCCGGCGAGCATGTTCCGGTCGATCGAGGGGATGACGGGCAGAATGACGCCGCTGGCAGTGGATGAAATCCTCCACCAGATCCGCAAGCCGGTGAGCGCGGAGGAAATGGCGGTGATCAAGCAGCGGCAACGCCCGGTCGAGCCGGGAGTGGTCGCTGAGCGGTTGCGGGAGTGGAGGCGCACCCACCGACTCAATCGCAGGCAGGCGGCCGATGCGCTCAAGGCGATGGGGTTCGCCACCACGGCCCGGACGCTCTGGGTGTGGGAGTCCGAGCGGATGCTGCCCAGACGCCCGCTCGCCCTCCTTGCAAAGCTGACTGAGAAACCGCCGAAAACCGAGCCCCGGCGCGAGGATGTCGGACGGAGCTTCGGGCAAACGCTGCGCCAGTGGCGGCGGAAGCGGGGGCTGAACCAACGGGAGGCGCTGGCGATCCTCGGCGAGGGTGGCGATCAAGCGAAGGTGTCCGATTGGGAGCGCGGCAAGATGGTTCCACGGAACATGAGCGAGCTGCTCGCAAAGATGGAGGCGGCGAAATGAGCGCGTGCGATTACCTCAGCGATGCCGATACGGACGTGATGCTCGCGCTGAACGGGATCACCGTGCTGAACGAGTTGCCCGAGCCCGCCGCGCCGACCGGTGATCCTCTGCGCCCCGCCTACCAGCGCCTGCCCGATTACGTGCGGGAGATGCTGGAGAAGCCGCTGCGCAATATCCGGGCCACCCATCCCGAGGCGGTGACGATGCTGCGCCAGCGGCTCTCGATCCTCGAAAACGCCCGCCAATTCGGCAGCAGCGTGAAGCTGGAAAGCCGGATCGCCCGGACCCGCGCTGTGCTCGAACACGCGCTCGCCATCCAAGCCACACCGACGACCGAGGAGAGGATCAGCGACATCGTGATCCGCGACGATGCCCAGGCCGGGCAAGTCGTGATCAAGTTTCCGACCGACCACACACCCGAGCTGCGGAAGCGGATCCGCTCCGCCGGGTTCTGCACCAAAGGCCCTCGCCGGGCGTTCC
>JBAXXD010000254.1:0-1628 GCA_037128135.1 Verrucomicrobiia bacterium
TGGGCGGGATCAACATGCTGCAGGAGCGGGAATTCTGGGACAACCTGGCCGGGGATCTGGCCGTCTGGAGCGCGCGCCCCGACTCGCTCGCCGTCGCTAAAATCGGAGGCAACTTTATCTACAAGGCCACCGGTCTGGTCACCAAGGTCACGAACAGCTTCGACCAGCAGCCCTGGTTTTTTGCCGTCAGTCTCGTGACCATCCTGATCCTGCTCGGGCTCGGAGTCCGCTCGCTTCTCAGGAAACGCGAACACCCGGAATAGGTGAAGGCCGCAAAGAAAAACCTTCTGGCGATCCTGGCTGCGGCGGGTTTGGTGGTGGGCGGGCTTTGCTTCTGGCTGGCGGCGATCTACGATCCCTGGAGGTTGCCGCGCCAGGACTGGAGGGAATACCAGCGGCGCTTCATCTCCCCGGAGGGCCGCGTCATTGACACCGGCAATGGAAACGTGACCCACAGCGAGGGGCAGGGATACGGCATGCTGCTCGCCGAGGCGTATGGAGATCGCGAGACGTTCGACCGCCTCTGGAAATGGACCACTCAAAACCTCCAGACCCGCCCGGATGACAAACTCCTCTCCTGGCTTTGGAAGCCTTCCGAGGACGGAGGAGGCGCCATCGCCGATCCCAACAACGCGAGCGATGGAGAGCTCCTCGTCGCCTGGGCGCTCGTCCGCGCCTCCAAACGCTGGACCGACTACTCCTACGCCCAGTCGGCCGCCGCACTCCTCGCCGAACTCCGCCGCCTCGCCCTCGCCGACTCCCCGCAGGGCCCCGAACTCCTCCCGGGATCAGACGGCTTCATCAAGGAAAACGGAACCGTCCTCAACCCGTCCTACTATGTTTTCCCAGCCTTCGACACGATCGAAAAATCCTTTCCGGGTGGCGGTTGGAGCCGACTCGGAACCAGCGGCCTCGCGCTGATCGCGTCCGCTCGCTTCGGAAAATGGTCGCTCACCCCGGATTGGGTTCTCGCCGACTCAGGCAGCTACTCGCTCGGCGCCCCGTTTCCTCCCGACTTCGGCTACAACGCCATCCGCGTCCCCCTCCATATCGCATGGCATGACCCCCACTCCCCGCTCCTCATCCCCTTCGCAGATTTCTGGAAAACCTTCCCCGCAGTCGCCGGAATCCCCGCCACCGTCAATCTCGAATCCAATGCCTTCGGCCCCAACCCCGCACTTCCGGGCATGCAAACGGTTGCGAGTTTTGTTCTCGCCTGCCGCTCGAACTCCCGCTTTACTGTGCGCGATATTCCGCCCCTCATGCCCGACGAACCCTATTTTTCCGCGAGCCTGAAGCTGCTGACCAAGGTGGCCGTGCGCGAATCCTTGGGAGGAAAACGGTGAACCTGCTGCGGCACATCCTCTGCGTCGCCGTGTTCGTAGCCGGGATGTCCCCGCTTGCCGCCCAGGACATGATGTCCCAGCAGCAGCCGGAATCCATCGGGCTGCCGTCCGAGCCCGCACCCACTCCGACGCCCTCGCTTTTTGTGCCGGTCGTTCCGGGGATGCCGAAGCCTGCCGCGCAACCGATTCGCCGCTCGCCGCTTTTTCTTCCCGAGGATATCCCGGCTCCAGCGATCCAGTCCACGCCCACGACGCTCGATGTTGTGCCGGGCGACGCCGCAT
>JBAXXD010000255.1:0-1570 GCA_037128135.1 Verrucomicrobiia bacterium
ATGCCGGTGAGGGTGGCGAAATGCGCGGGCCCGCTGTCGTTGGTCACCAGCACATCGGCGAGCTGGTAGAGCGCCAGCAGCTCGCGCAGGGTCGTCCGGCCAGCGACGCTGAACGCGCGATCCGACTTCACTTCCCGGGCGATCTCCGCCGTCTTGTCCGCCTCGTCCGGGCCGCCGGTGAACGCGACGAAAACATCCGGGGAGGACTTAAGGATTTTGCGCGCGAGGGCGATGTAGTTTGCGTCCGCCCATCGCCGGAGCGGGAGGAGATCGCTGGCATTGGCGTTGAGCAGCACGAGCGATTTCGGGAACCAGCCGCAGTGGTCGGCGATGAGCTTCTCCATCGCTCCCGTTTCCTCCGCGGTGGGAGCGAACTGCGGCGGCTCATAGACGGCGGCATCGGGAGGGATCCAGGCAAACTGCGGGAACGCGGCCGCCGGGGCATCCAGCGCCGCGACGAGGCCGCGGAAGGTGCTGCTGGTGTGCATGTGCGGATTGTAGCGCGGGCGGTGCGTGAAAAGATTCCCGCGCCACGGGCCCTCGGAGAAATACGCGTGGAAGCCGACCCGCTTCGGAATTCCGGTCAAAAAGCAAAAGGCGGCCGTCGCGCGCGAAAAGAATTCCAGATCCACCAGCGCCTCGAGCCGCATGCGGCGGATCTCGACGAGCCGCCGCACCGCGGTCGCCAGGATCTCGGGGAGGCTCCCCGTGCGGATCACGAGCACGTTTTCGGGCGGGATCAGATCGTGCGCGTCCAGGATGAACCGGTTCTCGTCGAAGACCAAAAAATAGACGTTCTCGCGCCCGAATTTTTCCACGGCGTCCCGGATTGCGCCGCCCGCCAGAACCGTCGAGCCCTGTTCGGCGAGCTTGACAAAAAGAAGCCCTTTCCTGCCGCCGGAGCGCCCCGACGAAACTCCCAGCCTCCGCGCGAGAGAACAAACGGCACAGGCCGCGACGCCCGCCCATTTGTCAAGCCGCTGGAACAACGGCGTGTTGCCTGACAACCCCGCCATCAGAACAAGCCAGTTGTCAATATTCGCATCCGGGACTCATTACCCGCCGCGCACATGCCTTGCAATATTCTTCCGCCGCCAGGTCGGAATTCATGCGGCGGCCCGGACGCCGGGCGCATGCCCGAAAGTTGCAACTTCGCGGATCTTCCCCAAATCAGCGGGCACGTAAGAACGGGGGACGCAGGGAGTGCGGCTCGACAAACGATATATGAAAGGGAGGGGCGTCGCCCTCGGCGCCCTTGCTGTGGCAGAGAGGATGCCGGGGGCGACATCCCTCCATTGCTTGCGCTTATGCGCGGATCAGGGTCTTCCAAGAGGCTTGTTTTGCGGCGCTGGCCGACTCCATTGTTCAGCCCATGTCCGAGGAGAAAACCCACCATTCCCAGTAGAGCAGAACAAAAGGAGAACTTCATGAGCACCGCAGACATTTTACGGCAGGAGGGGCAACTTCTCGCCCGTCAGCAAGACGTAATCGAGGCTCTGGAAATCCGCTTTGATTGGGTTCCTGATGGCCTCCGCGAGGAAATTTCACGCATTTCTGACTCCGCACGCCT
>JBAXXD010000256.1:0-1546 GCA_037128135.1 Verrucomicrobiia bacterium
TCAAGAAAAATCTCCCTTGTATCTGTTCTTTATAATTCTGCCGTCATGCACCCCGAAGGGGTCATCGAAGGAGTCCATCGGGAACCCGATCAAAGCGGATTTCCAGAGCCTCGACGACGGCCTGCTGGTTGGCAATAATCTGCCCTTCTTGCTGGCCTTCCTATTGAGGCGATCTTCTATCGAGTGCCCGACGCGCCAGACATTAAGCGGGTTGGGGAACCGCCAGCGGGGTAACTTCGCGAAGGATGAGCGAATTTTTCTCACGCTCCGCAACCCGGCGGTCATAAAAAACCTGCAAGCCCAGCCAGAACTCCACACTGGCCCCGCTCCAACGAGCGAGCCGCAGGGCCATTTCGGGCGAGACATTGCGTTTGCCACGCACCAGCAGGCTTACGGTAATGGGAGCCACTCCGAGCCCCTTTGCCACCGCGCAGGCCGAGAGCCCCAGCGGCTTCATGAAATCCTCGCGCAGGGTGTCGCCCGGGTGCGGGATCGGAAGCAGATCGTTTTTCGTTTTCATGGTTTTTTCAGTGGTAGTCGGCAATCTCCACCTCCGCCGGGCCTTCCTTGGTCCAGCGGAAGCAGACACGCCATTGTTGGTTGATTCGTATCGAATGCAGCCCCGTCCGCCCGCCTCGCAGGGCTTCCAGACGGTTCCCCGGCGGAACCCGCAAATCATTCAGGCATCGCGCCTGGTCGAGCTGCGCCAATTTGCGAAACGCAACCGCCTGCATCTCCCCCGCCAGTCGCTTCGATCTCTCGCCTGCAAAGACCTTGAGTGTTTCTTTACAGGCGAAAGATTGAATCACAGTGGGAATATAGCCGCGCTATATGTGGCATCAAGAAATATTTTCCGGGAAAGGTACCGGTTCTTGCTCTTTGACATTTGCGCGGCGCGCCTTGGGATCACAACATCATTGATGTTAAAAAAATCTGACAATTCTTGCGCGATCAGATCATCGAGGCGATCGAGCAATGTCCGACAGGTCGCCGACCGCCACCCGCGAGGCCACGGATTGCGACAATGACGCGGCGTTTAGCCCGGAGAAATCACAGAGCGGCAGCCCATCTTGCTAACCATTTGGCCGCCAGAGCTGTCGGTTTCCCTCACCAGATCACAGTGGATATGCCTCGGTCAGCCGCCAACTCTGGCAACCAAAGCGTTACGCAATCTTGAACCACCCCCTCTGCGATTTATCCGGGCTCAGAGATCCTTGACGAAGGATTCCAGATCTGCGCAACGGATGGCCGCGCGGAGAAGGACATGCAGGCGTGCGGAATCAACGATGTGCCCGATTTCCTCGCGGAGGCCATCAGGAACCCGATCAAAGCGGATTTCCAGAGCCTCGACGACGGCCTGCTGCTGGGGAATTCCTTGGGCATCCACGTTTCGAGGAACTGCCGGGCGACCAGTGGCAGGGACATCGCATGCCGGAAAATCCGGTCGTGGGAATTGAAGGCAGACGGGGTCTAAAATATTCACTCGCAGCACCGACCTATTCGCCCGCGAGCTTCCGGATGCTGGCAAGGTGTTTTGGAGAAATGA
>JBAXXD010000257.1:0-1532 GCA_037128135.1 Verrucomicrobiia bacterium
TTGGAGCTGGTGGCGGTGTGTTTTATCATAGCGATTCTGGCATCGCTGGTGGTGGGGATTTATCGGAGCTCACTAAACCGGTTTGAGGCGCCGGTGTGCGCTGCGAATCTTCGCAACCTGCACGTTTCACTCAGCAGCTACATGCAGGATCGCGGGCAGTGGCCGCAATTGCCCGAGGGGGTGGGCCAGGGCACCAGTGCCGAGGAGGAATTCTGGGCCGACGCATTGTTGGAATATGGGATGCCGCAAAAGTCATGGACCTGCCCGACCCTGCGGCGGCTGGCCCGGGAAAAGACGGTCAGTTCAGCACCGAAGATCCATTATCTTCCGAGTTTATTCGACGGCAAGTCGTTCACTCCGTTTCGTTGGAAGGAGATCCCGTGGGCGATGGAGGTCGGCGACCTGCATGGAAATGGCAACCTGATGATCTTCAGCGACGGCTCGATTCGCTCCTATAAGCAGGTCTATGAAGAGGTGCTGCGCTCGGGTTCTTACATCAGGAAGTAAATCCCGATGTTCAGACAACTCGCACTCATCCTATCCATTCCGATCTTCGCAATGCCCGGAACGTTCAGCGCCTTTGCGGAGACTCCGAAAAAGGATCTCTCGAAGGAGGAGATCGTCCGGCCGTCCTTCGCAGAAAACGTGTCGGCCACGGTGGAGAGAGGAGGGAAAACTGTCATCACACTGCGAGCGAGAGTGGCGGGGCGGGAAACCCGGTATCTGATCCGCACGCCCCCCGCGCAGGGGCGCTTGGGAGAGGTGCGGGTGTCGGAGACCGGCACGGCAACCATCGAATACTTCAGCTCCGGCGAGGGGAAATTCTTCACGGATCACTTCACTTATGCCGTTCAAAATCTCGGGGCCAGCATGTCCGCACGCGCGGAGGTCCAGATTTCCATCGTGGAAGCTCCGCCGAAAATCGTTGTGACGAGGGAAGTTGATTTCGGGCGGGTGGCGGTGGGCGGCGCAACTGCCAGCAAAACGATCCTGCTGGTCAATTCCGGAGGAACTCCCTATACTGCCACCCCGCAAATCTCATCGCCCTGGAGCCTCCAGGAAGACGAACGACTGCTTCTGCTGCCGGGGCAGTCAAGGGAAATTACCATTCTCTTCAAGCCGGATTCCGAACGCTCGCACAAAGGCACCTTGTTTTTCAAGGGTCCCCCGGGGGTCACGGTGGGATTGAAGGGCGAGGGCATCACAATTTTTGATGTTCAACCGTTGAGCCTGTCCGTCGAACCTCGCCCGGCCGGAGGCAACGATCGGACCGCGGAATTTTTCATCGGCAATAAAACCGGCTCCGCGCTCGCCGTCGAAATCCAGACCCCGGAGACGTTGGAAAAAATTCCGGTGCTTGCCCTCGGACCACATGAGGAAAGGCGGGTGCCGGTGCGGGCGGATCCCAGCCGCCCGCAGGGAGGAAGATCGGAAATCCGCGTTGCCGCCATGGGAGCGTCCTCGGTTTTGGAAGCGCGGATCACCCCGCTCCCCGCCCGCGTCATTTGTGAACAGGGAGATGACTTCCGCTT